>CAJULJ010000002.1 GCA_910587395.1 uncultured Oscillospiraceae bacterium | reverse complement strand
ACGCCTTATTGGCCTCGGCCATCTTGTGGGTGTCCTCGCGCTTCTTCACGGCGGAACCCGTATTGTTGGCGGCGTCCATAATCTCGCCGGCCAGGCGCTCCTTCATGGTCTTCTCACCGCGGTTGCGGGAGTAGTTGGTCAGCCAGCGCAAACCCAGGGTCTGACGGCGCTCGGGCCGGACCTCCATGGGGACCTGATAGGTGGAGCCGCCCACACGGCGGGACTTGGTCTCCAGGGAAGGCATGATGTTCTCAATTGCGGTGTTAAAGACTTCCAGCGGCTCTTTGCCGGTCTTGTCCTTGATGATGTCAAAGGCACCATAGACGACCTTCTGGGCTACGCCCTTCTTGCCGTCCAGCATGATGCTGTTGACGAGCTTAGTGACTAGGACGGAATTATACAGCGGGTCGGGCAGAACTTCCCGCTTGGGTACGTTTCCTCTTCTGGGCACTTCGCTTCCCTCCTTCTACATAGAATTAGAATTCATAGGTACTCGAAGTTTTTCAAGCCGTAGCGGCTCAAAAACATCTCCGTACAATGCCTGTCCGAGGCCTACCCATAAATATATGGAATAAACGCTCGGCAAGGCTTTCGGCCTTGCGCGTATGCGCAAAACTCGTGATGGGTGAAGAAGCTGAATTACTTCTTCTTGGCAGCCTTGGGCCGCTTGGCGCCGTACTTGGAGCGGGCCTGCATCCGACCGTTGACGCCCTGGGTGTCCAGCGTACCGCGGATGATGTGGTAACGAACGCCGGGCAGGTCCTTGACACGGCCGCCGCGGATCATGACCACGGAGTGCTCCTGCAGATTGTGGCCCACGCCGGGGATATAGGCGGTGACCTCATAGCCGTTGGTCAGGCGCACACGGGCGATCTTACGCAGCGCGGAGTTCGGCTTCTTCGGGGTGGAAGTACGAACGGCGGTGCACACGCCCCGCTTCTGGGGAGAGGGCAGATCGGTCTCCTTGTTCTTCAGGGTGTTCAGACCGTGCTGCATGGCGGGAGAGTTGGACTTGTAGGTGCTCTTCTCGCGGCCCTTGCGGACCAGTTGGTTAAAAGTAGGCATGATTTTCCTCCTTTCAATAGATATATATTTTAACGAACAATCGGAAGATTATTCGCCAAAACCGGAAAAAATTGACGCGGGGCTCAAATCATGGCGGCCACGGCAGACCCCACGGCGATGCCGCAGGCCCTTCCCAGCACCTTCATCGTGTCGGCCCAGGCGATCTCGACGCCCTGCTCGGCCGCCTGACGTTCCAAGGGCCCGGTAAGCTGGGGATCGGCGTCCTTTGCCAGGTACAGGCGCTTTGCCTGACCGTTTGCCAGCGCCCGGCGGACCTGCTTGACGCCCACGACCTTGGCCGCGTTCTCCAATTCTGTCAGCATCAGACGGTCCCCCTTTCGCATACCAGCGCAATTTGGAATTATAACACACGGGCAACAGTTCGTCAAGCTGATTTCAACCTTTTCCTCACCTTTTTTCCAGCAGAGGCGGGGATTTCTTTGTCGAAAACGTCAAAAAAGCCCCGCTTGGACAGGCAGGGCTCTTTTGTGCGTTAAATCAGTCCAGCTTCGTCCAGCTTCAGGTCGCCGTCCTTAATCCACCCGATTTTCCGGAAGAGCAGGCCGAAGGCCCAGCACAGCACCGCCGGAAGCACGAAAGAGATCAGGATCAGTCCGGCCCACTCAAAGGCCCCCGGAGTGATGGCAGCCGCGCCGTTGGCCAAGGCCTGCTCGCTGGGGGCAATCCAGCCCGTCCATACGCCGATCTGCCCCACCAGGCCGCAGGTGCCCATACCCGCGGACACCGGAGGTCCGTTCATCTCCAGCCGGAACACACAGGTGGCAATGGGCCCGGTGACGGCGGAGGTCAAAATGGCGGGTAGCCAGATTTTCGGGTTTTTCACGATGTTGCCCATTTGCAGCATGGAGGTGCCGATGCCCTGGCTCACCAGGCCGCCCCAGCCGTTTTCCTGGAAGGACAGCACGGCGAAGCCCACCATATTGGCGCAGCAGCCCGCCACCGCCGCGCCCCCCGCCAGGCCCGTCAGGCTGAACGCGGCGCAGATGGCGGCGGAGGAGATGGGCAGAGTCAGGGCCATGCCGATGACTACGCTCACCAGAATTCCCATCAATAGAGGCTGCTCGTCGGTGGCCAGCCGGGTGATGCTGCCGATGGCGGTGGCGGCGGTGCCGATGGCCGGGGCCAGCAGGGCGGACAGCCCCACCCCTACCAGAATCGTCACCAGCGGGGTGACCAGGATGTCCACCTTGGTCTCCTTTGAGACCGCCTTGCCGAATTCTGCCGCAATAATGGCGATAAGCAGCACCGCCAGCGGCCCGCCGGCACCCTTTCCGCCGTCCAGGGTAACGCTGCCCAGGGCGTTGGCGGCATAACCCACCGTCGCCAGGGAGAACAGCACCATGGGCGGGGCCTTCAGCGCCCAGCCGATGGCCACGGCCATGGCCGCGCCGCTCATGGCGGAGGCGTAATTGCCCACATCCACCAAAAATTGCAGGCCGGTCTGCTCCCCAAGGGTCTTGACGATGGTGCCGATCAGCAGCGAGCAGAACAGGCCCTGTGCCATGGCCCCCAGCGCGTCGATGCCGTAGCGCTTGCCGGAGATCTCGATGTCTTTGCGTTTCAAAAACGCTTTGATTTTTTCCATTTTCCTCACCCTCAACGCTCAAAATAAGTCCACACAGATGTCAAGACATCTGTGTGGACTATTATACAGGCCAAGGGAAAAATGTCAACTGTCTATTTGACCAAAATCAGGGCTTCATGTTTCCTTTCCGATAGAGTGCCACCGCCAGCACAGCCCCAACAATCATCATGGTCACGCCGATGGCCAGAATGGCCGTGGCAAAGCCCTGAAAAATGCGCTGCCCCACGACCGCAGGGCTGTTGTTCAGCATCTCCCACTGCGCCATATCCCACTCCGAGACAGCGTGATGGGTCCCGCCGTAGAGAAAGCCGCCCAGCGCGTCGGGGCTGCCCAGCATCGGGTTGGATGAGGCAAACATCGTCCCGGATATCCACCGGACCAACGCCCCTGCTGCGGTGACTCCCAGCCCACTCAGAGCAACATATACGCCCACCAGCCAACCAAACCGCCGGATCAGCCGCCCAACACGCCCCGCGGCCCGGTCGAAGCCGTCCCCCGGCGGCGTGCCGGGAGCTGTGTACGCAGGCTGCCCTTCCTGGGGCGGGTCCGTTTCCCGGTCCGGCCCTGCGGGCTCACTCTCGCTGAGCAGTTCATCGGTAGCCACACCAAAGGCCCTCGCCAGGGCCAGCAGCTTGTCCACTTCCGGCGTGGCGTCGCCCAGCTCCCACTTGCTCACCGCCTGGCGGGATACCCCCACCCGGGCGGCCAGCTCCTCCTGGGACAGCTTGGCCGCCTTGCGGTAATATAAAATTTTCTCGTTCAGCCTCATCAAGGCCACCCCCTTCATGGCTTCATTATAGCAGGAAACCCGGTTGCGGACCACCAGCAGAGGCTGGAAAATACCGCAACCAAGGGTTGCGAACGGCTTTACCGCGCCAAAAACCCGGCTTCCTCCAGCGCTGCCGCCGTCCGCTCAAAGGTTTCCCCGTCTGGACAGCGCAGGGTGTGCAGATGGATGCCGTCCGTCAGCGCGGACAGGGGCCGGGCGCCGTTTTCCTCAACTTTCCGTATAAATTCCGACACATCATACCGGGAGGAAAGGTCCAGCGGCCCGGTGATCTGTCCATACACCGGATGCTCCACAATAACGTTCTCCACCGTGCACCCCTGGTCCACCATCAGCGTCAGCTCCCGCTCCATGTCCGCCCCGCTGTGGAAGCAGGCCACGGTACGGGAAAACCCCGCCCGGGGGCGCTCCAGCACGTACCCCCGGGGGGTGGCGGTGATGTCCTCCCCCGCCGCCCGCAAGAGGGCCACATCTCCCACGATAATTTGACGGCTCACCGACAACCGCTGGGCCAGTGCGGTGGCCGACACGGGTCCATCGGCGGCTTTCAGATAATCCAGGATGTGGCTGCGGCGCTCATTGGTGTTCATGGACGGGCCTCCTTCGTGGGCAGTTATCCGGTCCAGTATACCACACCTGCCCCACCCCCGCAAGCAGGGTCAGCCCCCATTTTCTCCAAAAATTTCCTCCATATACTCTTCAATTTCAGGACCGGGCAGCAGAGCGGCGGGCACCCCCAGCCGATTGGCGGTGGACAGCTTTTCCCGGATCGAGCGCGGGGTGTCAAACAGCATAAAATGTGCCTGCGGTCCCTTCATATAAGTAAAATAGTGCGCACACAGCCCCCGGTCAAAAAATACCGCGGGCTCCAAACGGCTGATCTGTCCCTCCAGCTTCTCCCGGCCCAGCGGCTCTCCCCTGCCCTTGGCGGGCAGGAGGAAATCCTCCCGCACCCACTCCACCGCCAAGGCGGTGCGCTGGATGCCGTACCGCTCCGACGCCTCCCGCAGCCGCCGCTCCAGCGTACCGTGGGTCAGGGCGGAGGGAATCAGCACCCGGGCCTTGGGCGCGTGGGAAGCATAGCACTCCGGCACGTACAGCGACCAGCCCTGGGCGGCGCAGTTGCGGTCCAAAATCTCCACCAGCTTGCCCAGGCATCCCGTGGGCATCCCCTCAAAATCGCACACAATGCCCCGGAAAAGCCGGCGGCGGCACTCCCCCAGGATCTGGCGGCAGCAGCCCACCGGATCGCCGCCTCCGTCGAACCCGGCGCAATCCACCTGCATCAGCCCGCCCCGCAGGTTCTGGGGCAGACGGATGCCCAGCAGCTTTGGACCCGGTCCCACCCGGTAGGCCATGTGGGCGGGAGTCAGGCCGTAATTCCTCCCCTGGGTCTCTTGTCCGGCGGGCAGGGCCATCAACAGCTCCTTCATCGGATGTTCCCCCTTGTGAACGGCAGAATTTTGTGATATAGTAAACGCTGTGCTTATCACAATCTATGCCCGTCCCGGGCAGAATAGAAGGTGGACTATGGCGTGGTTCCGGGCCCGGTTCGTGGCCCACGATATTTATGAGATCACCGGCCAGGCACTGGAGCGCCGGGGCTTCAAGCTGCTGCTGGCGGACCTGGACAACACCCTGGTCCCCTATGGCGTGCCCCTGCCGGACGAAAAATTGAAGACATGGCGGGACGATCTGGCGGCCCACGGAGTGACCCTGTTCGTGCTGTCCAACAACCGGCACGAGCACCGTCCCCGCGTTTTTTCCGAAGGACTGGACGTGCCTTTCATCGGCCATGCGGGCAAACCCAGGCCTTCCTCCTTTCACAAGGCCATGGAACAGGTGGGCGTCACCCGTGAGCAGACCGCCATTGTCGGCGACCAAGTATTCACCGACGTGCTGGGCGGCAACCTGGCCGGAGTGAGCACCATTCTGGTAAAACCCATCCGGCTGGCGGGCAATCCGGGGCGGTACCTGCGGTACGCCGTGGAGGTCCCCTTCCGCCTGCTGTCCGGGAAAGGAGAAACGCTGTGAGCGCAATGTTTGGCCCCGCTGGCAACGCGGAAAGCTTCCCCTACAAGTCCTCGGCAGACGCGCCGAAATGGCTGAAGGAAATCGGTTTGGACTGTTACGAATACCAGTGCGGCAAGGGGGTCCATGTGGGGGAGGACACCGCCCGCAAGGTGGGTCTTGCCGCCGTGGAGCACGGGATTTCCCTTTCCCTCCACGCGCCTTACTTCATCAACCTGGCCAACCCAGACCCGGAGGCTCTGCAAAAAACCACCGGCTACATCACCGGGGCCTGCCTGGTGGCGGACTGGATGGGGGCAAAGCGGGTGGTCATCCACTCCGGCGCGCTGATGAAGCGCACCCGGCGGGAGGCCCAGAACATCGCGCTGTGCTCCTTGAAGGAGGTCATCGCCGCCTGCGACGATGCGGGCTTCGGCCACATCACCCTGTGCCCGGAAACCATGGGCAAGATCAACCAGCTGGGAGATTTGGACGAGGTGCTGGAGCTGTGCACGGTGGATAAACGCCTCCTCCCCTGCGTGGATTTCGGCCATCTATACGCCCGCTCGCTGGGGGCCGACGACGGAGCCGAGGCCATGGAACGAATGCTGGACCGCATGGAGCAGGTGCTGGGCCGGGACCGGGCCTCCCGTTTCCACAGCCACTTCTCCCACATCGAGTTCACCCCCAAGGGCGGCGAGAAATGCCACCGCACCTTTGCCGACGACGGGGGCTACGGCCCGGACTGGACCCCTTTGGCCGAGGCGGTGGCCCGCCGGGGGTGGAGCCCCACCTTCATCTGCGAGAGCGCCGGCACCCAGGCGGAGGACGCGCTGACCATGAAACAAATTTATCAGGAATTTGAGCGGAAGTCTGGGTAACGCATCAATGATGAACATCATTTTGGGCATTATATTTGTGATACTGGGTGCGATTTTTACCATTTGGCCCCGATCCCTGTGGTGGTGGCGCTATGGCTGTCTGACCGGGAACCCACCTGTGTGAGCCTGTGGCTCTACCGGCTGACCGGCGTCATCATGACCGTCATGGGCTTCACCCTTATTTTGATCGAATTTTTATAATCAGGAGGTCATTTTATGCCGCAGATCGCGTTATCGTCAGCATATGGCATTCAGCTCTCGCCCACTGTGTACCTGGTGCTGGCCGTCCTGCTGGTGGCGGCGGGGCTGTACATCATCATCAACCCCAAGGCGTTCCTGCGCTGGGGCCGGGCGCGAAGCTACTCCGGCCAGGAGCCGGGAAAATCGGCCCTGCTGGCCGCCCGGCTGGTGGGACTGGCCGTCATCGCCATGGCCGTCATTGCCTATCTCAGCATGAGTCAAGCGTAAGAGCTTTCCAAAATTTTATTTGTGATTGGAGATGGTTCAAGTGACCCATTTTGAAAAGATCGCCGGCCGTCTGAAGGACTGCGGGCTGGACGCCATGCTGGTCACCAGCGAGCCCGGCGAGTTTTACGCCATGGGCTTTCACGGGGAGGGCGTGGCCTTCATCACCCCGGACAAGACCTGGTACTACACGGACACCCGGTATATTGAGGCCGCACAGCACCTCATCGCCGGGGCGGAGGTGGCCCTGCCGCCCAAGGGCATGAATTACCGAAAGCTGGCGGCGGATCTTGTCAAGTCCAACAACGTGGTCAAGCTGGGCTTTGAGGACGAGTACATGCCCGTGGCCGAGCACAGCCAGTGGACCAAGGCCGTGGAGGCCGAGTTTGTCCCCGCCTCCCAGCTGCTCACCGATCTGCGCATGGTCAAGGACGCGGACGAGCTGGCCGCCATGAAGGAGGCCCAGCGCATCACCGACGAGGCCCTGCTGGAGATTTTGAACTTCCTCAAGCCCGGCCTCACCGAGCAGGAGGTGGCCGCCCGGCTGACCTATATCATGGCCCGCAAGGGCGCGGAGCGCAATTCCTTCGACCCCATTGTGGCCTGCGGAGCCAACGGCTCCAAACCCCATGCCGTCCCCGGCCCGGACGTAATTCAAAAGGGCCAGTTCCTCACCATGGACTTCGGGTGCAAGGTGGGGGGCTACTGCTCGGACATGACCCGCACCGTGGCCGTCGGCCAGCCCTCTAAGGAGATGGAGCTGGTCTACAACACCGTGCTCCAGGCCCAGCTGGCGGGCATTGCCGCCGCCCACGCCGGTGTCATCGGCGCGGATGTCCACAACGCAGGAGCCAAGGTCATCGCCGACGCGGGCTACGGGGACTATTTCGGCCATGGCTTCGGCCACTCCCTGGGCATTGAGATTCACGAAAATCCCCGGTTCAGCAACCTCTGGGATAAGCCCATCCCCGCCGGGGCGCTGCTGTCCGCCGAGCCGGGCATTTACATCCCCGGGAAATTCGGCGTGCGCATTGAGGACGTCGTCATGCTTACCGAGGACGGCTGCATCAACATCACTCACTCCCCCAAGCAGCTCATCATCCTTTAATCAGCAAAAAAATGAAGGACCGGGAATAATTCCCGGTCCTTCGCGCTTTGCCGCGCACCGCGTATAAAACCCCGCCCGATGTGCATACTGACCACAGTTACGTATGAAAGGCGGCGAAGGCTTGACTTGCTGGAAAAAACGTCTGAAGGCGGGGGCGCTGGCCCTGATAGCACTGGCCCTGGCGGCGGTGCCGTACTGGCCTTGGGAGGCTCCTGATGCAGACCTTGAGGCCATGGGCGGGGCAAAGATTCCCGACGGCCCCTACGTGGCCCTCACCTTCGACGACGGGCCGAAGGCAGCCACCACCCCCATCCTCCTGGACGGCCTGGCCCAGCGAGGGGTGCACGCCACCTTTTTTGTCGTCGGCCAGAATGTGGAGGGCAACGAGCTGCTCCTCCAGCGCATGGAGGGGGAGGGCCATCAAATCGGCCTGCATACCTACCACCACAAGGTGCTGGCGGAGCTGAACGCCTCGGATTTTTACACCGAGGTGGACGAGCTTCGCGCCATCCTCACCGCCCTGGTGGGCCGGGAAGCGTTCATGCTCCGTCCCCCCTACGGCATGATGAACGCCGCCACCCAGGACCGGGCCGCGGCCCCCATCATCCTGTGGTCGGTGGACCCGGAGGACTGGTCCGACCGTGACACCGACCGGCAGGTGTCCGTGATCCTGGACAGCGTCAAGGACGGAGACATTATCCTCCTGCACGACATCTACCCCGCCAGCGTGGAAACGGCCCTGCAGGTTGTAGATGTGATGATGGCCAGGGGCTTCCACTTCGTCACGGTGGAGGAGCTGTTCGCCATCCGCGGCAAGACGCCGGAAAACGGCAAGGTATACCGCAAATTGCCGCCGTCGGAGTAACATCCGCTCCTCATTGACAAAGCAAAGCCCTCCGGGGGATTTCTATCTCTCGCGTGAGAGAACGTAACCAAGAGCGCGCGATTTGCAAACGCAGCGGGCGGGTCCGCAGGCAGAGAACGGGACCCTGCTCCGCCTTCATGGCGGCATCGCGCTCAAAACACTGCCTGAACCAGAATCATATAAAGAATGGTGCCGCCCACAATGGACAGCATATTGTTCTTTTTCCAAACGTGGAGGATAATGACCGCCGACCCGGCAATCAGGCCGGGAACCCATTGGCCGGGCGCTGCAAAGCTGGTCCCGCGGTAGCAGTATACAATGAGCATTGCGATTACGGCGGGGGGCAGAAACCTGCCCAGATAGAGCACCACCTTGGGAGGCTCTCCACCTCTCCCGAAAAGCAGGAAGGGCAGCGCTCGGGTGAGAAATGTTATCACAGCCATCACCGCCACGAGAGCGGCAATTCTCGTGGTTGTCATACCCCCTCGCCTCCTTCCGCAAAGGACGTGCGGCGCTCCAGCCAGGGCCGCAGCATCAAAAGTCCGGCCACCAGAATGACCAGGGCGGGGATGAGGAACCGTCCGTTTTCCGGCCCGAATATCAGCAGACAGGCCAACGTACCCGCCGCCCCCAGGCATACCGGGGCATGGCGGGTGTTGCTTTGCCACTGCTCCACCGCGATGACCAAAAAAAGCGCCGTCATGGCGAAGTCGATGCCCTGCGTGTTGATGGTGATGAGCGCCCCGGCCACCGCGCCGATGACGGACCCGGCAATCCAGTACAGGTGGTCCAGCAGGGCGATGGAGAAATAAAACGCCTTCTCATCCACACCCTCCGGAGCCTGTACCCCGGCCAGCAGAGCATAGGTCTCGTCGGTGAGGGAGAAAATCATGTACAGCTTCCGCCAGCCCATGCCCTGGAACTTTTCCAGCATGGACAGGCCGTACACCAGGTGGCGGAAATTGAGGATGAGGGTGAGAAAGGCCGCATCCGCCAGCGGAGCGGCGTCGGCCAGCAGCTGCACCCCCAGGTACTGTCCGCTGCCGGCGTACATGGTCAGCGACATGATGGCCGACCAGATGGGGTGAAAATTTGCCGCCGACAGCATCCAGCCGAACACGATGCCGATGGACAGATAGCCCATGAGCACCGGCACGGTGTGTGGAAAAGCGGCGGCCAGAGATTTTCGGTTCATTGGTATCACGTCCTTATGAAAACGCTCTAAAGCGCTAAATAGACAATGCTATTATAACGTCAAGTTTCGCCCCTGGCAAGGGGAGGGTTTTACAGATTGTTCATTGTATTCCCGGAAGGTTTTGGCTATAATATTTTCCAATATCATCCGGCCGGTTTGGATGCGGCTGGAACTATGTGGAGCGTGACCTGCCATGAAAAAGCTTTTGTACATCTATAACCCCGCCGCCGGGCGCAAGACCGCCAAGATCAATCTCTCCGACGTGCTGGAGGTGTTCGCCCGCCAGGGCTACGAGATCACCGTACATCCTACCCAGGAGCGCGGAGACGCCACCGCTGCCGCCCGTGACCTGGGCCCGGACTATGACCGCGTGGTTTGCTGCGGCGGGGACGGCACCCTCAACGAAACTGTGCGGGGTGTGCTGGAGCTGCCGGAGGAGAAGCGTCCCGTCCTGGGTTACATTCCGGCGGGCACCACCAACGACTTTTCCCGCACCCTGGAGCTGCCCAAGACTCCGCCGGAGCTGGCGGAGGTGGCGGGAGAGGGCGCGCCCCGCGCCATCGACGTGGGCACGGCGGAGGATAATCCCTTCACCTACGTGGCGGCTTTCGGGCTGTTCACCGATGTGTCTTATTCCACACCGCAGGCCAGCAAGAACCTGCTGGGGCATTTTGCCTATGTGCTGGAGGGGATGGGCAAGCTGGCCAACATCCCCAGCTACCACATGAAGGTGACCTCCACAGAGGGCCACGAGGTGGAGGACGACTTCATTTACGGCATGGTGGGCAACACGGTGTCGGTGGGCGGTCTGGTGAACCTGCCCCGTGACAAGGTGCTGCTGGACGACGGGCGGTTTGAGGTCATCCTCATCCGCCAGCCTAAGAGCGCCAAGGACTGGCAGTCCATCCTGACTGCCCTGACCACCCTGAAGCCGTCGGAGGATGGCGTGGTGACCGGCTTTACGGCCGGAGACATCACCTTTGCCTGCGGCCAGCCTGTGGCCTGGACGGTGGACGGCGAGTTCGGCGGCGAGCAGGCCGTCACCCACATTAAAAACCTCCCCCGAGCCCTGACTATGGCCTGCGGTTCTTTTTCTTGAAAGAGAGGATCCAAAAAGAACGCTCAGCTTACCGCGATAAGGGGCTGCATTCGGGAAGCTTTTTGTCCGGCGCGTTAGTCCGCAATATCAACCGGCCCGACGGAATACTCCGCCGGGCCGGCTTGCTTTAATCTGCGCTGGGGAACACGTACTTGTAATAGTCCTCCTGGATGATGAGCTTGGAGTAATTCACCTTGGCGGACACCAGCCGCTTGACGCGGGTGACGTACTCCTCGTCCACCTCAATGCCCTCGTTGGGGGTGAATTCGCCGGTGGAGCACTCGTAGGTACCTGCGGCGGTGATCCAGGCGTTGCCCTCTCCCTTGTTGGCAAACACCACCAGAGGCATGCAGTTGGAGTACTGGTCCGCCTCATAGTTGGTGGCGAAGATGTCCCGGCCGGAGTAGAGGCGGGAGTCGTATTCCAAGCCGAACAGGTTGCAGAGGGTGGGCACGATGTCGATGGAGGAGCAGGGAGTGTCCACCTTGATGGGCTCCTCAATGGCCCCGGACCACATGAGCAGGGTGTTGCGGTAACGGGAGGTGTCGCTCTCGGTGTCCTCAAAGCCCCGCAGCTCGTTGTAGTAGTCGGTGCCGTTCTTCATCACCATCAAATAGGGATAATGGTCGCCGGTCATAACGATGAGGGTGTCGTCGGCGATGCCCGCCGCCTCCAGCTTGTCCACCAGGCACTCCAGCGCCAGATCCAGCTCCATGTTGCAGGCCAGATACGCCTTGGAGGTGTCGGACAGATCGGGGTATTTGGCCTCCACCTCCGCCTGGTGCTTGATGGCCATTTTGTGGCCGCTGAAATTGTAGGGGCCATGGCCGCTGATGGTCATATAGTAGGCGTGAAAGGGGGTGCCGTTTTCTACATAGTCCTGGATATAGCTGTCCGCCGTGGCCTCGATCATCTCCAAATCGGAGTTGGGCCAGGTGTCGTTGGGCAGCTCCAGCCCGCCGCCGTTGCAGCCCTTGAAATCATAGCCGAAATTGCCCAGGTACAGGTTCCGGTCGTAGTAGTCGTATTCCCCGTTGTGCCACGCCGGGACGCTGTAGCCCAACGGGGCGAACAGGTGGGCCAGGGTGGTGGGCATATACTTGTCGATGCTGGCCTTGGCCGCCAGATTGCCCCGGCTGCTCTTGATCCAGTTGGGGATGACGCCGGTGGTGACGGCAAATTCGCCGCCGCAGGTGGACTGGGTCCAGTCGGGCTGGTAGAAGTTGCTGAACACGAAGCCCTCATGGGTGAGCTTGTACAGCGTGGGGGTCAGCTCCTTGTCGATGGCAGGGGTGGCGAAGCCCTCGGCGGTGAGCAGGATGAGGTTTTTGCCCTCGAACATCCCGGTATACTCGTTTTTCTCCGAGGGGGTCAGGCTGCCGAAGTATTTGTGCATGCTCTGGATGGTTTCGTTGGTTTCCGCCTCGGCCAGGGCCTCGAAGTCGATATCCAGCGTGTTGGGACCGGTGGGGATGGGCCGCTGGGAGACCTGTGCCGACGGGACGGCGGAGGGAGCGGCGCTTTCGCCGGGGCTGGAGGAGGTCATGGGATCGTCCAGGAAATCGTCCAGCGAGGGCGCGGGGACGCCTATGACCGCATATTCCAGCTCCAGCCGCGCCGAGGTCAGCAGACCGAAGTGGGGAATGGCGGTGTTGGCGGTGAATTCGTAAGTGTAGTAGCTCTTTGCCGGCCCCAGGACGGACAGCAGGTAGGCGGTGAGCTGACAGGCCACCAGCGCGGCGGTCAGGATGATACGGACGGGCAGCTCACTGCCCTGGTCGGGCACGATGCGCCGGCGCAGAACAATGAACGCCGCCACCGGGACCAGGGCCAGCAGGATGAAGGGGATTAGCCCCAGCGCCACCTCCGCCACGGTGGAGGCAAAACCTCCGGCCACGTCTCCAGCCATCTCGCTCATAAAGCTGATGCCGTAGTAAACGCCGAAGGTGGAGCGGCATCCCCGCTCCACGCAGAACAGCACGGCGCCCAGGCCCAGCAGCACGCCGCCGGTGATGCGCGCGGCCTTTTTCCAGGGGAGCAGGTCCAGGATGAGAGCAATGACCAGCCCCGCCGCCACAGAGAACAGCAGGGTGCGCAGCAGCGCCATATGGAAAAAGGGGGTGTTTCGGTCAAAAACGCGCAGCAGCAGCTCATGATAAAGAATGGCTGCGGGGAAGAAAAGGGCGGGCAGCAGCGGTCCGCCCGCGTTCCGGCGGCCGGTGTAGCCGGACCCGCCGGAAAGGTAACTGTTCATCAACGGTCACTTCCTATTGGTAGATCGGAAACCAAAAGGCGGCTTGCACCCCAAAGATTCCCTGTCAAGATGACAGTTATCTTACCATAGAGAGGGTGAAAATGCAATGTCTGCGTCAAAATTTAAAAAATCCTTCATGGGGCGGGATTTTAAAGACCGGTCTGGAGCTGGGCCCCGGTGTAATAGTGGGACAGGATATCCTGCCAGCCGCTGCCCTCTTTGGCCATGGCGTTGGCCCCATACTGGCTCATGCCGACTCCATGGCCGTAGCCGGTGACGGAAAAGGTGAACACCCCGTCGCTCTCAGTCACGTCGAAGCAGGCGGAGCGAAGGGCAAACAGGCTTCGGGCCGCGCCGCCGGACAGGGATACGCCGCCCAGCTCCACGCCGGCAACCCGCCCGGAGGCGGTGCGGGTGAGGTTTTGGAACCAGGCGGAGGGCTCTCCTGACAGGTCTGCGCCCAGTCCCGCCTCGCTGACGGTTTTCTTCACCTGCTCGGCGGTGAGGATTACGGTGGAATGGTAGTTGGGCACCTCGTCCCCCTCGGGGCTGTCCACAGAGACGAGATAGGGCAGGGACCTGCCCCACACCGCCGCCGCGTCCTCGGTGGCGCCGGAGGCGGAGGAGAAAAACACCGCCTGGATGGGCGCGCCGTCATAGGTGAGCACCTGCCCGTCGGTGTCGGCCACGGCGGAGGCGATCTTCGCCCTGTAAGCGGAGGCTGAGCCCTCCCCCCAGCGCTGGGCGGCGTCCTCCTTGGCGAGATACGCCTGACAGCAGGAGGAGTCGGCACAGATATCGGCCCCATCCCCCTCATGGCTTTTGGCCTGGAGCTTCCACAGGCTGTAGGTCCGGGCGCACACCGCCTGGGCCCGCAGGGCCTCCGGCTCGAAGGAGGCAGGCATCTCCGCGGCCACCACGCCCCACAGGTAGTCCGCCATGGTCATTTCGGCCACCTGCCCGTCCCGGCCCAGCACCCGCAGGGTCTGGGCCGCGTCCCACTCCCCGGGGGAGGGCATGGGTACCGCCGCCGGGGTGGGCACGGCGGGGAGGGTGAGCAGGTCCGGAGTGGGCTGGGCGTCCGCCGCGCCGGGGGCTTCCCCCAGGGCGGTCAGGGGAAGGAGCAGCAGGGCGGCGCCCAGCAGCAGCCCTGTGAGGAAGGGGGCGCGCAGCGCCCGCCAAGCATCCGTGTTTCGCAAGTTAAACACCTCGATTATTCAAAATTCGGGAGAATGGACGGGAATATTCCCGATTCCGCAAGGGCCTCTCGGCACAAATTTGCATTGACGAGACTTTAAAATTGCGTTATAATATTCTTTAGTCATTGAAAGACAATCCATCTGGAACCCCAAAGGAGGCGAGTCGATTTGAACATGAACATTCTTGACAACTTGATCGAAGCGCGGAAGAAGGCGGTGGAGCAGTACAACTCCTCCGTGGACTTCATTGAAGGGATATGCGGAGAATTTGAGAGATATACCCAGATCTCCCCCCGCTATTATGAGAAATACGACGTGAAACGGGGTTTGCGCAACCACGACGGCACCGGCGTCATGGCCGGGGTCACCCTCATCGGCAGCGTGAAGGGCTACATTGTGGAGGACGGCGAGAAGGTGCCCGCCCCCGGCCGCCTGTACTACCGGGGCATCAACGTGGAAGAGCTGATTCAGGGCTTTACCGACGCGGGACGGTTCGGCTATGAGGAGACGGCCTACCTGCTGATGTTCGGCGGCCTGCCCACGTCGGAGGAGCTGGAGCAGTTCCGGAATATCCTGGCCTTCTACCGGGATCTGCCCCCCAACTTTACCGAGGACATGATCCTCACCGCCCCCAGCCATGACGTGATGAACAAGCTGGCCCGGTCGGTGCTGGCGCTGTACTCCTACGATCCGGACCCGGACAACAACTCCCTGCCGGTGGAGATGCTCCAGGCCCTGCGGCTCATTGCCCGGTTCCCGGTGATCGTGGCCCACGCCTACGCCGCCAAGAAGCACTACTTTGACCGGGATTCCCTGTACTTACACCGGCCCCAGCCGGAGCTGTCGGTGGCGGAGAATTTCCTGTATTCCGTCCGCCACGACAATCAGTTCACCCAGGAGGAGGCCCGTCTGCTGGACCTGTGCCTGGTGCTTCACATGGAGCACGGAGGCGGCAACAACTCCGCCTTCGCCTGCCGGGTGCTGTCCTCCTCGGGGACGGACATCTATTCCGCCATCGCCGCGGCGGTGGGCTCTTTAAAGGGTCCCAAGCATGGCGGCGCCAACATGCGGGTTATGAGCATGTTCCAGGACATCGAGGCCAACGCGAAGGACTGGAAGGACGACGAGGAGGTGTCCGCCTACCTGACCAGGATTCTCAAGAAGGAGGCCGGAGACGGCTCCGGCCTGATCTACGGCATGGGCCACGCCGTCTACACCCTGTCCGACCCCCGGGCGGTGATTCTGAAACGGTTTGCCAGGACCATGGCGGCGGAAAAGGGGATGCTGGACGAGTTCGAGCTGTTCGAGACGGTGGAGCGGCTCACCCCCGGCCTGTTCCACTCCATCACCGGCCAGGAGAAGGAAATGTGCGCCAATGTGGATATGTACTCCGGGCTGGTGTACAAGATGATGGGCATCCCGCCCGAGCTGTACACCCCGCTGTTCGCCATTGCCCGTATCGTGGGCTGGTGCGCCCACCGGGTGGAGGAGGTTTACAACCCCTATGGCCGCATCATCCGCCCAGCCTACAAGGCGGTGTCCAAGAAGCGCTCCTTCGTGCCCATTGAGGAGCGGGGCTGAACAGTCAAAAAATGCAAAAGCCCGCCCCGCCTGAGTTCAGGCGGGGCGGGTCTTTACGTCTATTGCGCTCACTCGGTCCAGGAGGCGGGCAGGTCCACGCCGGGACCGGCGATGAGCCGGAAGCTGCCGGGGACCAGGGAGACGGCTTCGCCGCTGTAGCGGAAGGTCCACTCTACATCGCCCAGCAGAACGGTGGAGTTGCCGCCCACGCTGCCCGTCAGGTAGATGGGCAGGTACAGGATGAGGTCCCGGCTGATGGAAGGCTCCAGGAAGGCGTTCCACTCGGCGGCGGTGGGGACGATCTCGTCCCCGTAGCTCAGGATCAGCTCCCGCTCCAGACCGGTGAACTGGGCCTGGAGGCGCTGGCCCTGATAGGACAGCTCAATGGCGATGGTCTGTCCGTCGTCGGTCCAGTGATAGGAGAGGTTTTGGTTAAAGTCGTCGATGAGGGAACCGGTCTCCACCGTGCAGGTGTGCAGCGCGCCGTCCTGGACGTCGCAGATCATGATGAGCTCCGCGTTCTCCCGGAGAATGGCCTCCTCAATGCGGCCGTCGCCGTCAAAATCATCCTCCCAGCCGCCGCCGTACCAGTAATCCCGGCCCGTGACGGGGGTGGGCGCCACATAGGTGAAGCCGTCCTCCAGACAGCGGAAGATCATGCTGGTCTCATGAGCGGTATCGGCCATCCAGCTGTAGCCCGTACCGGCCAGGGTGCTCACATAGATGTGGTCAAAGCCGTGGACGCAGACCTCCGCCTGTGGATCATCCGGAAAGACGGGGAAAGCGGACTCCTGAGCGCCGGTGTCCTCAACCTCCCCCACGGCGGGCGGGTCGGAGGGGGCGGGCAGGTCCTCCGGGGCCTCCGGCTCCTGGAAGGCGGAGATCTCCGGGCCGGGGTCGTCCAGGCCGTCTCCGGGAGCCTGGGCGGACACCGGGTCGGTGAGCAAACACACCGACGCCGCGGCCGCCAGCACCACGCTGGCCACGATCACCCACAGCGCGGGGCGGCGGTAGCGCAGCACGTTCCGGATGCGCCCTTTGGCGTCCCCCTCGTCAAAGGCCAGCGGGCAGGGGGCGGGTACCCGCCCACCGGTGGCCAGGGACAGCAGGGTGGCGGAGTAATCCGCCTTCACGGTGGGGCCGAGTTCGCGGATGACGGCCTCGTCGCAGGCGGACTCAATGTCCCGGCTCATGAGGATGAACGCCGCCCACGCCGCTGGATTGAACCAGTGCAGTGCCAGCGCCGCCCAGCAGATGGGCTTGACGATGTGGTCCAGCCGCTTCAGATGGGCCCGCTCATGGCACAAAATAAACTGCCGGGACTGCCCGCGCAGGCCGGCGGGAAGGTAAATCCGGGGCCGGAACACGCCCAGGATGAAGGGCGAGCCCACGCAGGGATGCTCCCAGGCGCCGTCTCCGGCGCGGATGGCGTCGAACAGGCGGCGGCGCAGGCGCAGATAGGAGATCAGCCCATAGCCGCCCATTGTCAGCGCGCCCGCCAGCCAGAGCCCGGCCAGCAGGGCCTGCCAGGGGAATTCCGCCGGGGCCTGGGGCCGGGAACCGGCGGACGTCACGCCGCCGGGCACGGTGAGGACCGGAGCGGGATTCTGGTTGGGATTGCCCTGGGAAACAGGGGCAATCCCCGCGCCGCCTGTCTGGACCGTTCCAAGCTCCTGCGCGGGGGGCTGGACCGGCTCCTCACCCTCCGGCCCGCCGGGCAGGGCTTCAACCAGACGCACCGCCGGAGCGTCCGGCACGATGGACAGCGGGCTCTCCAGCGGCGCGGGTACCAGCAGCCGGGCGAATACCACCAGCCACAGCAGGCAGATCACCTGCTTGGGCGCGTGCTTTTTCAGCGCCAGCCGCAGAGCCGCCACAATGACGGTGGCATAGGCGGCGGTGAGGCTCATCCCCCACAGGGGGGCCAGGGCTTGGGACAGGTCGCTCAAAAGCCTGATCACCGGGCATCCCCCTCTCGATAACGGTCGATGAGGGCCTTCAGCTCGTCGGCCTCGGCCTCGGAAATGGTGCGCCCTCCCATGAAGTGGGCAAGAAAGGAGGGAAGGGAGCCCTCAAAGCTCCGGTTCACCACCGCGCGGCTCTCCTCCCGCAGCACGGCGTCCTTGGGGACGGCGGCGGTGACGATGGTGTTGTCGTTGCGCAGAATCCCCCGGTTCACCAGCTTTTTCAGCACGGTGTAGGTGGTGGATTTCTTCCAGCCCAGCTTTTGCAGGGACAGCTCCACCAGCCTGCCGGAGGACAGGGGCTCGTTTTCCCACACGATGCAGGCGAAGCGGTACTCCCCGTCGGCCAGTCTCAGGTTGTCCATTGGAACACCTCCTTGCGGGGTCTAATGGTTTCGACCTGAGAAAAGTCTAACACAATAGACTAGCTCTGTCAAGGGGCTGGAGGGAAATTCCGAAAAAAACAGTCCGTCCGATGGGGGACGGACCGGATTGCCTCTTGCATGGCCGGGCGGTTTCTGGTATAATCGACATGGAAAAACAAAAATGCGGCAGCTCGCGGGTGGGCAAACACCCGCGAGCCTGCACAGGTGACGACCCACCTACACAGCGGCCATCCGGCCGCACCGCACAGCTATTATACGACAAGCAGACTCTTTTCGCAAGGGTTTTTCTTCGTCGCGGTCCTTTTCAGCTATGCGGGTGTGCGTTAAGGACTCAGGTCTTTGCGCCGTGTAGGGTTATGCCTGCACGGTGTTTTTGTTTTCCCCCAGTCTTGACGGCCCCCGGGGGCGAAAGCCCCTGGGGGAGGCTGTGGCGGGAAAACGGATATAAAGGAGAGGAGAAATTGGATGAACTGGACAGCTTAGCCGTCCTGATTTGGGTGTTTTTGCTGGTGATGACCCTGGGAACGCCAGCAGTCGTTTGTGTTGCGGAGGAGCTGAGCTCACGGCGCGAGGCGGCCATGATCCGGACGACGCAGAACAAGGAGCTTGGGCAGGGCGTGACCCTGCTCCAAGGTGTCCGCTCCTGTTTTGGCGAAGAAGGTCAATGGATTGTGCGCGGGCGCTGGGTGGATTTGCTTGTGTCGAGTCTGGCCGTTGAGACTAAGATCGTCTATGTGGACAGGGAGACGAGCCGGCTGGAACTGCGTATGAGGGACTGGATTGATGAGGGCCAGGGGAAGGCTTTGGCTGAGCGCATGGTGGAGGCGGCGCAGAGACAGAAGGAGCATCCAAAGACGTAAAAACGGCGGTGCAGGACGCACCGCCGTTTTTGCTGTTTTATGGTTCGCTCTTGATTCTCGGCTTATACTGCTCCTCGCCGCTCTCAATATACTTGATCAGATTGATGATTTTCTCCGCCGTCCACCCGGCGCTTTGCAATGCCTCGATGAATCTAAAATTCTCTTGCATATTCAAAATTGCGGACTTCCTTTATCGTCCCTGTTCATTGCCTCATCAATCGGGCTGCATGTTTCAATAATACCACAGGAAACGTTAAAATACAACCAGGTCAGACCCTTTTCCAAACCGCCCCTCCGGGCACGTCGGTGACCTCCACGCCCTGGGCCTTCAGCTCGTCCCGGATGCGGTCGGCCTCGGCAAAGTTCTTGGCCTTTTTTGCCTCCGAGCGCTGGAGCACCAGCGCGTCCACGGCCGGGTCCCCCTCGCCCTGGATGGTGAAGCCGCCGGGGGCGCTGGCGGTCTTGGCCTGAGCCGCCTCCTTCTCCCGCAGCTCCGCCGCCTTTTCCAGCAGGGACAGGGACAGCACCCGGTCAAAGTCCGCCAGCACCGCCCGCTTGGTCGCGTCGTTCACCGGGGCCTTGAGCACGTCGTACAGGCAGGTGACACCCATGGAGGTGTTCAAATCGTTGCCCACCTGGGTGAGAAACTTCTCCTTGAGCCGGGCGGCGGCCTCCTCGTCCACCGCGCCCTCCGTTCCCGTCAGGGCGGCGATGCGCTTGATGAGCTTGCTGTACGCCCCGGCGGCGTTGTCCAGGTTCTCCCAGGAGAACACCAGCCCCTTGCGGTAGTGGCTCTGCAGGCAGAAGAAGCGGTAGGCCAGGGGGTCGTACCCCTTCTCCTCCAGCAGGGAGATGGTGAGAAACTCCCCCTTGGACTTGGACATCTTCCCGGAATTGGTGTTCAAGTGATGGACATGGAACCACTGAGCGCACCAGGGATGGCCCAGGTACGCCTCGGACTGGGCAATCTCATTGGTGTGGTGGGGGAAAGCGTTGTCCACGCCGCCGCAGTGGAGGTCCAGGTACTCCCCGTTGAACTTCATGGAGATGCAGGAGCACTCGATGTGCCAGCCGGGATAGCCCACCCCCCAGGGGGAGTCCCATTTCAGCGCCTGATCCTCAAACTTGGACCTGGTGAACCAGAGCACAAAGTCGTTCTTATTGCGCTTGTTCTGGTCCTCCTCCACGCCCTCGCGCACGCCCACAGCCAGGTCCTCCTCGTCGTGGTCGTTGAACACGTAATAGTGGTCCAGGGTGGAGGTGTCGAAATACACGTTGCCCCCGGCCACGTAAGCGGAGCCTTTCTCAATGAGGGCGGAGACCACCTTGATGAACTCGCCGATGAGCCCGGTGGCGGGCTGGACCACGTTGGGGGTCTTGATGTTCAGCTTGGCGCAGTCGTCAAAGAAGGCGTCGGTGTAGAATTTTGCGATGTCCATGACCGACTTGTTCTCCCGCTTGGCACCCTTGAGCATTTTGTCCTCGCCGGTGTCCGCGTCCGACGCCAGATGGCCCACGTCGGTGATGTTCATCACCCGGTTTACGTCGTAGCCCTCGTAGCGCAGGAACTTCTCCAGCACGTCCTCCATGATGTAGGAGCGCAGGTTGCCGATGTGGGCGAAGTGGTAGACGGTGGGGCCGCAGGTGTACATCTCCACCCGGCCGGGGGTGTGGGTGCGGAACTCCTCTTTTTTGTGGGTGGCGGAATTGTAAAGATACATGGTGTATTTCCTCCGTTTCAGGTTTTCTCTTCTTGCGTGCATGAGGCGCAGGCATCCCGCCGCCCCTCGATGTGGCACTGGTCCATCAGCTTTTCCAACACCTCCAGCCGGTCGGACAGGGCGGCCAGACGCTCCAGGTTGGGGTTTTTTACGCTGGTCTGGTCCACCTCGTCGGCATAGTGGGTGGACCGTCCCGCAATCTTGACGACCTGCGCCGGGATGCCCACGGCGGTGGCGTCGGGAGGGACCTCGCTGAGCACCACCGCATTGGCGGCGATGCGGGCGTTGTCCCCCACCTTGAAGGGCCCCAGCACCTTGGCCCCGCAGGAGATGAGCACGTTGTTGCCGATGGTGGGGTGGCGCTTGCCCTGGTCCTTGCCGGTGCCCCCCAGGGTGACGCCGTGGTAGATCAGGCAGTCGTCCCCCACCTCGGCGGTCTCGCCGATGACGATGCCCATGCCGTGGTCGATGACCAGCCTGCGGCCGATCTTCGCGCCGGGGTGGATCTCGATGCCCGTCCAGAACCGGCTCCACTGGGATATGCCCCGGGCCAGGAATTTCAAATGGCGGCAGTACAGGAAGTGGGCCAGTCTGTGGTAAAGGGTGGCGTGCACCCCGGGGTACAGCAGGAAGATCTCCAGCCTGCTCCGGGCCGCCGGGTCCCGGGCCTGATAGGCCCGCAGCGTCTCGCCCAATCGGGTCATAAAAAAGGTTCCTCCTTGTCCAATAAAAAAACCCCTCACGCCCGATGGCATGAGAGGCGGTATCACCGCGGTTCCACTCTCGTTTCTCACTTTTGGCCGTGACGTGGCCGGACGGAGGGCGCCCAGGTCCCCCTCGCTCCCGCCTGCATTTCATCCGAAGCTTTCCCGAGAGCCGCTTTCAGCCAGCGGCGGCCCCTCTCTGACGGTTCCAAAACGGATTACTTTCAGCGTTCATCGCGATATTTGGTTTTCATACCGTCTCAGTATATTATCACAGCCCCCCGGATGTGTCAAGAGCGATGAAATTTTTTGCCCGCGAGGCCTCCGGTTTGTGGTATAATGTTCCGGGCTGGGACAAGCCGGTTGCGTTATCTTCCAAATTCCGTTATACTATTACAAATTAGAGCTGTAAATTGTAAAAACGGAGGGGAGAGCGCCAATGTCTATCTTATCTCAGCTGAACAGCCCGCCCATCTATGCCGTATGCGGAGGCATTGTGGCCTTTGTGGCGGTGATCTGCGTCATATTCATGGTCCGCGCCTGGCGGGCCGGGGTGGCCCTGGGCATGGACAAGGCCAAAATGCGCCGGGTCATCACCGCCAGCGTGACCTTTTCCGCCCTGCCCAGCGTGGGCATTCTGCTGGGGGTCATCGCCCTGTCCGGCAGCCTGGGCACCCCCTGGCCCTGGCTGCGGCTGAGCGTGGTAGGGGCGCTGCACTACGAGACCCAGGTGGCCCAGACCGCCGCCGAGCAGGTGGGCATGAGCTCCCTGTCCGCCGCTGAGATGACACCGAGGGCCTTCACCACCATCGCCCTGCTCATGAGCGCGTGCATCATGTGGGGGATGGTGCTGTCCGCCCTGTTCAGCAAGCGGTATCTGGGCAGGCTGGGCGGGTCCTCCTCCGGCAGAGGCGGAGCTGCGGCGGGCTTTGGCGACAGGGCCATGACCGCCATGTTTGTGGGCCTTATCTGCGCCTATGTGGGCAGCTATGTCGGCACACTGGTGTCCGGGGAGGGCCTGTTTGCCTTCGCCGGGGACTGGACCCCGCTGGCGGTGGCGGCGCTGTCGGGGCTGGCCATGGCCGGGTGTCTGTACCTGTCGGAGAAAAAGGGCATGGCGTGGCTGGAGAGCTTTTCCATCGCGGGCAGCATGCTCGTCGGCATGGCCGGAGCGGTACTGCTCCGGCTGTGGGCGTGAGGAGGTGCGGAGCATGAGCGAGCAGGAAAAACTGGCGGTTTTTGAGCGCTACAACCAGCGCACCCACACCATCGGCCGGGTGGTGAGCGTGATCACTTTGGTTCTGCTCCTGGGCGCGCCCTTCGCCATGGGGGCCATTTTGGGGGCCATGCCCGACGTGGGAGCGGTGGCAAAGTGCTTCTTCTCCGTGGGCATTGTGTGGATGGTCAGCGGAGTGGCCGAATACCTCATCTACACCCCCATGCTGGGGGCGGGAGGCGGCTATCTGGCCTTCATCACCGGCAACCTCATCAATATGAAGATACCCTGCGCCATCAGCGCCCGGGACATGGTGGGGGCCAAGTCGGGGACGGCGGAGAATGAGGTCATCTCCACCCTGTCCATCGCAGCCTCCTCCCTGGTGACCATTCTGGTGCTGGCCCTGGGGGTGCTGCTGCTGGTGCCCCTCCAGCCGGTGCTCCAGAGCGAGGTGCTTCAGCCCGCCTTTGCCAACGTGGTCCCGGCCCTGTTCGGGGCCATGTCCTACAAGTATTTCCGGGGCAATATGAAGATCGCCGCCGTTCCTCTCGTTGTGATGAGTCTGCTGTTCATGCTGGTCCCCAGCCTTACCGGGTCCACCAGCTTCATGATTATCCCCAGCGGGGCCATGGCCATTGCCATCACTTGGATTTTATATAGACGGGAAAGGAAGTCGAACGCATGAGAAGCAAGCTCAGACATGCCGCCGCCAAAGCGGCCGCGCTGAAAGCGGGCCGGCGTATTCTGGCCGAAGCGGCAGCGGAAAAAAGTCGGAAAAAGCAGCCGGAACCCCGGCAGAAATGCCCCTGCGCCAAGGCTGCGGTCACAGCTTTGGCTGCAGCAGGCGCCGTGGCGGGGACCGCCCTGGGTGCGGCGGTGCTCCACGCCGCCCTGACCAAAAAGAAAACATCCGGGTATGTTCCCATTCCTGACGAGCGGGCCATGGATTATGCCCAGAAGCTGTCTGCCATGGTGAAGTGCGATACCACCTCCCATGCCAACGTTCAGGATACGGAAAAGTTCCTGGCGTTCCATCGAGAGCTGGAAAAGCTGTTCCCCATGGTCCACGAGAAGCTGGAAAAGACCGTCATCGACGGCAACCTGCTCTTCCGCTGGCAGGGCAGGACCTCCGACGACCCCATTGTGCTCATGAGCCATCAGGACGTGGTGCCCGCCGAGGGGCAGTGGATTCACCCGCCCTTCTCCGGCGCTATTGTGGACGGTAAGGTATGGGGCCGGGGGGCCTTTGACACCAAGGCTTCGCTGATGGCCTTCTTCCAGGCGGTGGAGGAGCTGCTGGAGGCGGGCTATACCCCCGAGTGCGACGTGTATCTGGCCTCCTCCTGCACCGAGGAGTGGGCGGGGAACGGCGCGCCCAAGCTGGTGGCCGAGCTTCGGCGGCTGGGGGTGCGCCCCTTCCTGGTCATTGACGAGGGCGGCGGCGTGATCACCGACCCCATCGGCGGCGTCAAGGGCAACTTCGCCATGGTGGGCGTGTTTGAAAAGGGCAAGGCGGACGTGCGCTTTACCGCCCGCAGCTCCGGCGGCCACGCCAGCGCGCCGGGAAGGGACACCCCCATTGCCCGTCTGGCGGCCTTCGTCAACGAGGTGGAGACCAGGCCCCCCTTCCGTCGGAAGTTTTTGCCGGAGGTGAAGGACATGTTCCGGCGGCTGTCCCCCTATGCCCCCTTCCACCTGCGGCTGGTGATGGGCAACCTGTGGCTGTTCGGGCCGGTGATGAAGAAAGTCATGCCCAGCATATCCGCCCAGGCGGCGGCCATGCTCCAGACCACCATCGCCTTCACCATGCAGTCCGGCTCCGACGCCTGCAATGTGCTGCCTCAGGAGGCCAGCGTCAGCGCCAATATGCGCTTCATTCCCCACCAGGGCGAGGAGGAGAGCCTGGAGCTGATGCGGGAGCTGGCGGCCAAGTATGGCCTGGAGATGGAGATCATCCACTCCAGCGACTACACCACCCCCGTGGACATCAAGGGCAATGCCTTCCGCCAGGTGGAGCGGGTCATCGGCGACACCTTCCCCGGCCTGCCCGTCTGCCCTTACGTCATGACGGGGGCCACCGACGCCAGCTTCTATCAGGCCATCTGCGGCAACTGCATCCGCTTTGCCCCCATTGTGGCCGGGCCGGAGCAGATGGCCGGGATGCACGGCCTGAACGAGAACATGGGCGTGGACTGCCTGCCCAAGGCGGTGGACTTCTACAAGAATCTCATTTGCGCTCAGGA
The DNA here is from genome assembly GCA_910587395.1 of uncultured Oscillospiraceae bacterium. Taxonomy (GTDB): domain Bacteria; phylum Bacillota; class Clostridia; order Oscillospirales; family Oscillospiraceae; genus Enterenecus. The sequence continues at coordinate 145,877 of CAJULJ010000002.1, read as the reverse complement.
GGAGCGGTAAGGTCGAGACATAAAGCGGGGACTGTCCGGCGGATGCTGCCGGACAGTCCCTTTTTTCGGACCGCATAATTCTTAAAGAACACATTTTCGATTTTTGCTGGAATTTTCCGTCGAGGTGTGCTAATATATTATACTGATTCTATATCCGCCCTGGGGCGGCAATCTCAAACGAGGTGAGCGCATTGACCTTTTGGATGGCAATCATTTTGGGCGTGGTGCAGGGCGTGGCGGAATTCCTGCCCATCTCCAGTTCAGGGCATCTGTCCCTGCTGCAGCATTTCTTCGGCATGGAGGAGCCGGACGCACTCTATAACATTCTGCTCCACTTTGCCACGCTGATCGCCGTGTGCGTGGTGTACTGGCAGGACATCGTGGACATGATTGTGGAATTTTTCGGGGGTTTGGCGGCTCTGTTCACCCGGTCCGGCCGGCGGGAGCAGGGCAATCCTCCCGAGGCACGGCGGCTGGTGCTGCTGCTGATCCTGGGCACTCTGCCCCTGTTTTTGGTGCTGCCCTTCGACGACCTTGTGGAGGGACTGGGGGCCAGCCCGGTGTTTGTGTCCGTGATGCTGCTCGTCACGGGGTGCATTCTGTTCCTGTCCGACCGCTGCGGCGGCGGGAGGAAAAACGGCCGCACCGTCACGGTGCAGGATGTGCTGCTGGTGGGGCTGGCCCAGGGTATGGCCACCATCCCCGGCCTGTCCCGCTCCGGCACCACCATCTCCGCGGGGATGGCGCTGGGCTTTGAGCGGAACTTTGCCGTGCGCTTTTCCTTCCTGCTGTCTCTGCCCGCCGTGTTCGGGGCCACTTTGCTGAAGGTGATCAAGGTGGCGAAGGCCGGCAGCTTTGATACGCAGCTGCTGCCCATATACCTCACCGGCATGGTGATTGCCGGGGTGGTGGGTTACTTCTCCATCTCGTTGGTGAAGCTGCTGGCCAGCAAGGGAAAATTCGGCAGCTTTGCCTATTACTGCTGGGTGGTGGGCGCGGTCTCCCTGATCGCCTGCTTTGTGCTCCCCCTGCTCACCCCTGCGGCATCATGAAACAGGAGGATTCCTGAATGGCTTCCACACAAAAGAAAACTTCAAATTCCGGCGGCAGCTCCAGCCGTTCCGCTTCCAATTCATCCAAAAACGGCGGCAAGCGGCTTTCGGCCCAGTCTCAATCCAGATCCCGGCCGTCATCCGCTTCCAAAAGCCGCTCTTCCCGAAAGTCTGCGGCGCAGAAAAAGCCCTACCGCCGGGAGGTGGGGGGCGTGGTGTGCCTGCTCATGGCCCTGTTTGGAGCCATCGGCTACTTCAAGACGGACGAGGGGGCAGTGATCGCCCTGTTCTGCGACCTGCTCAAGGGCTTGTGCGGCTACGGGTTTTACATCGCCCCGCCCATGCTGCTGGCGGCGGCGGGCATACTCATCTTCCACCGGGGCCGCCCCGTCCGCCTGCGGGTGGCGGGGACGGTGAGCCTGCCGGTGCTGACCGGCGCTCTGCTTCACCTGATTCTGTGCAAGGCCGAGTACGAGGGCGGGGTTGCCCTGGCGGGCCAGCTTTGGAAGGACGGCAGGGCCGTGGCTTCCGGCGGCGTGGTCAGCGGCCTGCTGGCCATGGGCTTCCGCTTCGCCTTCACCACCGTGGGCGCGGTGGTGATCCTGCTGATTTTGAGCGCGGCGGCAGCGCTGTGCGCCCTGCGGCTCACCCCGGCGGACGTGCTGGACTACTTCCGGGAGCAGAGGGATCAGCGGCCCGAATACGACCCGGACGACTACCCGGAGCCCGAGAAGCGACCCAGGAAGCCCGCCCGGAAGGAGCCGGAGCCTGTCCCCGCCTCCCGGCGCAAAAGCGCCGCCATCGACATCCCGGTGGACGACGGCCCGCTGCTGAACAAAAAGCCCACCACCCCTGTGACCACCGTGCGCCCAAAATCCTTTTTCGACAAGGTGGCGGGAGTGGCCGCCCCCGGCCAGAGGGACAAGCCCTTTGTGGAGGAGGAAGCCCCCGAGTACGAGGACGTGCCCGAGCTGCGGCCCATGAAGGAGCCGCCCCGCACACCCAAGCCCGGTCCGGCGGCCCCGCCCCCGGCCACGGTGGACGACCTGCTGCCGCCTCCGGCGCCCATCCCCCTTCGGGAGGAGCCCTCCCCGGCCCCTGTGGCGCGGGAGGAGCCCGCGCCGTCTCCGGTGGTCCGGGAGAACCCGGTGCCCCCTCCGGTGATCCGGGAGCCCGCCGCGCCCCCCAAGCGTTCTAAAGAAGAGGAGCGGACCCAGGTCCAGCAGGAGATGGCCCGTGAGATCGAGGCAGGCATGGAGCAGGACACCCCCGCCTATCGCTATCCCCCCGTATCCCTGCTCAACGAGGGCGGAGGCGGCAGCACCGCGGCGGCGGACAACGAGCTCCACGCCAACCAGCAGCGGCTCCAGGACGCGCTCCAGTCTTTCGGGGTCAGCGCCCGCATCGTCAACGTGATCCGGGGCCCCTCTATCACCCGGTATGAGCTGGAGCTGGACCAGGGAGTAAAGCTGAACAAGATTACCAATCTGTCCGGGGACATCGCGCTGGCGCTGGGGGCCTCCGCCGTCCGGGTGGCGCCGATTCCCAATAAAATTTCCACCGTGGGCATCGAGGTGCCCAACCGCCATAAAAGCATGGTGTGCGTTCGGGATATCCTGGCGTCCAAAGCCTTCACCGACAGCTCCTCCAAGGTGGCCTTCGCCGTGGGCAAGGACATCAGCGGCAACCCCATTGTGGGCAATATCGCCAAGCTGCCCCATATGCTCATCGCCGGTACCACCGGCTCCGGCAAATCCGTGTGTACCAACTCCCTCATCATCTCTCTGCTGTACAAGGCCACGCCGGAGGAGGTCCGCCTCATCATGGTGGACCCAAAGATGGTGGAGCTGAGCATCTACAACGGCATCCCCCACCTGCTCATCCCTGTGGTCACCGACCCCAAAAAGGCCGCCGGAGCCCTTCAATGGGCGGTGAGCGAGATGATGAAGCGCTACCAGAAGTTCTCCGAGGTGGGAGCCAGGGACCTGGCCACCTACAACGAGCGGGCACGAAGACAAGAGGACCTGGAGCCCATGCCTCAAATTGTGATCGTCATCGACGAGCTGGCCGACCTGATGCTGGTGGCCGCCAAGGAGGTGGAGGAATCCATCTGCCGGGTCGCCCAGATGGGCCGCGCGTCGGGCATGCACCTGATCATCGCCACCCAGAGCCCCCGTGCCGACGTCATCACCGGTCTGATGAAGGCCAACATCCCCAGCCGGATCGCGCTGGCGGTGGCGTCCAGCCTGGAATCCCGCATCATTCTGGATACCACCGGCGCGGAAAAGCTGGTGGGCCAGGGCGATATGCTGTACGCCCCCCTGGGCCAGGACAAGCTGCGCGTCCAGGGCTGTTTCATCACGGATGAGGAGCGGGCCAACGTGGTGGACTTCATCAAGGAGGGCGCGTCGGCCCAGTACGACGAGTCCGTCATGCACGAGATTGAGAAGAACGCCGAGGAGAAGGACAAGGCCGCCAAGGGCGTAGGCGGGTCCGACCCCAGCAGTGGGGGAGGGGACGACTACGACGAGCTTCTGCCCGCCGCCATCGACGTGGTGCTGGAGGTGGGACAGGCCAGCGTATCCATGCTCCAGCGGCGCTTGAAGCTGGGCTACGGCCGTGCCGCCCGTCTGGTGGACCAGATGGAGGAAAAAGGCGTGGTAGGCCCCTTCGAGGGCTCCAAGCCCCGGCAGCTGCTCATCACCAAGGAGCAATGGGCGGAAATGCAGTACAAGCAGAACATGACGCCCGCCGTCCCCGATGAGCTGCCCTTTGAGGGAGACGCCATGCCCCAGGACCGTGACCCCCCCCCCTTCGGCGAATAGCAAAAAAGGCGCCCACCCGGGCGCCTTTTTCGCTATTCTGCGCCCACGCCGCATATCCCGCGCCACACAGGCGCAGGACGTGGACCCAACCCACGTTCAGTGACCAGATACAAGCGGCAGCGCAAATAGGGTGACACCAGCCGCCAAAACCGCTGGCGCCGGAAAGCCAACCCCCGCGCACCGTATAGAGCTCTCCCGCAAAAGGGGTACATAGGGGCTTCGCCCCTATGCGCGCTCTTTGGTCACTTTCTCTCGCGTGAGAGAAAGTGACCCCTCGGAGGGCGTTACCAGAACCATCCGCCGGTGGTCCTGGCGTCCAGCACATCCAGCATGGCGGAGAGCATCACCGCAGCCTCGGCATGGCTGAGGGATTGATAGAGGTCCGTGCTGCTGCTGAGCACCGACACGGCCTCCATGTTCACCACAGACTGATAAGCCCAGGCGGGGGCGGTCTCCTCAGAGAAGGCGGAGGCGGTTCCCGCCACGTCCCCGGTGGCCAGCAGACGGTCAATGATGACGGCGGCCTCCGCCTGGGTGACGGGGCTGGCGGGATCGAACACCGTCTGGCCCGCCTCGTTGGGGGAACCCTCCACGGTTCCCACCACCAGAGCGGCGGACACGTAGCCCTTGGCCCAGGCGGAGATGTCATCGTCGTCATAGAACCCGGTGAGGGCCACATCCGCCAGCGGGTCCCTGCCCGCCGCCGTCATAGCCATGGCAAGAAACTCCTCACGGGTGAAGGTGCTGTCCGGATCGAAGCAGTACAGGCCGCCCACCTTCCGCCCGGTGTATACCCCGGACTCCGCCAGGCGGAGGGCGGCATAGTGGGCGGGATCGCCGCTCATGTCGGAGTAGCTGATGGCGGTGGTCTGCTTCTGGATGACCACCTTCACCGTGGCGGGCTTGGAGGTGTTGCCCTTGGCGTCGATGGCCACGTAGGTGAAGGTGTCCTTGCCCTTTTTCCCCTCATAGGGAGTGTAGGTGAAGGCGGCGGGGTCGGTCTCGTCCACCGCCACCTGTCCCCGTGCGGGGCTGTCCACCACCTGGAAGGTGACAAGGTCGCCCTCCGGGTCCACGGCGGCGAAGCGGCTGGAGATGGCCACGTCCTTATAGGTTTTCAGGGTCAGGTCCTCCGCGATGGGGGCGGCGTTCTCCACGTCGGCGGTGGAGGTGGTCAGCGCCATGGCCGGAGCGGCCAGAGCGCCCGCAAGGCAGAGAGATAATATCGCGATTCGGGTTTTCAAAGGGAAAGCCTCCTTTGTATGAATATGGGACTAGCATATACCAAAGGAGAAAAAATATGCGGACGCTTCCAGTCGAAAACGTCCGCAAAATTTGTGAAAGCCGCTAAAGCTCGCTTCGGTCCGCCAGCCAGCTGGGCAAAGGCCGCATTTTGATGCCGGATACCAGCCCCATGGCGATGAACAGCGTCAGGGTGGACGACCCGCCGTAGCTGAAAAAGGGCAGGGTCAGGCCGATGACGGGCCCCACGTAGAGATTCATCGCCACATTGATAATGGTCTGGATCATGAGCATGGCGGCCACGCCCATGGCGATATAGGCGGACATATAGCTCTTGGCCCGGCGGGACACCCAGATGCACCGCAAAATGATGAGCAGCAGGATGAGCAGCACCGCGCAGCAGCCGATCAGCCCAAACTCCTCCCCGCACACGGCGAAGATGTTGTCGGTGTGCCGGGCGGGCAGGTTGGTGGCGGCGAAGGACTGGGTCTGCCTGCCCTGGAGCCAGCCCATGCCTGTGAGCTGTCCTGAGCCGATGGCAAGCAGGGTGCGGCTCTGCTGCCAGCCGGTGCCCTGGGGGTCCAGGCCGTGATCGAACACCACCCGGAAGCGTTTGATGCGATAGTCGTTCCACAGGCCGGTCCGGGGGAGGATGAAATGCCACAGAAACATCACCGCCCCCACCAGCGGCGCGCCCACTCCGATGAACCACCATTTGCTCACCCCGGCAATCCATGCCATGGCGACGAAGATAAACAGATAAACAATAACCATGCCCCAGTCGCCGGACAGTACGGCCAGCGAACCGGCGAACACACCGGTGAGAATCACGTACTTGACCAGAGAGGAGAAGCGCCCCAGGCCCTTTGGCCGCTCCCTGTTGATCATCCAGGCCAGCACCGCGATGTAGGACAGCTTGGCAATCTCCCCGGGCTGAAAGCCGGGAAAGTGGGGAATAGGGAGAAACACCCAACTTTTGTTGCCCGTGCCGTCGTCATGCCCGAAGCGGTAGATAAGGGCGATGACGAACAGGCCCAGCAGCAGGAACACCCACCACCATTTCTCCATCAAATACTCGATGTCAATGAAGGTGACCCAGACATAGGCCACGATGCCCATGCAGAGAAACTGGAGCTGCTTGAAGGCCAGGTCATGGAGCTTGTCGTTGTACTGGGTGGCGCTGTAGATCAACGCGATACCCATGAGGCTGGCGATGACGCACAGCACCAGGAGAACCACGTCTCCCTTTTTAAAAAAATCCTTGACGGCGCGCGTGAGCTGCAAGACACGGCCTCCCCTCCGACAAAACTGCAAAATAGTATAGCACAATCCGGCGTATTATGCTATACTGTTTTGAAAGAGTTTTTGAAATCTTAACTTTATGACTGGAAGTGACCACGAATGGAATTTGTCACCCACAGCCGGGAGGAGACCGAGGCCCTGGGCGCGCGGCTGGCCGGCGCTTTGCCGGAGGGCCGGGTGGTGGCCTTCACCGGCGATCTGGGGGCGGGGAAAACCGCCTTTGTATCCGGCATGGCCCGCGCCCTGGGGGTGGAGGAACGGGTGACCAGCCCCACCTTCACCATCGTCAACGAGTACGAGGGGGGCCGCCTGCCCTTGTTCCACTTCGATATGTACCGCCTGGACAGCGCCGACGAGCTGTTCCACATCGGCTGGGAGGATTATCTGGCCCGGGGCGGCGTGTGCGCCGTGGAGTGGAGCGAGAACGTGGAGGAGGCCATTGAAAGCGACGCCATCCGGGTGTCCATCGTCCGCGGGGGCAGGGATGGGGACCGGATCATTACCATTGAGGGGGTGGAAGTGTGAAGATCATCGCGCTGGAAAGCTCGGCCACCACCGCTTCCGTGGCGGTGACCGAGGACGACAGGCTGCTGGCCCAGTCCTTCCAGAACAGCGGGCTGACCCATTCCGCCACCCTGATGCCCATGGCGGCGGACCTGCTGAAAAACACCGGGCTGACGCTGGACGAGATGGACGTGGTGGCGGTGGCGGCGGGGCCTGGGTCCTTTACCGGCGTGCGCATCGGCGTGGCGGCTGCCAAGGGGCTGGCGTGGCCGGGAGACAAGCCCTGCGCTCCCTGCTCCACGCTGGAGTCCATGGCGTGGCAGTGTGTTCATGTGGGCGGGGAGATCTGCGCCGCCATGGATGCGCGGCGCAATCAGGTGTACTGCGCCCGCTTTTCATCTGAAAACGGGGCGCTGAGGCGGCTCACCGAGGACCGGGCTATGGGGCTGGATGAGCTGGCAGAGGAAGTGCGGGCCTCCGGGAAGGCACAGACCCTGGTGGGGGACGGCGCCCACCTGGTCCGGAACGCGTTGGAGGAACAAGACCTGCCCTGCGTCCTCATGCCGCCGCACCTCGTTTATCAGACTGCGTGGGGCGTGGCAAGGGCGGCCCTGCGGCTGGCGAGGGAGGACAAGCTGGTGTCCGCCGCGTCCATGGCCCCCAGCTACCACCGGCTCAGTCAGGCCGAACGGGAGCGCCTGGAACGGCTGGGTAAAACAGAATAAGACAAGCCTTTCCCGGCTTGCGTTTATGTACTTTCCTTTGTTTTTTCCCTTACGGGCTGAAACAAGGGAAAGTTTTTTACTCTCCGCTGACCACCTGATCCGGCAGCCGGCCGGAGCTGTGTCTCGCTGTATCCGCTATTTGGTTCGGCCGTCGGTCCACAACCCGGCCAGGATGGACAGGAATTGACCGTTGGTGGGCTTACGGGAGAGCTGGGCTCCTGCCATTTCCGCCAGCAAAAGCGGGTCGTTTTTCCAGGCGGCGGACACCACCGTGCGCATGTTGCGCTCCACCGCGGTCGAAGTGGTGCCGTAGCGTCCGGCTACATCCGGATAGATCAGCTTCGTAATCAGACGGAGCCGCTCCGGGTCTCGGATCGACAGCTGGACGGCATACGCCGTCTGGGGAAAGCCGTTGTAATTGGAGGTGATCCCCAGGCTGTGTAAAAGCTGCTGAATGGTCTGCATGGAGTCATCCGGTATCATTTGCAAACCACCTCCAGTATTCTGCGGAAGTGGAGGAGAACTTCCTCTTGCTCACCGCTGGAAAGCCCCTGAAACCAGCCGACAGATGTGAGTATGTGCTGTACGAGGTCTGCCTTCCGCGGCATTTGTTCGTCTCCAATCAGGCTGTCCAGGGGCAGGCCCAGGGCGTCGGCGATACGGATGGCGGTGTCCAGCGTGGTACTGCCGTTGACGCGGACTGATTGCAGCGTAGACTTGGGTATCCCGGCTTCCTTGGCAAACTCTGCGAGAGACTGGCCGTTTATCTTCCGGATGGCCTCAAGGTTTCTCAAAAATATTTTATGCTTGTCCAACAGTATCCCTCCATCCCATAATACAAGGATACTGGAATTCTGTCGGTTTGTGTCGGCCGGGCTTTCGGTATCCCGGCCGGACTTTCGCACAGCCTGACCGAGACCGTGAATCATCGCTCGCATACGGCTGCCGGTCTCCCGGTTGATAACCGCGCTGTCTTTGAAGCCGACGGCGGAGGAACCAATTCAGCGGCGCATGGGTCTGTATCACAGGTGAAATCGGGAACAAAAATGATCCACAGCGCAGAATATGCCGCACACTGTTTTGGATAAACTGCAAATGCTGTTGACGGGGTCAGACCGGTTTGCTATAATTTAGCAAATCGATCTCTCATCGCGTTATTCAGCGCAGAGAATGACGACACCAGATTACAATAGGAGACACAGTAATGGATTGCTATAAACGGGCATTGGAACTGCCTGAGGAAACCGTCTCCCATCGCCGCTGGCTGCACAGCCATGCGGAGGTGGGCCTGCAAACGCCCAGGCACGAAACTACGTGATGGAGCGGCTGAGGGAATATGGCCTGGGCCCTCGTCCCTGCGGTCATGGCGTGACCGCCGAGCTGGGCCGGGCGGGCGGCGGGACACTCCTGCTCCGGGCGGATATGGACGCGCTGCCTATGCCGGAGGAGAGCGGCGAAAGCTTTGCCTGTCCAACCGGCACGGAGGCCCACACCTGCGGCCACGATTTTCATGCGGCCATGCTGTTGACAACGGCGAAGATTCTGAAAGAGAATGAGGCCGCGCTGGCGGGCCGGGTCCGGTTCATGTTCCAACTTGCGGAGGAAACCTTTGAGGGCGCAAAGGATATGACCGCAAACGGGATACTAGAGGGAGTGGACGCGGCTCTGGCCTATCATGTCGGCTCCGGCAGGATGCCGGTGGGGCTGTTCATGTACAACAGCGGAGGGACAATGATGTACTCCGTGGACGGTTTTCGGATTACGGTCCATGGGCAGGGCGCCCACGGCGCCTGCCCGCACAGCTCCATTGATCCAATCAATATCGTCGTTCATATTTACCTCGCTCTTGAGGCGTTGATCGCCCGGGAAGCGGACCCCAGCAAAGCCTGTGTGATGACCATCGGCTGCTTTTCCGCAGGCTCTGCGCCCAATATCATTCCGGATACCGCCATGCTTCAGGGAACCTTGCGCACCAATGACGGCGCCAGCCGGGAAAAGCTGGTCCGCCGCCTGAAGGAAGCCGTTCCAAAGACCGCAGAGGTCTATGGCGGCCTGGCGGATGTCGAGACAGAGGTGCCGCCGCTGATTTGCGATCCGGCCATGACCGACGAGATGGCGGCCTATATCCAGGAGCTGCCGATTCCCGGCCTGACCCCCGTGCCCAATACATCGTCCAGCGCTTCCGAGGATTTTGCCACGGTGGCGGAGAAGGTGCCGAGTGTATTCATGTACCTTTCGGCGGGATATCTGGATGAGCGGGGCGACGCCCCTGCCCACAATCCGAAGGTCAGATTCAACGAGGATGTCTGTCCCATCGGCTCCGCCTGTCTGGCCCACTGCTCGATCCGGTGGCTGGAGGAGCATCGTAAATGAAGCCGGCGGCGTCACAGCGTCCGCGATGGGCCCCCGGCGCTCGGCGTCCGCGCTCCCGCAGATCGACGCCCGATTCCCCCGGTTTTTGGACATTTTATGCGAAAAATACCGGCGCTGAATGATTCAGCGCCGGTATTTTTGCCTGAGCAGCTTATTTTGCGCCAGCCATCGATTCCGGCAGCGGCGCATCCGGTTCATTGCGTCAAATACTGGATGCCTTCCACGCCCCGGATGCCCAGGCCGGGCGCGTCGGAGACGGTGATCAGCTGCTCGTCAAACACAGCGCCGCCCAGAATGGGGTCCACGCTGCACAGCACGGGGCCGTCCAGGTCGATTCTGGTAATGATCTTCCTGGCACAGGCCAGATGGACGGCGGCGTTGACGGAAATCTTGGCCTCCAGCATACAGCCGATCATGCACTCTACGCCGTAAACCTCGGCGGCGGAGGCGATTTTCATCGCGTTGTACAGCCCGCCGCACTTCATCAGCTTGATGTTTATCAGGTCGGCGGCGCCCATCTGAAGGATGGTCATGGCATCCTCGGGAGAGAAAACGCTTTCATCCGCCAAAACCGGAACATAGGAGCGCTCCGTGACATATTTCAGACCCTCGAAATCGCGGGCCTTCACGGGCTGCTCCACAAATTCGATGTCCAGCCCCTTGTCCTGCATCTGGTTCAGCAGGCGGACCGCCTGCTTGGGCGTCCAGCCCTGGTTGGCGTCAATGCAGATGCGGGTCTTATCGCCGATGGCCGTTCGGACGGCTGTCAAGCGGGCCACGTCCAGCTCAGGGTTGGCCCCCACCTTGATCTTTAAGGTGCCGTACCCTCGCTCCACGGCGCTGACGGCGTCCCGTGCCATCTCCTCGGGGGGATTGACGCTGATGGTGATGTCCGTGACGATCTGCTTCCGGGCCCCGCCCATCAGCTTGTACACGGGAATTTTGTACAGCTGGCCGTACAAATCCCACAGGGCCATGTCCACGGCGGCCTTGGCGCTGGTGTTTTTCACGACGCACTTCTGGACCACCTGGAGCACGTCCTCAAAATCATCCACATCGCGCCCCACGATGCTTTTCGCGATATGGTCCCGAATGGCGCCGATGATGGCGCCGGTGGTGTCGCCGGTGATGGCGCCCGTGGGGGGAGCCTCGCCATAGCCGATGTTCCCCGTGTCCGTGTGGATCTCCACGATCACGTCCTCCACGCTGTTGACGCTGCGCAGGGCCGTTTTAAAGGGCACCCGCAGGGGGACGGAAATCCTGCCCAGCTTTACCTCGGTAATTTTCATATGGTCCTTCCTTTCCTGTTCTCAGTTGGCCAGGGCACAGATGGCGCCGGCCAGGAGCTTGGTGTTGTCCATCAGGCGGGACAGCTCCATGTACTCGTCAGGCTTGTGCTCCCGGACCTCATCCCCTGGAAAGACGGGGCCGAAGGCCAGGGTATTGGGGATCATCTTGGCGTAGGTGCCGCCGCCGATGCACTTCGGGGCGTCCCGACGCCCTGTGTAATCGGAGTAAACCCGCATCAGGCGGCTGACCAGAGGGCTATCCGCAGGCATATAGAGCGCCTGCTTATGGAGCAGATGGGTCTCCCGAAACCCGGCCTTCTCGAAAGCGGCCTGTACCTGGGGCCCACACTCCTCAAAGCGCCGGGTAACGGGGTAACGGTAATTCAGCCTGACGCTGAGTACGTCCTCCTCCAGCCGGACCACGCCCAGGTTCATGGTCAAGGGCCCGGACAGCTCGTCCTCCATGGCGATGCCCAGACTTCTGCCGTCCCATTCCATGCCCAGCCTGCCGGCCAGCAGGTTCGCCGCGGTTTTCAGCCCGCCCTCCAGGGGCAGGGCGGACAGGAAGATCATCAGCCGTCCAATGGCGTTCTCCCCCTCCCAGGGCGTGCCGCCGTGGGCGCCTGCGCCCTGAGCCTGCACCCGGACGCCGGTTTCCGTCAGGGTACAGGCGATCCTCTCCGCGTGCCGCGCGGCGATCCGCTCCGCCATCTCGGGAGAGCAGGACAGCACAGCGGCGGCCTGGGCGGGAACAATGTTGTGGGCCTCCCCGCCGGACAGCTCCACCAGCCGGATTTCCCCAGTCTGGCGCAGCTCTTTGGCGAAGAACTGCGTCACCAGGCCCTTTTCTCCGTTGATGACCGGATATTCTCCGTCGGGCGTGATGCCCATCACGGGGATTTCTCCTCCGTGGGAGGTATAGTACTTCATGTCGGCGCTGCCCGTCTCCTCGTTCAGCCCGAAAAGAATACGCACCCGGCGCTTCAGGGGCAGTCCCGCGTCCCGAACAGCCTTGAGCGCGTAGAGGGCGCACAGGGCGGGGCCCTTGTCGTCCATGGCACCCCGGCCATAGATGCGCCCGCCGGCCACCCGGCCCTCGTAGGGCGGAACCGTCCAGCCCTCGCCCTCCGGGACCACGTCCAAATGGCAGAGAACGGCCGCCATCTCCTCACCCTGGCCGTATTCGCACCAACCCACCTGCTCGTCCATATTGTGCACAGAAAAGCCCAGCTCCGCCGCGGTGTCCAGCATATAGTGGAGACAGCGGTGGACTTGCTCGCCGTAGGGATACCCGCTGCCGTCCCGGGCCTCCACGCTGGGGATGCGGATGCACCTCTGGAGGTCCCGCACCAGCGCGTCCTTATCCCGTTCAATCAAATCATACAGCTCCATGCTTTCCCCCTCCTTACAGCTCTTCACACAGCAAAACTTCCTTGGTGAGCACAAACTCCCCGTAGGTAAATCCACGCTCCGCCGTCTCCAATTCCCCCACCTGGTTGTCATAGGGGTCCGCCCTCCAGTGGGCCTTGGATGCGGTGAACGGGGCCTGGAACCGGCGGTTGGCCGCCATACGGTATGGGTCCAGGTTCCCGAAATAGAACCTGCGCCGGGCCTCGCTTTTGGCTCGGACCGCGGAGATGCCATAGGACGGGTCGGCATACAGCCAGCCGTGTTCCGGGACATAGAACCGCGCCCAATCGTGACCGCCGCAGAAATCGGGCTCGGCAGCCAGGCCGCTCTGCCACTGAGCGGGGACGCCGGCGCAGCGGCACAGGGTGATGAACAGCAGGGCAAATACGCCGCAGTCCCCCGTAAAATTGCGGGCGCAGTTTTCCGCGATATTTTCCAGGCCGAAATAGGCGGGCATAAAGGTGTATTTCATGTGCAGCGTGATGAAATCGTAGATGCGCCGGGCCTTTTCCAGCTGGTCCCCCGCTCCGCCGGCGAGCTGGCGGGTCAGGGCGCGCAGGTAGGGGGTAAACACGATGTGGGGGCTCTCCTCGGCCAGGCAGGGGGCAAGCTCCTCCTCGGTCAAGGGGGGGGCACAGGCCGGGAGGGTCAGGTCGTGGTATCGGGCGGTGTGGACGTAGGAGTACACCACGGTAAACTCCGGATTTTCCCGCCATGCGCCTTCCCAGCAGACGGTCCGCTGTTCGGCGTCCTCGGGGGCGGGGATGCCGCCGGGGGACAGCTCCTCAATGGCGATTGCGCTCTGCTGCTCACAGGCGGCGGGGAGGGGCAGGTGGGCCCGGAGGAACATGCCGGGGGTGAACAAATCATCGTTCAGCCGCACCGTGGCCCGGATGCGGACGCGCAGGGCCATGCGCCCCGTCTCCCGCATGATGCGGCGGCAGCGGTCCAGCCGGTCCCCCTTGGGGTCGCTCTCCAAGCCCTTGGGGCGGATGCCGGCCCGGCAGGCAAGCTCCGGCTCCACCTTGCACAGAGTCTCGAAAAAGCGGGCGAAATAGCGGGGCTCGCCGTGGAGGTAGATCCAGCCGATCCTCCCGTCGTCCACCCGCTGGTCGAATTCCGCTTCGGTGAAATCGGGGGTGTGCTTCCGCGCCAGGGCAAGGGCTTCGTCCCTGGTGAACGGATAGTCCGGCGGGGTTCGCAGCATCATCTCCCGCTGAACTCTCATGCAGTCCCGCAGACCCTGGGGAAGGTCCGTCCGGGACAGACGGCGGTCAATGAGCCGGACGGCCCCCTCAAAATCGCCGTACAGCTTCCGGCGCAGGATGTCCTCCGGAAGACCCACGTTCAGGCTGCGAAAGGCGTCGTTGATGTCCATTAGGATGTCTCCCTTCCTCGTGCGTTCAAAAACAGCAGGGGCCCTGCCCCGATGGGAGCAGGGCCTCGCCGATGTGATGTAGGCTATGCCAATAGCTGGAGGATGAAGCCCATCCCCAAGCCGAAGAAGTTGCCGATGGCCGCGCCCAGCACGCCCATGATGACGCCGATGCCGGCAAAGGAGTCGTCATAAGCGCAGGCGATGATGGGGGCGGAGGCGGAGCCGCCGATGTTGGCCACCGAGGCGGTGGACACCATGCACAGGTCCCAGCGGAAGATCTTGGACAGGAGGAACATGAGCGCCACGTGCACCACCAGGATCAGGACGCCGTAGAGCACCCACATGGGGGACTCCAGCAGGGCGTTCAGCGGAGCCTGGGAGGCCAGCATGGCCACCACGGCATAGAGCAGGACGGTGGACAGCTCCTCCACGGCGGGCAGCTTGCCCAGGGGGGTCAGAGTGGCGCACACCAGGCCCAGAATGGTGACGAACAGGGTGGTGCAGGTGCCCTTGTCAAACATGGACAGGCCGATGGAGCTCAAACCGCTGTTCATGGCTACGCCCACCTTCTGGGACAGGGCGGAGACGATGAGGGCCAGACCGATGAGAAACACCCAGTCGGCGGAGGTGGCCCGCTTCTGCTCCTTGGCCACCTCGGCGTTGGCGGCGGCGGCCACGGCGTCCAGCTTGGAGGTATCGGCATTGGTGGCCTTGTTCCACTTGGGGGCGAACTTCACAGCCAGCAGGAGAAGGGCAATCCACACGGAGTAGCATACGGTGTCCAGCGCCATGGCGCAGCCGTAGGCGCCGCCGTCGATGAGGTCGCCGTAGCTGGCCTGCATGGCCGCCATGTTGCCGGAGCCGCCCACCCAGGAGGCATACAGCGCCGCAGTGGCGGCCCAGGTCTTCTCGCCGCCGCCCATAGCGCCCTTGAGGATGGGGTAGAAGAGGATGAAGCCCACGGCCAGGGTGACGGAGCAGCCCAGGAAGATGGCCACCAGACGGCCGCCCAGCTTGGCGATCTTTTTGAAATCGCACCGCAGCAGCATGACGAAAATCATGGCGTACAGCAGGTTGTTCTTCAACGCGCCGTAGGCGGCGCTGACGCCCTCGGAGTCGAACATGTGGAGGGTACAGCAGATCATGCCGATGAGATAGATCCACACCAGGGGCGGAACATAGTTGAAAATCTTCCACTTGGCGTACTTTTGCAGGGCCAGCAGGCCGCCGCACAGGAACATCAAAAACGCGATGTACGTAAAGCCGTTCTCAATGACAAACACGATACTCTCTCTCCCTTTCTTTTTTAGATTGATTCACTGTGGGTTTCGTTCTGAGCGGGTACCTCCTTTCAAGCGTTGGGATAATATCGAAAATCCGGCAGGAATAAACAGCAGGCGCAAGGGCCGCAATGCCGTTTATTTCTGCCGGATTTCAATCACGGTCAATGAATGCGGCGGCACCGCATGGGACCAGGATGCAGAAACTTCACTTCCTCATCACACTAAGCTAAATGGAAGAATAAGGTTAGTATACAGAAATTCCTGCAATCTGTCAAGCGGAAACGACAATCAGTCCCATTTTTCGCAAAATTTGCGGCAGAGATTTTTTGACATTCCCATCCGCTTCGCCAATCATGCCGCCGGATGGTCTGAGACCATGTGCTTTGGCCGCCTTCTCCCGTCTTTGTTCAAGAAAAACGTCGTACCAAGGAAATTTTTGACTTTTTGTAGATGATATGATATAATGCTAAAACTACTCCGGAGGCCGGACGCGTGAAAAAAGACGGGTCAATCCACAGGGGGAGGAAAACGATGCAATCAAAAAAACAGAAGAAACAGACCGGCGCTTTTGCCATAGGCGACGGAATTGTGCTGGCGGTGCTTCTTCTTATTGTTGTTGTGACAATATGGGTGGAAAAGGTCTCCGGGACAGGCGCGGGTCAGCCTGCTTACATACTGGAAAAAGTAGGCGTAGAATCTCCGGAGGCTCTATACAGGCTTCTGGTTCAAACAGCCGTCCTAACAGCTGCGATGCTTCTGGTATTTTTGATACTGGTTCATCGCTCCAGGAAAAATGTGAGGACGATTCTGAATCAGGAAAAGGCGGACAAGGACCGGCTTATGGCCGCGCTTGCACAGATTGAGCGGGAACGGACCGCGATGGAAAATATTCAGGCGGCCCTGGGTTCCGGTCCCTGGAGCATGGAGTTCAACGAGCATGGAGAGATCGTCTCCTGCATCTGGACCGATGTGTTTCGAAACATGCTGGGATACGAGAGTGAAGCAGATTTTCCAAACAGGCTGGATTCCTGGTCGAACCTGCTGCATGAAGAGGATAAAGCGTATGTGATGAAGGAATACTGGGACACGGTAAGGGATTACACCGGTGAAAAGACCTATGATGTGAAATACCGTCTGCTCACCAAAAACGCCGGGTGGAGATGGTTCCATGCGGCCGGACGGCTGTCCAGAAGAGAGGATGGTTCTCCGGTCACCTTTGTGGGTTTTTTTATCGATATTGATGACAAGAGAAGAATGGAGGCGCAGCTGGAAGCGCAGCGGACGGATCTTGAGGACGCGCTGGCCGCGGCGCAGCACGCCAACCGGGCGAAAACCACCTTCCTCAACAATATGTCTCATGATATTCGGACGCCCATGAACGCCATCATAGGCTTTACATCGCTCGCCGCCGCGCATATCGACAATACGGAGCAGGTACGGGACTATCTCACCAAGATTGCCACCTCCAGCAATCACCTGCTGAGCCTGATCAATGATGTGCTGGATATGAGCCGCATTGAAAGCGGAAAAGTAAAAATCGAAGAAAAGGAGAGCTCCCTTCCGGAGATTCTGCATGACCTGAAGACCATTGTACAGGCGGATATCATGTCAAAGCGGCTGGATTTCTATATTGATACGGTGGACGTGGTGAACGAGCATGTTTTGTGCGACAGGCTCAGGTTAAATCAGATTTTGCTGAATTTGCTGAGCAATGCCATGAAGTTCACAAAGCCGGGCGGTATGATAAGCGTCCGGATTCTGCAAAAGAGAACTGCGCCGGAGGGCTATGCCGCTTATGAATTTCAGGTGAAGGATACGGGAATCGGAATGAGCCCGGAATTTTTAAAACATGTGTTTGACCCATTTGAACGCGAGAGAACAAGCACGGTCAGCGGAATACAGGGAACCGGACTCGGTATGGCGATCACGAAGAACATTGTGGATATGATGGGCGGTACCATTTCTGTGGACAGCGAGGTGGGAAAAGGGACCACGTTTACGGTAGCCTTACAGTTCAAGACCTGTTCCGGCCCGGTAAAGAAGGAAACGATTCCAGAGCTGCAGGGACTTCGGGCACTTGTGGTAGATGATGATTTTAATACCTGCTCCAGCGTGACGAAGATGCTGGCTGATATCGGTATGCGTCCGGACTGGACCACATCCGGCAAGGAGGCGGTGCTTCGTGTAAAGCTGGCCGGGGAGCAGGATGACGTATATGCCGTGTATATCATAGACTGGCTTATGCCGGATATGAATGGAGTCGAGGTGGTGAGGCGGATTCGAGGGCTTATCGGGGAAGAGACGCCTATTATCATTCTGACAGCCTATGATTGGTCGGATATTGAAGAAGAGGCAAGAAAAGCAGGCGTCACGGCTTTCTGCGCCAAGCCAATCTTCTTATCGGAGCTTAGAGAGATACTGGAACTGCCCTTTACAGCCAAAAATTCGGAGGAAGCTTTGCAGGAAACGTTTTCCTTCCAGGGAAAGAAGATTCTTTTGGTGGAGGATAACGAGCTCAATCAGGAGATTGCCGTGGAAATTCTTCAGGAAGTCGGCTTTTCTGTGGATGTTGTGGATGACGGAGCCGTTGCGGTAGAACGGATGAGGGAAGCGGAGCCCGGCCAATATGATCTGATTTTGATGGATATCCTGATGCCGGTTATGGACGGCTATGAAGCGACAAAGCAGATTCGGGCACTGGAAAACCCGGATATTGCCGGTATTCCGATTATTGCCATGACGGCCAACGCGTTTGATGAGGATAAGAAGGCGGCGATGGAGGCCGGTATGAACGGTCATATTGCGAAACCCATCGATGTTTCCAAGCTGCTGGAATTTTTGCAGGAGATCGTAAAAAAGACCGTATGTTAATTGGGCGGCATATTGCCGCCCCCCTGGGGTAACGGTTAAAACTGCCGTTTGAAACAGAATGCGCTGCGAATAATGAGGAGGTCCCGTCTCCCTGCCGCCCTGCGTAGTCCCTTATCCTGTATTTTATCAAATGCTGAGCCATGCTTTTCCCAACAGAAAACAACGCTCCAGAGATGAGGAGACGCGAACATGCTCTTTCCTCTCTGGAGCGTTGATGCTGCCGGCCGTTTGCGCTTTTGAGATGGTTAGCTATGGACAGCGGAAGCCCACTGATAGGGTTGTTCAATCGGCCAGGACAGGCCCAGGGCGGGAAGCTTCAGCGGTTCGTTTCCCTCCATGTAATACCAGATATCCAGCGCGTCCGGGTCGCCAGGCTCCAACGTGAAGCCTTCCTGTAAGGTTTTTTGGATGCTGTCCAAAATCGTCTCCGAAAGCTGGTCCACACCGTACATATGGAATTCCTCTTTCTGCGGCTCGGGTGGGCCGGTGAACAGGGCCGATCCGCTGGACAAGCACACGCTCATGCCGCCCTTGCCGGAAATGACCGGCTCTGCCAGGGTCAGGTCCCAGCCGGTCAGGTCCGCGATGCCCTGGATCAGCAGTTCCGGGGTCAGCTCTCCCTCGTAGGTCATGGGATATTCCGCGAACCCTCCGGCCTTGGTGCCGATGTACAGCATGGCCGCGCGTTCGCCCTCCGTGGGTGCCGGGTCAGCGGATTCGCCTGACGGAAGAGAGGGTGCGGGGGCAGAGGGCGTCTGCAAGGGTTCGCCGGCCGGGAGCGTACTTACGGCGCCGGGGGGTTCCTGCGGCGCGGAGGGTTTGCCCCCCTGGGACGGGGTGGGCTGATTGCAGCCCACCAGCCCTGCGCAGAGCAGCAGCGCAAAAAGGATCGTCATTTTTTTCAAGTGTTTTCCTCCTGTTCCGGCAAAAGGGATCTTGCCGATTTCTCGTTCATGTCCCCGGCGGACTGCCGGGGGCATAACTACATTTTCACCATAGCAAAAATTCTGCCGTCAGGCAATAGGTTTTGCACGAGTAGACGCTTTTTGCGCTCGAATGGACAATTGGGACGGTTGGCAAGCCCCTCTGATGGCGTGATACGCCGTCAGCAGAACCGCAGCATTCCCCTGACTATATGGTTTTCCGCCCGGACGTCCCGGATCATTTTTTCTGTGCAAGAGGATCATCTCCTGAAAAGATGCTTGCGGAGCTGGTTTGATCGTGATAAAATAGGAAAAAAGGACGTGAAAGCCAGTGCCCCAGCGCTCCGAGGGATTGATTTAAGGAGCGCGTTTAAGCGGCAGGACGTATCAATTCGTTCCGCCATAAGGAGTGAACTTGACATGAAGCTCATCGACGCCCACGCCCACGTTGTTCAATGTATTGCCGGCACCGGTTCCCAGGGGGAGCTGCGCCCCTGCGGTGGGGGAAAAGCGGTCTACGCCACGGGAAATTCCTTTCAGATCCTCCCGCCGGAGATCGGCGAGTACGACGCTGCGCCGGAGGCCCTGCTGCGGGTGATGGATGAGCACGGCGTGGGCAAGGCGGTGCTGCTCCAGGGGAACTATTTCGGGTTTCAAAACCTGTACACCTATGAGGCGGTGCGGACCTACCCGGACCGCTTTGCGGGGGCGGCCTCCTACGACCCTTTTTCCGCTCAAGCGGAGAAGATCAAGGCCCACCTGTTCGACGAGCTGGGCTTCAAGATCGTCAAATTTGAGGTAAGCAGCGGCTCCGGCCTGATGGCCAACCACCCGCCGGTGGACCTGGATGGGGAGGTCATGCACCAGTGCTACCGCCACGCAGCGGATCGGGACTTAATTTTTGTCATTGACATCGGTAAGCCCCGCAGCGTCAGCTGGCAGGTGGACGCTCTCGGGCGGGCCATCGCCCGCTACCCGGAGATGCGGTTCGTGGTCTGCCACCTGCTCTCCCCGCAGCTGGGGGACGGGGAGCTGCTCAAGCGCTCCCTGGAGAAGCTGGCCCTGCCCAATGTGTGGTTCGATCTGGCTGCGCTGTGCCTGAATTCCAAGCCGGAGACCTTCCCCTATCCCACCGCCCGAGGATATGTCCGGGACGCGGCGGACATTGTGGGGGCGGACCGTCTGCTCTGGGGCAGCGATATGCCCTCCGCCATGACCAGGGACAGCTACCGGCACTTCATCGATTTTATCGCGGAGCACCCCGCCCTAAGCGGGAAGGACAGGGAGAAGATCCTCCACGACAACGCGGAAAAGCTGTTTTTCACCTGATGACGGAAGAGACATGAAAACCAAAACGGGAGAGGCTCCGGCCCCTCCCGTTTTTTGTGATATTTACGGCGTATACTCAAACCGCCGGTTGAGCCAGGTCTTGCACAGCGGCACCCATGTCCGGCACACCTCGTCCAGGGTCTCCACCTCCTGGGTGCAGGTGGAGATGCCGTGAGCACCCGAACCAAACAGATGATACTCAAAGGGAACCTTGTGCCGTTTCAGCTCCACCGCCAGCAGCAGGCTGTTCTCCGGCGGCACGCTGGTGTCCTCCCCGCCGTGCCACAGAAAGGTGGGCGGGAAATCCGCCGTCACCCGGTCCCAGAGATGCAGCTTGCGGCGCACAGTCTCATCCCCGCCGGACACCCATTGGGCCGACTCCTCATGGGCAAACTCCCCGGTGCTCACTACCGGGTAGCACAGCACCAACGCGTCCGGCCTGGACTGGGCGGGCAGGGCCAGCTCTGGGTCATTCCACAGCGCTCCCAGGCTGGCAGCTAAATGCCCCCCGGCGGAGAAGCCCAGCACGGCGATCTTCGATGGATCGATATGCCACTGCTCATGCCGGACCCGGAGCTGCCGCACTGTCTCGGCCAGCTCCCGCAGAGGGCGGTACTCCTTTGCCCCCTCGGCACAGGAATACTCCAGGATAAACACCTGATACCCCATGGACAAAAACTCAAAGGCCGGGGCGTCCTTCTCCCTGGGAGAGCGCCAGCGGTAAGCCCCGCCGGGGCAGATCACCACGGCGGGGCGGACCTTGTGGGCCGCAAGGGTGTCGTAGTCCTCCTGGATGCAGCCCCGGACCTGCGCGCCCAGGGCCTCAAAGAAGACCAGCTCCATTACGGCTGCTTGCCGATGTAGGCCAGGATGCCGCCGTCCACATACAGGATGTGGCCGTTGACAAAGTCGGAGGCGGCGGAGGCCAGGAACACGGCGGGGCCGCCCAGGTCGGACGCCTCGCCCCAGCGGTTGGCGGGGGTCTTGGCCAGAATGAACTGGTCGAAGGGATGCTTGGAGCCGTCGGGCTGGATCTCGCGCAGGGGCGCGGTCTGCGGCGTGGCAATGTAGCCGGGGCCGATGCCGTTGCACTGGATGTTGTACTGACCGTACTCGCTGGCGATGTTTTTCGTCAGCATCTTTAGTCCGCCCTTGGCTGCGGCATAGGCGCTGACGGTTTCGCGGCCCAGCTCACTCATCATGGAGCAGATGTTGATGATCTTGCCCGCACCCTTCTTAATCATGCCGGGAATGACGGCCTTGGCCACGATGAAGGGGGCGTTCAGGTCCACGTCGATGACCTGACGGAAGTCCTTGGCGCTCATCTCCAGCATGGGAATGCGCTTGATGATGCCGGCGTTGTTCACCAGGATGTCGACGACACCCACCTCAGCCTCAATCTTGGCCACGGTCTCGTTCACCGCGTCCTCATTCGTCACGTCGCACACGTAGCCGTGGGCCTTGATGCCCTTCTCGGCATAGGCGGCGACGCCCTTGTCCACCAGCTCCTGCTTGATGTCGTTGAACACGATGGTGGCTCCGGCCTCCGCCATGGCGGAGGCAATGGCGAAGCCGATGCCGTAGGACGCGCCGGTGACCAGCGCCACCTTGCCGTCCAGTCTGAAAGCGTTCATATCCATAGCTTGACACTCCTTTTTGTCAGCGGGCCTTTTCAGCGACCCGCTCAATGACCTTTTCCGTTTCCCCGTCAAAAAGATACACATCCGCGAAGGGGATGGAGAAGGTGATGGTGCTGTCGATCTCCGGGGTATCGTGGGGGTCTACCTTCAGGATGGCCTTGTCCTCCCCGGTGGTAATGTAAACATTGGTGTTGTCACCCAGCATCTCCGTCAGCTCCACCTGGGCGGTGATGTGGCAGGCGTTGTCCGCCTTACCCAGCTCAATGCACTCGGGCCGGAAGCCAAAGACGATCTCCCTGCCCTCGTACTGCCTGGCCTTGTCTCCCAGCCGGGAGGCAACGTCCAGCGTGTTGACGCCGAAGGGGATTTTCCCGTCCTTCACCGTGCCGCGGATGAAGTTCATGGGCGGCTCGCCGATGAATCCGGCCACGAACACGTTGACGGGAGCGTGATACAGCTCATAGGGCGTGCCGGTCTGCTGCACATAGCCGTCCTTCATCACCACGATGCGGTCGGCCAGAGTCATGGCCTCGGTCTGGTCATGGGTGACGTAGATGGTGGTGGCTCCGGTTTCCCGGTGGATCTGGGCGATCTCAGAGCGCATGGTGACGCGCTGCTTGGCGTCCAGATTGGACAGCGGCTCGTCCATTAGGAACACGCCCACCTTGCGGATGATGGCCCGGCCGATGGCCACGCGCTGGCGCTGGCCGCCGGACAGGGCCCGGGGCAGGCGGTCCAGGTAGTCGGTGAGGCCCAGGATGGCGGCGGTTTTCTTTACTTTTTCCTCAATGACCTCCTCGTCCACGCCCTGGAGGGTGAGGCCGAAAGCGATGTTGTCAAACACCGTCATCTGCGGATAGAGGGCGTAGCTCTGGAACACCATGGCCACCTCCCGCTCCCGGGGGCCCAGCTCGTTGGCGCGGCTGCCGTTGATGAGGAACTCGCCGTTGGAGATATCCTCCAAACCGGCAATCATCCGCAGCGTGGTGGACTTGCCGCAGCCGGAGGGACCGACAAAGACGATGAACTCCCCTTTGTCGATCTCCAGGTTAAAGTTGTGCACCGCGTGGTAGCCGTTGGGGTAGATCTTGTTGATATCTTTCAGGGTTAAGTACGCCATAGTCTTTGTCTCCTTACACATGGATTTAAGGCTGGAGCCGCTTGATCTCCGTGTAGGCCAGCACAAAGGGGGCGACCCCCTTGGCGTCGTTCTCCACCACCGGCTCGGAGATATAGTACTCATAGGAGCCGTCCCGGCGGCGGTTGTTCTCCGGACCCAGGCCCGCCACCAGACAGATGCCGCCCAGGTTCAGCCCGGCTTCCGTAAAGGTCAGATACGTTTCCATAATGCCGTCAAAGGTCTTTTGGCCGAGGGCGGCGTATTCCTTGTCCAGTACGCCCAGCCGCGCTCCCTTGAGCATGGCGTAGGACATCATGGCGCTGCCGCTGGTCTCCAGGTAGTTGCCCTCACGGCCGCCCTGGTCGGGCACCTGCCAGTACAGGCCGGTCTCCCCGTCGGCATAGCGGGCGGCGGAAGCCATCAGCTCGGTGAAAATGGAGGCCAGATCGCGGCGTTTCCCGTCCTCGGGCAGGATATCCAGCAGGTCGGCCAGCGCCACGGCGAACCAGCCCAGCGACCGCAGCCAGAAGTTTTTGGAGCAGCCCGTGTCCGGGTCCGCCCAGAACGCGGTTTTGGAGGCATCGTAGCCGTGGAAATACAGGCCCTTTTCCTGGGAAAACATCTTCGCCCGCACGTTTTTGATCTGACCCACGGTGTCGGAGCAGTCCCCGGCCCCGAAATGCTTCTCATACAGGGCGTAGAAGGGCTGGGCCATGTAAATGCCGTCCAGCCACACCTGGTTGGGGTAGATGGCCTTGTGCCAGAAGCTGCCCTCCTGGGTGCGGGGCTGCCTGCCCAGCTGCCCCCGGAGGAAGTCCGCCGCCTTGCGGTACCTCTCGTCCTTGGTGCGCTCGTACAGGGCGAAGAGCACCCGGCCCTCGTTGATGTCGTCCAGGTTGCAGGCTTCCGGCTTGAAGGTGCGGATAGAGCCGTCCTCGCCCACGAAGTGGTCCACACACTCTTTCACAAAGCGAGAATAGCGCTGGTCGCCCGTGATGGCTTCCATTTCCATCAGCGCGGTGAGCATACAGCCGTCGATGTAGTTCCAGGAGGCGGGCTTGCCCTCCCGAATCTTCTCCAGGTTCCAGGCCGTGCGCTCCGGGGTGGAGCTCTCCACCAGCTGAAGCACATATTCGTCGATTTTTTTGTAATCCATCAATTGTCCTCAAAATCCTCGGTCGCCACGTCCTGACAGTGACCGGCCACCAGGGCCTTCCCCTCCACGCCGTGGAGCCTGACGTTTTTGACCCGGATTTTTTTCACGTTGTCCAGGTACAGCCCCAGACGGCACTGCTCCTGGTTCTGGTTCTTCATGGAGGGCATGCCGGGCTTGGCGTCCTCGGCGAAGGAAACGCTGATGTTCTCCAGCGTCACCTCGTCGATGGGGCTCTCCGGCAGGCCGTCGATGTAGCAGGCGGCCACCTCCGCCCCGGCGCACTCCATGTTCCGGAAGGCGAAGGAGCCCAGATGGGGCGTCCGGTGGTCCACCGGCAGCGGTTCCCGAGACCAGACATATTCCTCGAACCGGTCCGGGTCACAGCAATTGTACCACATGTTGATGACAATGGGGGTGAGAACCTTTTCCATCCGGATGCCGTCAAACAGCACGTTGTCGATGACGCTGTCCCTGCCGCGCCCCCGGCGGGTTTTGATGCGTAGGCCCCGGTCCGTGGCGTGGAAGCAGCAGCGGGTCACGCTCAGATTCCGGATGCCCGCGGACAGCTCGCTGCCCAGGGTAACCGCCCCGTGGCCGAACTCCATCAGGCAGTTGCGGATGGTGTGATGGTCGGCGGGGGTCTTGTACTTCAGCGCCATGTCCAGCTTGCCCGCCTTCACCGCGACGCAGTCGTCCCCCACGGAGAACCTGCAGCCGATAATGTCCACCCCGTCGCAGCTCTCCGGGTCGATGCCGTCGGTGTTGGGGCTGACCTTGGGGGCGGTGATGAAGCAGTCCAGCATGGCGAAGCCCTGGGAATAGAAGGGGTGGATGTGCCAGGACGGGCCGTTTTTCACCGTCACGCCGTGAAGGGTCACGTTTTTGCAGCGGTTGAGGAAGATCACCCGGGGCCGGGAGGCGGGGAAGCTCTGGAAGTCCTGCCACCAGTCCCCGTTCTGGCCGTTGCCGTCGATGGTTCCCTGCCCCACAATGGAAATATTCTCGGCGTAGGACGCCTGGAGCAGCGACTGGTAGCTGTTCAGCTCCTGGCCCTCAAAGCCCGCCTGGGGGGTCTCCGCCCCGGTAGCCGGGTCTGTTGTGAAGCTGGGGATGATGGGATACCGCTCCCGGTCCGTAGAGCCGAGGATGGCGGCGCCTTCGTCCAAATCCAGGGTGATATGGCTTTTCAGGGACAGCGGCAGAGTCAGGTAGACGCCCGCCGGGAACCACAGCCGTCCGCCCTGGGGCAGAAAGCTGATGGCCGCCTGGATGGCGGCGGTGTCCTCGTGGACGCCGTCTCCCACCGCGCCGAAGTCCCTTACGTTTACGCAGCAGACCTCCGGCCTGGTGGACACCTGTACCCGCTCCTCTCCGCCGTTGTCAAAGCGTACGGCGACGGCGTACGAGGTGTCGGGCTTCAGGCCGTACAGGGAAAAAACGTTGGTATCGCGGCGGAAGCGCTCCACGCCGTCCACCAGCACGGCATAGCCGCCCTGGGCGTAGTAGGGAGCGCCGCCGTCCAGCTCAAGGCAGGCGGAGCTGCTCCCGCAATAAAGAATTCGTATCATGTCTCAAAGCCTCGTCAGACAGGTTTTTTTATGGCGTCATGGACCATGCCGCCGAGCATGTGCTTTGCCTTGATGAGCAGAAGGTCAAAGCCCAGATAGAACACCCCGAACAGGATGGGCTCCACCCCCAGGATCACCTGGTCGCCGGATGCGCCGGTAAGACGGATGGCAGCAATGTTGATGACGTTGTACAGGGTAAAAATCAAAAACAGAACCACATAGGCGTACAGAATGTTGAGGAACAGTCCGGAATAGGTCTTGCGGGTCACCATCATGAAGCGGGCATTTTCTCCCCTGGTGCGTTCAAAGAAGCGCAGGACGGGGTTGGTCAGCAAGTCGGTGACGACGCCCAGCGCCAGTCCGGTGACCACCAGCTGGTCCAGCACGCTGGGCAGCACGACGCCCAGCCCCCAGAAGAAAAAGAAGCACACGGCTCCCGCGAACCAGGCCTTGATGAAGAGTATCTTCACCCAGTCGGCCACCTTGATCTTGGGGCCCGAACGGTAGGCGCGCAGCTCCTCCTCCGACACCACCGGCGAGTTTTCCTCGTTGGCGGTGACCAGATCGTCCACTGCCTGGGTCTTGAGCTTGTAATACTCCGACTGCTTTTCGACCTCGGGCCTTGACTGTTGATTGTTTCGCTTTTTGCTCATGTGGTCTCCTATTCGGCGGATTGGGAGGCCCGGACAGCGAGCCCCCCAAATCCCGTCCATTCCATGTTTTGGGTCAGATCATCTGGTGCGTCACGCCTCGCCGGAGATGTCGATGGCGGCCATGCTGCCGTTGTCCTCCACCTCGACGGAGGTTTTGATCTTCCGCAGCCACTTGGAATACACCGGCAGCAGCAGGGTCAGCACAATGGCGACGACCAGGATAATGATGTGGATCTCCAGGTCGTACTCCGCGACGGCGATGTAGCTGGTGTTCTCCGTCACCGAGATGGGATTCGCCGCCGGGGAGCCGAGGGCGGCGCAGATGATGCCGATGGGACTGACCGGAGTGGAATCAATGGCGGCGTAGATCCCGCCGATGTAGTACGCGTCGGCGAAGATCACAATAACCAGCATGACGAACATCAGCGCCACCATGGGCATATTGGGCTTTTTGCGGTAGGGGAAGGCGTTGAGGAAGCACATAAAGGACAGCATGGAAAACAGCATGGTGGCAAAGCCGGCCAGACCCATGCCCGCGCCCTGGATGCGGGCGGTGGTGTCCGAGATGTGCATCAGGTTCAGGGAGTAGAACAGGAAGGCGATCACCAGCGCGGCCAGAGGGATCAGCTGGGGCCGGCGCTTGAGGGAGACCAGGAATTTACGCCAGACCTCTTTCGGGCCCTTATTCTTGTTCTTTTCCATCAGCCCTCACCTCCCCGGATGGCGTTGGTGGTCTCTTTGTCGAAGAAGTGTTTGCGGTTGAAGGTAAAGGACGTGGTGTCCCCCACCTTGTAGTCCCGCCAGCCCTTCAGCTTGGCGGAGATCTTGATGCTCTTGGAGGCCCCTACGTGGCCGTGAACCAGGGTGTTCATGCCCAGATTCTCATTGGAGCTGACGGTGACGGGCACGTCCGCGCCCTCCACGATGTTCTCCGGGCGGACGCCCAGGGTGATCTCCTTGTTGTTATAAGCGCGCAGGGTGTGCTTTTCCTCGTCGGTCAGGCTCACCTGGAAGCCCTCGCCCACCAGCTTGCCGCCGCTTACCCGCACGTCGTAGAAGTTCATGGGCGGCAGGCCGATGAAGCTGGCCACAAACACGTTGGCGGGGGAGTCGTACAGCTCCAGGGGGGTGCCCACCTGCTGGACGTGGCCCATGGACATGCACACAATCCGGTCGGCCAGGGTCAGCGCCTCGGTCTGGTCGTGGGTGATGTACAGCATGGTGGCCTGCAATCTCTTGTGAAGGAGCAGGATCTCCCGCCGGGTGGCGCCGCGCAGCTTGGCGTCCAGGTTGGACAGGGGCTCGTCAAACAGAAACACCTTGGGGTTTCGCACGATGGAGCGGCCCATGGCCACCCGCTGGCGCTGGCCGCCGGACAGCTGGGCGGGCTTTTTGTTCAGCTGGCTGGTCAGGCCCAGGATTTCGGCCGCCGCCAGCACCTTCTTGTGGATGACGTTGGGATTCTCCTTGCGCAGAGTCAGGGAGAACGCCATGTTCTCATAGATGGTCATATGGCCGTACAGAGCGTAGCTCTGGAACACCATGGCCATGTCGCGGTCCTTGGCGGGGGTGGCGGTGATGTCCTTGCCGTCCAGCAGCAGCTTGCCGTTGGAGATGTCCTCCAGGCCGGCCACCATCCGCAGGGTGGTGGACTTGCCGCAGCCGGAGGGACCCACCAGCACGATGAGCTCGCCGTCCTTCACGTCCAGATTGAAGTCAAAGACCGCCTGCACGTTATTGTCGTATATCTTGTCGATATGCTGCAAATTCAGTGTTGCCATGTCTTCGCCTCCTTATGCGCCCTGGCCGGCCAGGGTCTTGAGGTGCGCCTCCAGCTCGCCGCAGCGGATGAAGTTCACCACGGCGGACGCCACCAGACAGGCTGCGGAGACCGCCAGATAGACCACCACCCGCATGAACTGCCCGTCCTGCATGACCACCACGGACTCGCCGTTGACGATGGTGGTGGTGCCGTGGGCCTGCATGGGGATGATGAAGATGCGCGCGATCTGGACGACGCCGATCACAGCCAGCAGGTAGGAATAGTTCTTTTTGTAGTTCTTCACGCCCTCTGAGGACAGGAAAACGGCCAGCATGAACACCAGATTATACACGATGGAGACGCCGATGATGTAATTGTAATAATAGGTATCCACATCGGACTTGTAAATGCTTACGAAGTAGAACACGTCGAACAGGATACCCAGGATGGCCAGATTGGAAGAGAGCGAGTTCTTGATGAAACGCATCCGGTCCCGTTGAATGGTGCGGTCTTCGGCTGTCATCCGGCGTTCCCCCTTCCTTCGGCCACCAGCGCGGCCTCGTCCTTCATCAGGGCCACCTTCCACACGGCGTTGGCCACCAGCAGCGCGCTGACCAGCAGCAGCAGGCCGAACACAAAGTAGTGGGCGTCAAACCAGAAGGTGGACTCGGTATACAAGGTGCCCCACATCTCGGCGTGCTCCTTCAGCGCGGCAAAATCCACGTTGGTGAGGAACTGGCGCTTGGCCTCCTCGATGTTGACGTGGGCGTACACGGAGTTGTAGAGCGCGCCCGCGGTGAACAAAGCGGTGGACACAAAGTTGCCGATGTAGTAGCGCCGGCGGCTGTGGGTGTTGGTGAGGTACAGCAGCGCCGCCAGCAGAATCTGGCCGATGCTGAGCAGCAGGAACGTCCGGTTGAACGCCTGCATGGCATAGTAGAGGATGGAGCCGGACACGTCTGTCTGGAGCGGGTCATTGGGATTCCTCATGGTGTCGTAGAGGCTATCATACAGATCAGTCATGATGCCGAGCGTGTAGAGGAAAAAGATCACGCTCACAATGATAGCCGCCAAGCACAGGAACTTTTGCGCGGTCATTTGCTTTTTATACATGACGACCTCCTCCCAGGGAAATCATGGCCCCCCCGTCCCGAAAAGCAGGCGGCTTCTCGGGACGGGCGGCGGCCCATGACGGTTTCATTGGCCTGTGGCTGTTATTTTTGGTATCGGGTCAGGGGCTGTCTCACTTCAGAGTCTCGTAATAGGCGATGTCCTTCTGCCACGCGCCCTCCATGATGGCCAGATACTGCTTGCCGGACCAGGTATTGGACACGGTGTCGGCGCAGCTGGCGGCGTCCTGCATCCCGGACTCGGTGTAGCCGTTGACCATGATGCTCAGCAGCATGTTGTCGCCGTCCTTCTGCTGGTTGAACCGGTTCTCCAGGTCGGTGTAGCCGGCCACGGTGTCGTTCTCAACCTTGGTGGTGGGCAGGACGGTGGGCACGATGGTGTACCAGGGGTTGCTGGACATGCCCAGCTCCGGGTGCTTGATGGTGCCCAGGCCGATGGCGGTGGAGATATAGCCCGCGCCCTCCTGGCCGACCTCATGGGTGCACTGATACTCAAAGGCCTGGCTCTTCAGGAAGGACAGGGTGGAGCCCAGATACCAGCGGGCGTAGTTGGTGTAGTTGCCGTTGGCACCCAGGTCCGGATTCCACAGCTCCTCGCGGCAGGCGTCGGAGATCTTGGGCATTTCCGTGCCGTTGAAGGTAAAGGTTTCGCTGGAGCGCCAGGCCTCGGGGCCATAGCTCATGAGAATCTGCCCCTCCTCGGAGTAGGCGAAGTCGATCAGAGCCAGACAGGCGTACAGCTTATCCTGGTCGTCGCCCACGCCGGCCTTGGAGATGCCCCAGCCGTCGGTCTTGACGGAGCGCCAGGACTCGGTAAAGCGCATGTACACGCCGTCGTCGCTGGAGCCGTCGTACCAGCGGGCCACGGGCACCATGGCGGCCATGTACTTCTCGCCCTCCTGGAGCTTGGTGGCGTTCATGAGGGTCTGGGTCTGGTTATAGTCGTAGTGCATGAAGCCCAGGTCGTTCTCCAGATAGGTGGCGGAGCTCTCGGCGGACATGGCGACAAAGGCGTCGGACACCAAGCCCTCCTTGACCATGGCGTTCATCCGCTCCATGGCCTCATAGGCCTCGGGTTCCTGGCGGGCGTCGTGCATGGCGTTGTCGCTGCCTATGTACAGATAGCCCTGACGGGACTCCAGGCCGCGCACGCCGAAGAGAGTGCCGGCGAAGCGGAACATGTCCACGCGGCGCTGGTTGTTGTCGTCCTCGCGGGAGAACAGGCCCTGGATGGTGTCGGTGCCGTTGAGGGTCTGGGGATTGGCCACCACGCAGCGCAGCAGGGCCACCAGCTCGTCGGCGTCCCAGGCGGCGTTCTGGCCGATGAACAGATTGGCGCGGTCGGTGCCGTAGTAGCCGTTATAAGCCTCGTCGATGTAGGTGCGCAGCATGTTGACGGCGTCCACACCGCTGATGGCGCCGGCGGCGTTCATCTTGTCGATGATGTTGCCGGCGGTGTCGTAGTCCTTGGAGATCTTCTCAACGCCGGAGCCGTCGGCCTTGACCACGTCGATCTCCACCTTGCCGGAGGTGGGCATATAGGGCTGATACACGGGGGCGGCAATGTTTTTGCTGGAGGAGGCGGTGAACTCACCCTCGCCGTTGAGCAGCTTCTCCACCCAGTCGGTACGCATCAGGGGCATACGCTCAATGTCGTCCACGCCGTCAAAGTAGGGGCTGAAATAGATGGCGCCGGTGGCGGTATCGCCGGTGATGGACATGCGGACAATGGGATTGGCCTCCAGATAGGCCTTGAAGTTGGGCATCTGGTCCAGATACTCGGCGATGTTCACCATGCTGCCGGCCACGCCGTTCTCGTTCAGCTTGGTGGCGGTGCCGCTGACCATATCCACGTCGCCCAGGCGCTCCTTCCAGAAGTCGAACTCCTTGCTGGCGCTCTGGCCCTGGTACTGATCCTTGAAGACCATGCCCAGCTTATCCTGGACGGCCACCCAGGTGGGCTTCAGCTCACCGGTGTGGTAGGTCTTGCCGTCGGCCAGGGTGACGCCGTTGCCGGCGGTCTCAGCGTCGAAGAACAGGCCGGTCTTGGCGCTGTTGTAGCCGGTGGCCATGCGCAGCTC
Organism: uncultured Oscillospiraceae bacterium; assembly: GCA_910587395.1. Taxonomy (GTDB): domain Bacteria; phylum Bacillota; class Clostridia; order Oscillospirales; family Oscillospiraceae; genus Enterenecus. Next base: position 114,261 of record CAJULJ010000002.1, on the reverse strand, counting down.
GGTGCCGGGGGCAAAGGTCAGACCCTGGGTCTCGGGGGCGTCGCTGGTCTGAGTGCCGGCTTCGCTGGACACGGGGGCCTGGGACTGCTCGTAAGAGATGCTGGGGCCGCAGCCGGACAGCAGCGCGGCGGTCATGACGATAGCAAGAAGCATCGCGGTCAAGGACTTATACTTTTTCATAATATCCTCCTTAATGTATTGATTTGGATTTATCTTACCGCTGGACAGGGCTCGCGGGGCTTACTCCTTCACGCCGCCCACATTCACGCCCTTGGCGAAATACTTTTGGATGAAGGGGTAAATGATGAGGATTGGCACGATGGAGCACACGATCAGGGCATAGATCACGGAATCGGCGGCAAAGATCTCGTTCCAGCCCGCGATCACCTCGGGGTCGGTGTACTGCTCCAGACGGAGACGGATGAACACCTGGAGGGGATGCTCGTTGGAGTTGGAGATCATCTGCCGGGCCCAGAAGTAGCCGTTCCAGCGGGAGATGGCAAAGAACAGGGCCACGGTGGCGATGGTGGACTTGCTCATGGGAATGTACACCGTACTGAGCACCTGGAACTCGCTGGCGCCGTCCACGATGGCGGCCTCCTCGATCTCGGAGGGCACGCCCTCAAAGGCGTTTCGCAGCAGGATGATGTTCATGGCCGCCATGCCCATGGCGATGACCACCAGCCATTTGTCGTCCATGATGCCCGCAGCGTTGAACACCTTCCGGGTGGCGATGTAGTTCAGGTACTGGGGCACGATGCCGGCGGAGAACCACATGGTGAACACCAGGAAGAAGTTGAAGAACTTGCGGAACAGCAGCCGCCGCTTGGACAGAGCGTAGGCGCCCAGGATGGCGGTGAGCATGGACCACAGCGTGCCGTACAGGGTGAGGAACAGCGTGTTGGAATAGGCGTTCCAGAACATGTTGTCGCTGAACATCCGGGCGAAGGCGTCAAACTGCACGTCCTTGGGGAAGAGCACGATGGAGCCGTACTCCACGGCGGACCGCCCGCTGATGGAGGCGGACACCGCGTACACAAAGGGGTACAGGCACATCAGCGCGAACATGGTGAGCAGCGTGTAGCTGATGATCTTGAAGATCAGCTCGGAGATCTCAAGTTTTCTTTTCATAGCGCCCTCCCGTCAGTACAGCGAGGTGTTGGAGGCCTTGCGGGCGATGGTGTTGGCTCCGATCACCAGCAGCATTCCGATGACGTTGTTCATCATCTCCGCGGCGGCGGCGATGCCGGTGCCCGCGGCGCCGCCCGTGCCGGCCATGCCGCTCTGCCGGTTGGCGAAGGTGGACACCACGTCTGCCGTGACATAGGTGTTGGTGTTGTACAGCAGCAGCACCTTCTCATACCCGATGTTCAGCAGGGAGCCGATGCGGGTGATGAGCATGATGACGATGGTGGACAGGATGCTGGGCAGCACCACGTAGCGCATCTGCGCCCATTTGTCCGCGCCGTCGATCTGGGCCGCCTCGTAGCTGGTGGGCGAGATGGCGATGATGGCGGCGAAGAACACGATGCTGTCGTAACCCGCGCTCTCCCAGATGCCGCTGATCTGATAGATGGAGCGGAAGAAGGCCGGGTTGTTCAAGAGGCCCGCGTTGGCCACCTCGTGGCTGATCAGCCCCAGGCTCTCCATCGCCTGGCTGACGATGCCCATTCCGGTGGTCAGAGAGCCCTGCTTCACCAGCATGGTGACCAGCGAGGTCATGACGACGGTGGACATGAACTTCGGCAGATAGGTGAGCACCTGGTAGACGCTCCGGGCCGCGTTGGACCGGATCTCATTGAAGAACAGCGCCAGGATGATGGGGATGGGGAAGCCGAAGCACAGACCGTAGAAGCTTAGAATGAAGGTGTTTCTCAGCGCCCTCCAGAACTCGGTGGAAAGGGTGTCCCCACCCACCAGCAGCCGTTTGAAGTACGAAAAGCCGGAAAACAGCTGCTCTGAAACGGGCACCACGCTGTCTGACACCTTGAAGCATCCCAGCAGCTCGTACATGGGGAAATAGCGCCAGAATAGGAACACAAGCAGCATGGGAACGAGCATCACGTACAGGCGCCAGTCCTTCATGATGGTCACACCCACATGACGCCAGTAGTGCTTTTCCACGTCGTCCCGGACGGCCTGCTCCGGACTTACTCGGTAGACTTGCGCTTCTTTGTCATACTCGAGAAAATCCGCTGCCCTAACTTTCATAGTATACCTCCTCCTTTTTATTCCTTCTCCGCGTGGAGGCGGAGAAGGTAATGTTTTTGATCCTCATAGACACCGTCCAGCTTTCGCGCTATCCAGATGATCACAAAGGTAAATAAGAGGGAGAGGCTGTCCGTGGCGAAAAAGCCCGCCACGGTCTCGACTCCGGCGCCCAGAATCAGCGCCGTCAACGCTCTCCCCGCCTGCATCAGCACCTGCACCAGAAGGGGGAACACCAGGGCCAGATTCCCTGTGCGCACCCGCTCCTTCCCAGCGGCCTTCAGCATCGGCAAGGCAAGTACGGAAAACAGATTTCCCACACAATAGACGATGAACTGCGTCCCGGTGGCGCCGGAGAACAGGCAGAAAACCAGCCCCGCCTCCAGCCCGTGGACGGCGCCCCAGACACCCCAGCGCATGTAGGAGATGGACGTCACGGCCGCCGCCAGGGATACGGTGTAGGGCTGACCTGGAAACCACCAGTTGGCGGCCCGCACGATGATGAATTCGAAGACGGCCAGCGCCAGTGCCAGCAGCGCCAGATCAATGGCCCGATATTGCTTCCATGTGAGCTGCTGTTTCATCAAATCCCTCTTTTTCGCGGTATCAGCTGTACAAATCAGATTTTGATGGGAATGGAAATCCTTTCCCGGCTGCGGAGCAGTCCGGAAAGGGCGCCGCCTTTTGGCCCGAAGGGGCAAAGAATCGCGGTCCATTTCGTGCAATATATCCACAAAAAACCAATTTCCACCATAACTAATTATATATGTTGCCAGACATTGTGTACATAGATAAAATGATACAAGATTATGCACAAAACGGATTCTCTATGCTTTGGGATATGTGCAGGGAGCGAAAAGCGGTTTATAATGTCCCTGTGAAATTTGAAAGGAGGGGTTTTCATGCTCCAGATCGGGCCGCAGGACAATGTTCAAAAGGCCCTTGACAATGCCCGTCCCGGCGAGGTGATCCGGCTGGCCGAGGGGGATTATCGAATCAAAACCGCTGTTTTCACCCCGGGTCTGACCCTGGAGGGAGCCGGCGCGGACCGCACCCGCATCCTCTGGGACGACTACGCCAAAAAGCTGGACAAAACGGGGGCGGAGTACAACACCTTCCGCACCTGGACCCTGGCGGTGTGCGCCGACGGGGTCACCATGCGGGATCTGTCCGTTGTCAACGACTCCCTTCACCCCGAGGAAAAGGGGCAGGAGGTGGCGCTTACCGTCTATGGCGACCGGTTCCTGATGGAGCGCTGCCGCCTGAGTTCCACCCAGGACACCCTGTTTCTGGGGCCTCTGCCCGACGACCTCATTGAGCGCTACGACGATTTCCTGCCCCACTGGCTCCGTCCGTCCAGGTCCTGCCTTCAGCGCTTCACCAACTGCCTCATCGAGGGGACGGTGGACTTCATCTTCGGCTGCGGCGAGGCGGTGTTTGACAACTGCGAGATCCGCTCCCTGTGCGACGCCCGGGACATCGGCTACGCCGCCGCCCCCGCCCACGAGCCGCGCCAGAGCCGGGGCTTCCGGTTCCAGAGCTGCCGCTTTACGTCGCAGGAAGGGGTTGCCCCCGGCTCCATCTATCTGGCCCGTCCCTGGCGGGATTTCGGCCTGTGTGAGTTCCGGGATTGTACATACGGCCCCCACATCTCGCCCCTGGGCTTCGATAAGTGGAACGACACCGGCCGGGACAAGACCGCCCGGTTTTATGAGCATCCCCCGGTCAGCGGCCGGGTACCCTGGGTCAAAACTCAGTCGTTCCCCGGCGGATGAGATAGCCCTTGGCAAACACCCTTGCGCTGGCCGCCCTGCCGCTGAGGCACAGCTTGATGGAGTCGATGGCGATCTGGCACAGCCGGGACTCCCGGCCGTCGATGGTGGACAGCTCCGGGTCACAGCAGACGGACAGCTCCGAGTTGTTGTATCCGATGATGGTCAGGTCCCCGGGGACGGCCAGTCCTCTGCGCTTGGCGTATTTCAGCGCTCCGGCGGCCAGCGCGTCGTTGGCGGCAAAGATGCCGTCCACGTCCAGCCCCCGCAGCTTGAGCAGATAGTCCCGGGTCTGGTTGATCTGATTGGACAGCCCCACGTTCAGATCGCCCTGGAGCGCCAGCCCCTCCTCCGCCAGCGCGGCTTCGCAGCCCTTTCGCTTCAGGTTGGTGCTGACGGTGTGCACGTCGGTGAGGAACAGGATTTTCCGCCGCCCGGCGGCCAGCATCTCCTTCACGGCGGAGTAGGAGGCGTCGTAATCGTCGCAGACGGCGCAGTAGATGTTTTCACCCCGGACGTAGCCGTTGATGAGGAACACAGGGGTCTGCCTGGCCGCCTCCCGGATGTAGTTCACCTGCTCGGAGTCCGGGTCGTCGTCGGCGTAGACCGAGCCGATGAGCACCAGCGCGTCCACCCGCCGCCGGAGCAGGGCGCTGACCGCGATCTGGCAGTCCTCATAAGCGTAGCCGCTGCAACAGAGGATGCAGTCGTAGCCGTAGTCCCGAAGGCTGTGCTCCAGGTAGGCCACCGCCTTCGCCATGTAATCGTCCGCCGCGTCGGGGCAGATCAGGCCGATGGTTTTCAAGGCGTTCAGTCCCAAACCCCGGGAAAAGCCGCTGGGGACATAGGAATGCTCCTCCATGACCTCCCGCACCCGCTGCTTGGTTTTCTCCGCCACGTTGGGACTGTCGTTGAGGACGCGGGACACGGTGGCGATGGAGACGCCCGCCAACTCCGCTACATCGTATATGTTCATGACGCTCCACCCCCGGTCAGCTATGAAAATTCTTACATGATCTTATGATAAACCGATGAGCGGCCCATTTCAATTGCCAGTTCTCACAAGCAATCGGACCTCATTTTGTGCAAGACGACAAAAATAAGGAAGAGAAGCCCCATTCCATATAAGGTGTATTGACATTTTGACGGAATAGAGATATTCTTTCTGTAAGCTCTTACATACTAGTATCTCTCTTTAGACGGGCCAAAGTGAAAGATGTTTCATTTTGAGGCTCAAAAACATCAAGTAAGGGAATGGGAAGGTGGAGTGTGTTCATGAAGACCTTTATCAAGATCCATCCCAGCGATCTGGTGGCGGTGGCGCTGACGCCGCTGTGCGCCGGGACAAAGCTTGAGGTGGGCGGCCAGGCGGTGACCCTTCTGGAGGACATCCCCCAAGGGCACAAATTCGCGCTGAAGCCCATCGAAGCGGGCAGTCCCATCATCAAGTACGGCGCGCCCATCGGCGTGGCCAAGGAGGATATCCCCGCCGGGGGCCGGGTGCACGTGCACAACGTCAAGACCGGTCTGGGCGACGTGCTGGATTACGTCTATGAGCCGGACAACGCCCCCCTGGTTCCCACCGACGACCTGCTGTTCCAGGGCTACCGCCGGGAGGACGGCCGGGCGGCGGTGCGCAACGAGATCTGGATCATCCCCACCGTGGGCTGTGTCAATGATGTGGCGCGGGCCATCGAGCGTCAAGCCCAGAGGTACAAGACCGGCACCATCGACGGCATTTTTGCCTTCCCTCATCCCTACGGCTGCTCCCAGATGGGGGACGACCAGGAGAATACCCGGAGGATACTGGCCGACCTCATCAACCATCCCAACGCCGGGGGCGTTCTGGTACTGGGCCTGGGGTGCGAGAACAGCAACATCAACGTGCTCAAGCCCTATATCGGCCAGTATAATGAGAGCCGGGTGAAGTTCCTGGTGTGCCAGGAGTCGGAGGACGAGGTGGGCGACGCCCTGACCCTCATTGAGGAGCTGGCCGGATATGCGGGCCGCTTCCGCCGGGAGCCCATCAGCTGCGGCGAGCTGGTCATCGGCATGAAGTGCGGCGGCTCGGACGGGCTGTCCGGCATCACCGCCAATCCCACGGTGGGCGCGTTCTCCGACCTGCTCATCTCCAAGGGCGGCACCACCATCCTCACCGAGGTGCCCGAGATGTTCGGCGCGGAGACCCTCCTCATGAACCGCTGCGAAAACGAGCGCATTTTTACCGACACCGTCAATCTGGTCAACAGCTTCAAGAACTATTTCACCAGTCACAACCAGACCATCTATGAGAACCCCTCCCCCGGAAACAAGAAGGGGGGCATTTCCACCCTGGAGGACAAATCCCTGGGCTGCACCCAGAAGTCGGGCAGCGCCCCGGTGTCCGGCGTGCTGTCCTACGGTGAGCCGGTGTGCCGCCGGGGCCTGAACCTGCTCAGCGCGCCGGGCAATGATCTGGTGGCGTCCACCGCTCTGGCCGCGTCGGGGGCGCACATTGTGCTGTTCACCACCGGACGGGGAACCCCCTTCGCCTCTCCGGTTCCCACGGTGAAGATTGCCAGCAATTCCGCGCTGGCGGGGAAAAAGAAGAACTGGATCGATTTCAACTGCGGCACCCTGGTGGAGGACGGCACGGTGGAGGAGCTGGGACAAAAGCTGTTTGACTTCGTGCTGGAGGTGGCCTCCGGCAAGCAGGTCAAGGCCGAGGAGGCCGGGTTCCACGACATGGCGATCTTTAAGCAGGGCGTCACGCTGTAGTTCCTTTTGCCTGCAAAAAGAATTTTTGGTTCTCCGGCGGCCGGGGAGGATGCCGGAGAGCTTCTGCCCGGAGCGAAAGCGTCACTTTATCGCAAGCGATATGACAATAATAATATTTGAAAGGCGGGGATCATTTTGAAGCTGTTGAACTATCAGACCCTGAAGGAGTCCGGCTACGACGGCTACATCCTGGAGAACGCGCCGGAGAAGGTGCTCCAGTTCGGCGAGGGCAACTTCCTGCGAGCCTTCGTCAACTACTGGTTTGACGTATCCAACGAAAAAGCCGGCTGGAACGGCAAGTGCGTTCTGGTCCAGCCCATCGCCCCCGGTCTGGCCAAGCTCATCAACGAGCAGGAGGGGCTGTACACCCTCTACCTCCGGGGCCGGGAGAACGGCGAGAAGGTGGACCGCAAGCGGGTCATCTCCTCCGTGTCCCGGTGCCTGAACCCCTACGAAAAGGCGGATTTCGACGCCATGATGGAGGTTGCCGTCTCCGACGAGCTGGAGTACGTAGTGTCCAACACCACCGAGGCGGGCATCGTCTACGACCCGGCCTGCAGGCTGGACGACACCCCGGCCTCCTCCTTCCCCGGCAAGCTGACCCAGGTGCTCTACAGGCGCTGGCAGGCGGGCAGGTCCGGGCTGGTCATCCTGTCCTGCGAGCTCATCGACAACAACGGCAGGGAGCTGTTCAAGTGCGTCAACCAGTACGTGAACCAGTGGGGGCTGGAGGACGGCTTCAAAAAGTACGTCAACGAGGCGTGCACCTTCTGCTCCACCCTGGTGGACCGCATCGTCCCCGGCCGGGTGAAGGATGCGGACGAGGTGGCCAAAATGGAGCAGGCCAACGGCTACCACGACGAGCTCATCGACGTGGGCGAGATCTTCGGCGTGTGGAACATCGAGGGCCCGGACTGGCTGGAGGAAAAGCTACCCTTCAAAAAGGCGGGGGTGAACTGCCCCGTGGTGCCCGACGTCACTCCTTATAAAAAGCGCAAGGTGCGCATACTCAACGGCGCCCACACCGGCTTTGTGCTGGGGGCCTATCTGGCGGGCTTCGACATCGTGCGGGACTGTATGCAGGACGACACCGTGCGCGGCTTCATGAACAAGATGCTCCATGAGGAGGTCATCCCCACCCTGCCCCTGGACAAGAAGGACCTGACCGACTTCGCCAGCGCCGTCCAGGACCGGTTCAACAACCCCTTCGTGGACCACGAGCTGATGAGCATCTCCCTGAACTCCACCTCCAAGTGGCGGGCGCGGAACATGCCCTCCTTCCTGGAGTACGTGGAAAAGACCGGCCAGCTGCCCCGCTGCCTCACCGCCTCCTTCGCGTTCTACATCGCCTTCTTCTCCAACGACATCCAGGCGCTGAACGACAAGGGGCTGGTGTGCAGGCGTCCCAGGGGGAACGAGTATGTGTGCTCCGACGACCGCTGGGCGCTGGAGTTCTACTATGAGCACCGCGGCGACAGCGCGGCGGACCTGGTCCACGCCGTCATGACCAACCAGCAGATGTGGGGACAGGACCTGACCCAGGTACCCGGCTTTGAGGCCGCCGTGGTCTCCGCCCTGGAGAAGGTCCGGGGCGAGGGCGTCCTTTCGGTGATGAAGGAGCTTGTGTAAGACTTGTTATAGGGTTAGCTCAAAAAAGCCCGGACAGACAGCATACGGCTGTCTGTCCGGGCTTTTGCAGAAACCGGGGCGCACGGAAACGGGGGCGGAGGCGGCTGTGCTCCTTGCCGGATTTTATTGGCGTCAGATCCGGTTTTCCGTCCCCCACACGCACAGCTGGTCCAGCACCGCCATCAGCGACGTTCCGCGGGGCGTCAGGGTGTACTCCACCTTGGGCGGAATCTGGGGGTATACCGTGCGCAGAATCAGCTGGTCCGCCTCCAGCTCCTTCAGGTTCTGGCTCAGCGTCTTGTCCGACACCCTGCCGATATACCGCTGGAGCTCGTTGAAGCGCACCGGCTGGTACTCCATGAGGCAGTACAGAATCACCATCTTATACTTGCCTGAAATCAGCGACAGGGTGTAGCGGAACCCGGTGTCCTCCCAGTTGGCGTCCGCGATGCATTTGTGGTCCATAGCCGTTTACTTTCCTTTATGTAAGTACCTAACAAAAAGGTGGGTACTTGTTTTTGTTTCCAAAACCATTATAATAGCTTCAGACGAAAAGTCCAGACCAAATTTCAAGGAGGCAGATTTTTATGAAAAAAGACCTTGGCGTAAAGCCCTACACCTTCCCCATGCCCGTGCTGATGATCTCCACCTACAACGAGGACGGCACCGTGGACGTGATGAACATGGCCTGGGGCGGCGTGTGCGCCGCAAACATGGTGGCCTTGAACATCGACGAGGACCACAAGACCTCGGAGAACATCAAAAAGCGGGGCGCGTTCACTCTGAGCATCGCCGACATCCCCCACATCGAGGCGGCGGATTTCTTCGGCATCGCCAGCGGCAACAAGATGGCGGACAAATTCGCGCGCAGCGGGCTCCACGCCGTCAGGAGCGAAAAGGTGGACGCCCCCGTGGTGGAGGAGTTCCCTCTGACCCTGGAGTGCAGGGTGGCGGAGTGCCAGCACACGGCCTACGGCTTCCGAGTGCTGGGCGAGATTGTGGGCACGCTGGCGGAGGAGTCCGCGCTGGACGAGAAGGGCCGGGTGGACCCCACCAAGCTCAACGCCTTTGTGTTCGACCAGTTCCAGAGCGGCTATTACGCCGTGGGCGAGAAGGTGGGGCAGGCCTGGAGCACCGGGGCCGGGCTGATGAAGTGAGAAACGCGGACCGCCCACGGCAGAGCCATGGGCGGTCTGTTTATGGAACCTGTCCCAAAACGGCTCCGACCCGCCAGACGCGGGCTTGCGCGTCTGACGGGCCGGATTACTCGGTGGCGGCGGCCATGCTGCTGAAGAAGGCGGCAATGCGCTGCATCAGCGGAGTCCTGCGCCGGCAGGTGTTCTTATAATTGAGCATATACATCATTTTTTACTTCCTTTCTGCGGGGGATTTGCCGTGAAGCGTTCCCTTCACGGTAGGCACATTATAGTCCGGGCCCCAGGGAATGTGTGGATGTTTCGTGGATATTTTGTGAACAGTCTGTAAACAGACGGAAGCGTTTCATCTATTTTCCCAAGCCCGAGGGGGCCTTATCCCGGCCCTTTGGAGAAAACGCAGAAAATAGAACGGCGGGAATATTTTGACAGTCCAGGGGGAGCTGTCAGGATATCCCGCCGTTGGTTCATGGGAGCTTACGCGGCTCGGGGCGCTTGCCGCCGGGCCCCTTTTTCGCGCTGGAAGCGGACCTGCGTTTCTCCGCAGCCTGGGCCATGGCGCGGAGCAGGGCCTCCTGCTCCTCCTCGCCCAGCCATTCAAACCGATTGTCCATCACGCTCAGCTCAAGGTGGTCGATGCCCCCGTCGCCGCGCAGGGTTCCGACCCGGAAGCTGGGCCCCGGGCCGCTGAGACGCACGAGGACCGTCCGGCAGCACAGATACCATGTCCCTTCTTCCCCGTAGTACGCCTGCATGCCCTGGAACAGGGTGACCCCCTGGGCGATCTCCACCCCCTGGGCGGCCCGGATCTGTGCCCGCTCGAGCCTGAGGCCGCGAATCTCCGCCACCGCCAGGCACACCCAGAACACCGCGCACAGCAGGAACATGGCAGCCAGAATGATGTCCCCCGTGCCGATGATAATGTCTTTCCCTATTCTGATGTCTCCCGCAAGCACTGCCGGCCTCCTTTTCTCCGTCTGTATCCGTTTTCCCCACCACAGCCCCCTCCGGGGGCTTGCGCCCCCAGAGGCCGGCGGACCGGGGGAAAACAAAAACGCCGTGCAGGTTTTACCCCACACGGCGCAAAAGAGCATAAGCCTTCTGTGCGTAAGCCTCCGGCGCGCGGACACAGCTATCAGGGACTACGGCAAAATGCCCCCTTGCGAAAAGGGAGAGTTTGTCGTATAATAGGTGTGCGGTGCGGCCATTGGCCGTTGTGCGGGTGGGCTGTCACCTGTGCAGGCCCGTGGGTGCGCGAACACCCACGGGCTGCCGCATTTTTGCTTTCCATGTCGATTATAGCAGAATCGGTCCGATATTGCAAGGGGTAATTGGAACGGCTGTCCGCGAAAAATCGCGGACAGCCGTTTTCTGACCATGTTCGTTCCCCGGCGGCGGGAGGAGCTCACTTGCCCTCGGCCCGCGCCATGGCGAGCTGGAAGTCCCGCTGATCGGTGAAGATCTCGTTTTTGTAGGGGTTCTTCTTCTGCTCGATGGAGCGCTTGATGATGATGCCCAGCACCACCACGTTCACCATCAGTGTAACGACGGCAATGACGCCCTGCATGGTGGGATCGGCGGCGGTGGGACGGACGGCGGCGTTCATCACGCCGTCGGCGTACAGCACGGGGATGACGGTGAACCGGCTGGCGTCCTGGAACAGGGGGAACACCTGGGCGAACATGCACCACAGGGCCAGGGTGTTGGCCCGGTTCTGAATCCAGCCGCCCTTGTTCCACAGGGCGTTGGCGAAGGTGGGGGCCAGCAGCAGGGCCAGGCCGCAGTACCAGGCGTGAGTGGGCAGGTTGTTGTAGGTGTACTCGAAGTTCCACAGGTCGTAGGCCAGGATGTACAGGAAGGTCATGTCGGGCCAGAGCATGTCGTCATGCTTTTTGGAGGTGTAGATGCCCCACCAGCCGGTCATGCACAGGATGTTGATGATGCCCGCGATGCCGTTGACCCAGTTCCACCAGCCGCCGTAGAGCCACACGTTCTCGCTGGACAGCCACCAGCGGTCGCCGTTCTGGGCAAGGGACATGAGGCCCTTCACGCCGGACTCAAAGTCGCTGACCACGGCGATGAGGATGTTGATGGCCACGATGACGAAGGGGAAGGCTTTGAACCAGTGGGTTTTGCCGATGCTCCACTTGTACTTGAGCATCATGAAGCCGATACAGCCCGCGGTGGCGGCGTACAGCTTGGCATAGTGGAACCAGCTGTTCATGTGGACGTAGGTCTGGTTGTTCAGCGCCCAGTCCATGCCCATACCGGCGCAGACGTAGATGGCGATGAAGTACACGGTGAGCACGCCGGGCAGGGCCAGGAAGCAGATGATGCCGCCCAGCTTGCTGCGCCGGGCGAACTCGTTGGCCAGAATCAGCGCCGTGAACACCAGCAGCCAGCCCAGCAGCTGCCAGCCCGCGCCGTCGCCATAGACTTGAAATAGCATTGTTTTGTCCTCCTTTTGGGGAATTGTCCCTGTTTTCTCTCTCTTTCGCGGGTCCCGTCGGACCGGGGAAGGGCGTTGGTCAGTACGCTTCGATCTCCTTGATGTTGACCTCATTGCCGGTGAGGAGCCAGGTGTCCCCGCTCCGGCAGTGGGGGCAGGTTTTGCCGTGGGCCACGGTAGGGTAATCCTTTCCGCAGCTATCGCAGCGGGTGACGGCGGGCAGCGTCTCGATTTTCAGCTGCGAGCCGCTCATCAGCTCAGATTTCGCCGCCGCCCACTTCCAGCAGTCGGTGAGGTAGTCCGGCACCACGCCGGACACCTCGCCCAGCTCCAGCACCACGGCGGACACGTTCTCCAAATCGTTGTCCGCCGCCACGCTTTCCACGCTTTTGATGATGTGGAACACGATGCCCAGTTCGTGCATGGCTTATTTCTTATTCCTGCGGGCGGCCCGCTTGATTTTGATCTCCCGCTTGAGCATGTTGGGCAGGATGGCCTTCATCTTGTCCTCCGACTTTACCATGGTGGAGCACTCCGGGCGGTCCCGGTGGAGATGAATGGCGTCGAACTCGCAGCGGGTGGTGCACAAGCCGCAGCCGATGCACTTGTTGGGGTCCACGATGGACGCGCCGCAGCCCAGGCAGCGGGCGGTCTCCGCCTTGACCTGCGCCTCGGTGAAGGTGCGCTTGGCGTCCCGGAAGGATTTTTTCCAGTCGAAGCTGTCGTCCATGCCGGGGATCTGGCGGGAAGCGGTGTCGTACTGCTCCACCTTGATGACGTTTTTGTCCAGCTCCACGAAGTACCGGGGGTCCCGGCCGATGGTCATGCTGGTATTGGGCTGGACAAAGCGGTGGAGGGAGACGGCGGCCTCCTTCCCCGCGGCGATGGCGTCGATGGCGAACTTGGGGCCGGTGTACACGTCGCCGCCCACGAACACGTCGGGCTGTGCGGTCTGGTAGGTCCTGGCGTCGGCCTTGGCCCAGCCGCCCCGGGCAAGCTCCACCTTGCTGCCCTCCAGCAGATCACCCCACTCCACGCTCTGGCCGATGGAGAGCACCACATGGTCGCAGGGGACGGTGATGGTGTCCTGCTCGTCGTACTGGGGGGCGAAACGGCCCTGATCGTCCCACACGCTGGTGCACTTCATGAATACCACGCCGGACACCCTGCCGTTCTCGGTGAGCACCTCCTTGGGGCCCCAGCCGCAGTGGATGGCGATGCTCTCCTCCTCGGCCTCGGCGATCTCCTCCAGGGAGGCGGGCATTTTGTCACGGGGCTCCAGGCAGTACATCCGGACCTCATCCGCGCCGCAGCGGTGGGCGGTGCGGGCGGCGTCGATGGCCACGTTGCCGCCGCCGACCACCACGGTTTTGCCGGGGACCTTCGTTCCCTCGTCGGCCAGAGCCGTGCGCAGGAACTCCACGGCGGACCACACGCCCTGGGAGGACTCGCCGGGGATGCCGGGCAGGCGGCCCCGCTGGCAGCCGATGGCGATGTAGAACGCCTCGTAGCCCTGCGAGCGCAGGTCGTCCAGGGTCAGGTCCCTGCCCACCTCGACCCCGCAGCGGAAGTCCACGCCCAGGGCGCGGATGATGTCGATTTCGGCGTCGATGACATCCTTCTCCAGCTTGAAGGAGGGGATGCCGTAGCGGAGCATGCCGCCCAGCTCCTTGTTTTTCTCGAACACGGTGGGCTCGTAGCCCTTGAGGGCCAGGTAGAACGCGCAGGACAGGCCCGCCGGGCCGCCGCCGATGACGGCAATTTTCTGGGAGAACTCGCCCTCCAGCTTGGGAATGACCTTTTGGGGCACAAAGCGGTGCTCAGCGTTCAGGTCCTGCTGGGCAATGAACTTTTTGACCTCGTCGATGGCCACGGCCTGATCGATGGCGCCCCGGGTGCACGCGTCCTCGCAGCGGCGGTTGCAAACCCGGCCGCACACGGCGGGGAAGGGATTTTCCTTCTTGATGAGCTCCAGCGCCTCGGTGTACTTGCCCTGGGCGGCCAGCTTGAGGTAGCCCTGCACCGCGATGTGGGCGGGGCAGGCGGTTTTGCAGGGGGCGGTGCCCGTCTCGTGGGTGTTGATCCGGTTTTTGTCCCGGTAGTCGACGGACCATTTCTCCGGGCCCCACTTCACCTCGTCGGGCAGCTCCTGGCGGGGATACTGGACGGGGCCGTGGGTGGTGCACAGCTTCTGGCCCAGCTTGGCGGCTCCGGCGGGGCAGACCTCCACGCAGCCGCCGCAGGCCACGCACTTTTCCTCCTCCACCCTTGCCACATAGGCCGAGCGGCTCATATTGGGCGTGTTGAAGAGCTGAGAGGTGCGCAGGGCGTTGCAGACGTTGACGTTGCAGTTGCAGATGGCGAAAATTTTCTCCTCGCCGTCGATGTTGGTGATCTGGTGGACGAAGCCGTTGTCCTCCGCCTTCTGGAAGATTTCCAGGGCCTCCTCATAGGTGATGTAGCGCCCCCCCTTGTCGGTCTCCACCACGTAATCGGCCATGTCGCCCACGGCCACGCACCAGCCCTCCGGGTCGTCGCCGCAGCCCTCGCCCATGCGGGCCCGGCTCATGCGGCAGGAGCAGGGGGAGGCGGCGAATTTGCCGTACTTTTTCAGCCAGTGGGAGATGTGCTCGATGGAGATGGACTTGTTCTCCACGCCGATGGCCTTCTCCACGGGGATGACGTGCATTCCGATGCCCGCCCCTCCGGGGGGTACCATGGGGGTGATCTTCTCCAAGGGCAGGAAGGTCATGCGCTCGAAAAAGGCGGTGACCTCCGGGTGCTCCTCGATCTGGACGTGGCGCATGTTGAAAAACTCCGCGCTGCCCGGCACGAACATGGGCAGGACGTACCGCTTTTCGTGGTCGGGGTTCTTGCCGTCCAGATTCTCCCAGTGGTACTCGACGAGGCCGATGAGGCACATCTCGTCCAGCACCTTTTTCAGCTTGTCCGGGTCCATGCCGGTGAGCTTTTGAATCTGCTCGAAGGTTTTGGGCTTGCGCACCTTCATCTTCATGGCCACGTCGGCCATCTCGTCGGTTACCAGCCCGGCCAGACCCCAGTACTCCGGGTCCCCGGCCGTGACGCCGTGGAGCTTGGCGGGCACCCGGTCTGTGATCATCCTGCCCAGCTTGACGATTTTCTCCCGAGGCTGATCCGTCTTGGGAATCTCAAAGGGCAGCTTGCTTTCGTCCAGGGGGAAGTTCGTTTTACCCATGATTACTCTCCTCTCTGCCAATCTCTGACCTGCTGGCGAAGCCAGCAGGCCCATTCCTCCACGCCTTCGCCGGTCTTGGCGCAGATGGGGATGACTTTCGCGTCCGGGTTGCGCATCCGAATGTATTCCGTGCACCGCTCCAGGTCGAAGTCAAAGTAAGGGGCCACGTCAATCTTATTGATGAGCACCACATCGCAGACCTGGAACATCAGCGGGTATTTCAGCGGCTTGTCGTCCCCCTCAGGGACGGACAGGATGGCGGCGTTCTTTACCGCCCCCGTGTCAAACTCGGCGGGGCAGACCAGATTGCCCACATTCTCCAAAACGGCCAGCTCCACGTCGTTGTCGATGAGCTCGTCCAGGCCCTGGCGGGTCATGTCCGCGTCCAGGTGGCACATGCCGCCGGTGTGGAGCTGGATGGACTTCACCCCTGCCGCCGCCATGGTCCGGGCGTCCACGTCGGAGTCGATGTCCGCCTCCATGACGCCGATCTTCATCTCGTCCTTCAACAGCTCCACCGTGCGCGTCAGGGTGGTGGTCTTGCCCGAGCCTGGAGCGCTCATCAGATTGAGCAGGAAAATGCCCTTCTCTTTCAGCTCTTCTCGCAGCTGGGCCGCCCGTTTGTCGTTGTCGGCAAAGACACTCTGCTTCACCTCAATAATCCGAACCGTATCCATCGGATATCCTCTCCTCTCTGGTTCAACCAGATATTGTTAACATTTTAGCATTTCCCCGTCTTTTCGTCAATATACGGAATATGCTTCTAATTAATTTGTCAAATCCACAGTTTTGACCGGTTGTTTTTGTCAATTATAGATGATAAACTGTCCTTGTGACATGTGGTACGACCAGAACCAGAAGGAGGATTCCCCATGGAATTTGTAAAGCTCTCCTCCCCCAGCCTGAAAGACCTGTTTGTCCAGCAGCTCCAGGGGATGATCTTGTCCGGAGCGCTGCCGGTGGGCAGCCGGCTCCCGCCGGAGCGGACCCTGGCGGAGCAGATGCACGTGAGCCGCACGGTGGTGAACAGCGGCCTGTCCGAGCTGTCCGAGCAGGGCTTTCTGGAGGTGCGCCCCAGGCAGGGAACCTGTGTGGCAGACTACCGCCGCCGGGGGAATCTGAGCACTCTTGTGGCCATTATGCAGTACAAAGGCGGCGTGCTGGGGCGGGACGAGATCCGCTCCATCCTGGAAGTGCGCCGGGCGCTGGAGCACCTGGCGGTGGAGCGGGCCGTCCGCTACGCTTCCGATGAGGCACTGGAACGGCTGGGGGAGGCCCTGACGCAAATCGCCGCCTCGCCCAGCGCGGAGCAGGCGGCGGAGGCGGCCTTTGCCTTTCAGCACGAGCTGGCCCTGGTGGGCGGGAACAGCATCGTGCCGCTCATCTATTATTCCTTCAAGCCGCCGGTGATCGCGCTGTGGGTGCGGTTTTGCAACCGGTACGGCATACCTGCGCTGGTAAACAACACCCAGACACTCTATTCTCTGCTGCGCGCCAGGGATTTGGAAGGGGCTTCCCGATGGATTGACATCTATTTGGAGCAGGCAATCAGCGGCAATCAGCAGATTTACGAGGCGCCTTGAGTGGGAGGGCGGGGTAGAACCGGTTTTGTGCCTTCGCATACAATGGGAGTGGAAGGGGAGCGTCTGATCGGCCCCTTCGCATCAACCATCGGGAGGTACAAATATGGCTGAATTTATCGAGCCGGGCCCCATCGCTGATGCCGCCGGTATCCGCGAGGCCGTGTGCATCCACACCCGAAAGATCTTCGACAGCTGCCGCGATAAAGACTGTGTGGAAGACCTGCGGCTTTACCCCACCGTCAGCTCCCAGGCCGTCATCGACCGGGCCATCAGTTTGAAGGCCGGGCAGGCCGAGCTGCTGTACGCTTACATCGACGTGGAGCCCGTGGGCTTCAACCGCGGCTACTTCACCGTAGACGTACGCTACTTCTACCGGGTGACCGCCGACGCCTTTGTGGGCGCGGCCCGTCCGGTGTCCATCTGCGGGCTGGCGGTGTTCGACAAGCGGGCCATCCTGTTCGGCAGCGAGGGCAGCGCCAAGGTGTTCTCCTCCAACAGCCGGGCGGACGACCTGGACGAGCAGAACCTGATGAACACCAATCTGCCCGTCGCCGTAGTGAATTCCGTAGACCCCATCATTCTGAGCATGCGCCTGTCCGACCCCTGTGAGCCGCCGGCATGCGCCTGCGGCGATGGGGCCGAGGTGCCCGCGGGCATCGCGGGCTGCTTCCCCGGCGAGCTGAACATGGGGGGCGAGGGCCGGAGGGTGTATGTCACCCTGGGCCAGTTCTCCATCATCCGCCTGGAGCGGGACAGCCAGCTGCTGATCCCCGCCTACGACTACTGCATGCCCAGCAAGGAGTGCACCGCCAGCAGCGGCGAGGAGGACCCCTGCGCCATCTTCCGTCAGGTGCAGTTCCCCATGGAGGAGTTCTTCCCGCCCAACACCATTACTCCCCCGGAGGGCTACGTAGAGACGAAAAACTGCTGCTGCAACTGAATTCGTCGTGGCAGACGGAGCGGAGCGGGAAACCGCTCCGCTCTTTAAATTTTAATGAAGCTATTCTCATTCCAAGAAAAACGTGGTAAAATAACGGAACAACAATCATTTTGCCGGGAGGTCCCTATGAAGAATTGGAACGCTCTGTACGACCGCCTGCGGAAGGAGGCCCCATCCCTGGAGCTGCGCCGGGACGAGCCCATGGGCCGCCACACCACCTTCCGGGTGGGCGGTCCGGCGGCGCTGATGGCCCTGCCCAAGACCGTGGGCGAGGCCAAAGCTGTGGTAAAGGCCGCGCATGAATTGGAAATCACGCCCTTTTTCCTGGGAAACGGTTCCAACCTGCTGGTGAGCGACCGGGGAACGGACCGCTTTGTGGTGAAGCTGTCGGGACACCTGGAACGGGGCGACGTGCGGGAGGTCAACCGGGAACTGGTGGACTGGGGCGGCGGTTCTCTGTCCAAACTGGCGATGGCCGCACTGGACCGGGGGCTCTCCGGGCTGGAGTTCGCTCAGGGAATCCCCGGAACCGTGGGCGGCGGCGTCTACATGAACGCCGGGGCCTATGGGGGGGAAATCAGCCGAATCGTGTCGTCGGTGACGGCGCTGGAACTGGACGGCACTGTGCGGGAACTGACCAATCAGGAGTGCGGCTTCGGCTACCGTAAGAGCGTTTTTTCCCAAAGCAGGCTGTTGATCTTGCAGGTCAGCTTTGCCATGGAGCAGAGGGACCAGGCGGAAATCAAGGCCAAGATGGACGATTTTGCCGCCCGCCGCCGGGAGAAGCAGCCGCTGGAATACCCCAGCGCCGGGTCCACCTTCAAGCGGCCCCCTGCGGTGGACGGACAGCCCGTCTACGCCGCCGCCCTCATCGACCAGTGCGGGCTGAAGGGCCTGACGGTGGGCGGGGCCCAGGTGTCGGAGAAGCACGCGGGCTTCGTGATCAACAAGGGCGGGGCCACAAGTCACGATATCGTGGAATTGATGACCCAGGTGCGGGAACGGGTATTTCAAGAGACCGGCGTTACTTTGGAGCCCGAGGTGCGCTACCTGGGAATGGAGGGAGAAGAATGGAATTTCTGATCGTATCGGGCCTGTCCGGAGCGGGCAAGTCCACCGTTGTGTCCATTTTGGAGGACAGCGGCTTTTTCTGCGTGGATAATCTGCCTCCGGTGCTCATCCCCAAGTTCGCCGAGCTTTGCCTGGCGGGCACCGGGTCCTATGAACGGGTGGCCATGGTATGTGACATCCGGGGCGGGGAGAATTTCGATGGCCTGTTCGAGGCTATGGAAGCTTTGAAATCCATGAAATTCCAATATAAGGTTTTGTTTGTGGAGGCGGACGACGCGGCCATCATCAAGCGCTACAAGGAAACCCGGCGCAGCCATCCCCTCCTGGAGGAGCTGGGCAGCCTTACGAAAGCCGTGGAGCACGAGCGGGCGGTGATGGAGCCGGTGCGGGCACGGGCGGACTACATCATCACCACCACCACCCTGCCGGTGCGCAAGCTGCGGGGACAGGTGCTGGACATGTTCGCCCCAAACCGGAAAAGCGCCAACGAAATGAGCGTCACCATCACCTCCTTCGGGTTCAAGTACGGCCTGCCCCTGGAGGCGGATCTGGTGTTCGACGTGCGCTTCCTGCCCAATCCCTTCTATGTGGAGGAGCTTCGGCCTCAGACGGGGCTGGACAAGGGCGTGGCGGACTATGTGTTCGCCAACCCCACCGCCCAGGAGCTGATGGAGCGGCTGCGGGGCATGATGGACTTCCTGCTGCCCCACTTTGTGGAGGAGGGCAAGAGCGCCCTGGTGATCGCCGTAGGCTGCACCGGCGGGCGGCACCGCTCGGTGGCGGTGACCCACGCGCTGAGCGAGTACATCCAATCTTTGGGCTACGCTGCGGGCGAAACCCACCGGGACATGACGAGGGCGTGAATATGAGCGGCAAAAAGCGGCGCAAGGGGCCGGCCATCGTGGCCCTGGGCGGCGGGCACGGCCTGTCCGCCATCCTTCGCGGATTGAAATTATACACCGGAGATTTGACCGCCATTGTCACCGTAGCCGATGACGGCGGCGGCTCGGGGATGCTTCGGGAGGACCTGGGCATGCCCCCTCCCGGCGACATCCGCAACTGCATGGAGGCGCTGGCGGACACCGAGTCGCTGATGCAGCGGCTGCTGGCCTACCGCTTCCCCGACGGGAGGTTGGCGGGGCAGGCCTTCGGCAACCTGCTGCTGGCGGCGCTGGACGGCATCTCCGACTCCTTCGACCAGGCGGTGGCCCGGATGAGCGAGGTTTTGGCAATTTCAGGGCGCATCCTGCCTGTGACAAACGCCAATGTGCAGCTGGAGGCCATTTTCGACAACGGCTCCAGCGTGCGGGGAGAGTCCAAAATTTTCGCCGCAAAAAAGGAGCAGAACTGCCGCATCCACCACGTCCGGCTGCTGCCGGAGCACACCCCGGCCCTCCCCGCCGCGTTGGAGGCCATCCGGGATGCGGAGGTCATTCTGCTGGGGCCCGGGAGCCTGTACACCAGCGTCATCCCGAATCTGCTGGTGGACGGCGTCTCCGAGGCCATCGCGGAGAGTCCGGCATTGAAAATCTACGTCTGCAACATCATGACCCAGGACGGCGAAACCGAGGGTATGACCGCCCAGGACCACGTGGCGGCCCTGCTGGAGCACGGCGGGCCGGGACTGGTGGACCTGTGCCTGTGCAATTCCGACCCCATCAGCCGGGAGCTGTTGGAGCGCTACTCCGCCGAGGACGCGGAGCCCATGCGGGTGGACCGCCGGGAGGTGGAGCTGCTGGGGGCCGAGGTGGTGTACCGCCCCTTGATAGACGAGGACTGCGGCTACGCCCGCCATTCCGGGGTGAAGGTGGCCCGGG
Source organism: uncultured Oscillospiraceae bacterium (assembly GCA_910587395.1). Lineage (GTDB taxonomy): Bacteria > Bacillota > Clostridia > Oscillospirales > Oscillospiraceae > Enterenecus. The sequence continues at coordinate 93,664 of CAJULJ010000002.1, read as the reverse complement.
CGGTGGTGGAGCTCTACCAACAGAGGGCCGACACCAAAATTTTCTGAACCGGCGGCTTGCTAAAGCCTGAAAGATGTTTCCGGTCCTCTTTCGAAAAAGAGAACCCGTCAAGTGCCCTTGATTCGGAACAAAGGAGTGAGAAATCGTGGCCTTTTCCGCCGACGTAAAGCAGGAGCTGTGCCGCCCGGCGGTGAGCCGTAAGTGCTGCAACCAGGCGGAGGCCTACGGCATTCTGCTGTTCTGCGGCGCATTCCACAGCCGTCAGGCCCGTATCGTGACGGAATGCGCTGCTTTGAAGGAGCGGCTTCCGTCACTGTTCCGCAGGGCGTTCAAGGTGTCCTTCGACCAGATCCCGGAGGCGGGGGAGGGAAAGGGGGCTTTCCTTATTGAGGACCCGGCCAAGCTGAAAACCGTGTTTGACGCCTTCGATTTGGAATGGGACGCATCTGTGTCCCTGCACATCAATCTGGCCCGGCTGGAGGAGGAGCACTGCCGCGCCTCCTTCCTCCGGGGGGCGTTTTTGGCGGGGGGCTCGGTGACCGACCCCATGAAGGGCTATCACCTGGAGCTGGCCACCTCCCACTACCACGTGGGCCGGGAACTGCCCGCCCTGCTGCGGGAGGCGGGGTTTGAGCCCAAGGAGACTGAGCGTAAAGGGAATCATGTGGTCTATTTCAAGCATTCCGATCATATTGAGGACTTTTTGACCTTTTTGGGCGCTCCGGTATCCGCCATGGCGGTGATGGCCGCCAAAATCGAGCGGGACCTGCGGGGGAGCGTCAACCGTCAGGTGAACTGCGACAGCGCCAACTTGGACAAAACTGTGGCGGCGGCCAGAGAGCAGCTGGCCGCCATTGAGCGTTTGCGGGATGCAGGGCGGCTGGATTCTCTGCCGGACAAGCTCCGGGAGGCGGCGCGGCTGAGAATCGGCAATCCTGAGCTGAATCTGGCCCAGCTGGGGGCGCTGTGCGACCCGCCGGTGAGCAAGTCGGCCTTCAACCACCGTATGAGAAAGCTGATGGAGTTGGCAGGGGGGGCATAACCGCTTGAAACGAGAGATGTTTTGTCTGCACAGCATCCTACCGCCGGCGGAGCTGAGGGACAAGCTGGATCTGGAGATTCGTGTCCAGAACAACCTGCACAAAAAGGAATGCAAAGCCGTTCTGAGGTGGAAGGATGAAAACCGGTTCACAGTCTATCGGATGGATTATGAGGGCGGCTCCGGGGCACATGGCTCTGTGGGCGCGGGACACAAGCGGCTGTCTCTGAGCGCCGGTTTTGGGGAGAGCAAATATGTGGGTTTTTCTCCCGTGTATTGCGGGCAGATTGTCCCTGATGGAACGGGCAGTGTGATTTACGGCCATTTTAGGCAGCTTTGGTGGGTGTGGCTGATTTGTGTTCTCATATATGGCGCGGGCTTTGTCACCTGCGCCGCAGCAAGACAATATTTAGTATATCTGGTTATCCTGGTTCTGGGTATGCCGATGATTCTAATCTGTTTGCAACCGGAACAGGACGAGTCCGCCGGAGCCCTGTGGGACACGCTGGAATATCTGGTGGCGACCGTTGACGGTCTGGCGATGGAAGAAGCGAGAGAAAACGAACAATCTGAGGAGTGAAAACAGTGGCCTTTACCCATCTACATTTACATACAGAATACTCCCTTCTGGACGGCGCGTGCCGCATCGACCAGCTGGTGCAGCGGGTGAAGGAGCTGGGCCAGTCCGCCGTGGCCATCACCGACCATGGGGTGATGTACGGGGTCATCGACTTCTACCGGGCCTGCAAGGCGGCGGGGGTGAAGCCCATCATTGGATGCGAGGTCTACGTGGCCCCCCGCACCCGGTTCGACCGGGTCCATGAGCTGGACGGTTCGGCGCGGCATCTGGTGCTGCTGTGCCGGAACGAGCAGGGCTACCGCAACCTGAGCTATATGGTGTCCATGGCCTTCACGGAGGGCTTTTACATCAAGCCCCGCATCGATATGGACCTGCTCCGGGAGCACCACGAGGGGCTTATCGCCCTGTCCGCCTGTCTGGCGGGGGAAATCCCCCGGCGGCTGAGGAACGGCGACTACGAGGGCGCGAAGGCCCATGCCCTGGAAATGCGGGAGCTGTTCGGCGAGGACGGCTATTACCTGGAAATCCAGGACCACAAAATCCCCGAACAGCAGGCGGTGATCGCGGGCATCATGCGCCTGAGCCGCGAGACCGGCATTCCCATGGTGGCCACCAACGACTGCCACTACCTGACGAGGGAGGACGCCGCCATGCAGGACGTGCTCATGTGCGTCCAGATGGGTAAGCTGGTGGAGGACCAGGACCGTATGCGGTTCGAGACCCAGGAGTTCTACGTCAAGAGCGAGGACGAGATGCGCACTCTGTTCCCCAACTGCCCGGAGGCCATCGACAACACCCAGAAGGTGACGGACCTGTGCAATGTGGAATTCGAGTTCGGCAGATACCACCTGCCCGAGTTCAAACTGCCCGAGGGGGAAACCGACGGCGACGCCTACTTTGAAACGCTGTGCTGGCAGGGCTTTGACCAGCGCTATCCGGACGGCGGCGAGGATTTGCGCGGCCGTCTGCGCATGGAGATGGGCGTCATCCGGCAGATGGGCTTTGTGGACTACTTCCTCATCGTGTCCGACTTCATCGGCTACGCCAAGGGACAGGGCATCCCGGTGGGACCGGGGCGCGGTTCCGGGGCCGGGTCCATGGTGGCCTACTGCCTGCGCATCACCGATGTGGACCCCATCAAGTACAACCTCATTTTTGAACGCTTCTTGAATCCCGAACGTGTGACCATGCCGGATATCGACATCGACTTCTGCATCCGGCGGCGGCAGGAGGTCATCGACTACGTGTCCCGGAAGTACGGCGAGGACCACGTGGTGCAGATCGTCACCTTCGGCACTATGAAGGCCAAGGCCGCCATCCGGGACGTGGGGCGGGTGCTGAACTTCCCCTACGCCGAGGTGGACAACATCGCCAAGCAGGTGCCCTTCGACCCGAAAATGACCTTGGACAAGGCGCTGGTGCTGTCCAAAGGGCTGAGCGACCTCTACAACGGCGACGAACGGGTGAAGGAACTGGTGGATATGGCCCGGAAAATCGAGGGAATGCCCCGCAACGCCTCCACCCACGCCGCGGGCGTGGTGATTACGAAACGCCCGGTGTATGAGTATGTCCCCCTGGCCACCAACGACGGCCAGCCCGTCACCCAGTACACCATGGTGACCATTGAAGAGCTGGGCCTGCTCAAAATGGACTTTCTGGGCCTGCGCAACCTGACGGTGCTGGACGACGCGGTGAAGATGGTGCGAAAGGAGATCCCCGGCTTCAAGCTGGAGGACATCCCCGACGATGATCAGGCGGTCTACCAGATGCTGTCCGAGGGAAAGACCTCCGGCGTGTTCCAGATGGAGTCGGCGGGAATGACGGGGGTGGGCGTGGGCCTCAAGCCCAAGAGCATTGAGGACATCTGCGCCATTATCGCCCTGTACCGCCCCGGCCCCATGGACTCCATCCCCAAGTTTCTGGCCTGCGCCCAGGACCCCAACCTGGTGACCTACAAGCACCCGCTGTTGGAGCCCATCCTGTCCAACACCTACGGCTGCATCGTCTACCAGGAGCAGGTCATTGAGATTTTCCGCAAACTGGGGGGCTACTCCCTGGGTCAGGCGGACATGGTGCGCCGGGCCATGAGCAAAAAGAAGGAAAAGGATGTCCAGCGGGAGAGGGAATCCTTTATCCACGGCGACCCCAAGCGGAACATCGCCGGGTGTCTTGCCAACGGCATCCCCGAGGCGGTGGCCCAGTCCATCTACGACGAGATCAACGACTTTGCCCACTACGCCTTCAACAAATCCCACTCCCTGGCCTATGCCATCGTGGCCTATCAGACGGCCTGGTTCAAGTGCCGCCACCCCAGGGAGTACATGGCCGCCCTGCTCACCTCCGTGCTGGACTCCCAGGACAAGGTGGCGGAGTATATCGCCGAGTGCAAGGAGAACGGCATCGCCCTGCTGCCGCCGGACATCAACGAGTCCGGCGCGGCCTTCACGGTGTCCGGGCCCAACATCCGCTTTGGGCTGGCGGCGCTGAAGGGCGTGGGGATTGGCTTTACCAACGCCGTGCTGGCCGAGCGGGAAAAGAAGGGGCCCTTTGTATCCTTCCCGGAGTTCTGCTCCCGGATGTACGACTGCGACCTGAATAAGCGGGTGCTGGACAGCCTGATCCGCTCCGGGTCCTTCGACAGCATGGGCTGCCGCCGCTCCCAGCTGCTGAAGGTGTACGAGCAGGTGGTGGACTCCATCGGCCGGGACCGCAAACGGAACCTGGAGGGCCAGTTTGATCTGTTCGGCGGCGGAGGAGATACGGTATCCGTGCCCACGGTGATTCTGCCCGACATCCCAGAGTTTTCCCCGGTGGAACTGATGGCCATGGAGAAGGAGACCACCGGGCTGTACCTCTCCGGCCACCCCATGGACGAGTACCGCAGGCAGGCCCAGAAGTACGGCGCGGTGCCCATCGCTGCGGTGATGGCGGCAGGGAATGAGGAGAGCGCCCCATCCCGCTATGGCGACGGGGCCAGCGTGACCCTGGCGGGGGTGGTGGCGTCGGTGCGCACCAAAACCACCAAGAACAACTCCATGATGGCCTACGTCATGCTGGAGGACGCCAGCGGGTCCATTGAGCTGCTGTGCTTTTCCCGAACCCTGACGGAGAGCGGGGCTTACCTGAAGGCGAACCTCCCTGTGGTGGTGACGGGGCGGGTGTCCATCCGGGACGAAAAGGCTCCCCAGCTGATGGTGGACCGGGCGGTGCCTCTGTCCGGCGAGCGCAAACCGGCGGCGGGGAAGGGAGACAAGCGGGTGCTGTGGATCAAGCTGCCGGACGGCGGCGAGTCCTTCACCTGGCTGAAAAAGCTGCTGAACATGTTCCCTGGAGAAAATCCCGCCATCGTCTACCTGGCGGACCGCAGGAAGAAGCTCCAGACCCACTGCCTGCTCCACGAGGCTCTGCTGGACGAACTGCGGGAACAGCTGGGGGAGGAAAGCGTAGTCCTGAAAGCAGAATAAGCGCAAAAACTGATCCAAGGTGAAACTATGCAAAAGAGAAGAGTCCAAAGCAAAATCGGCAAATTATTATTCCACCGCATGGGCATCGTGGCGGTGCTCATCATCGCCCAGATCATTTTGTACGGCGTGGGGCTGGGGCTTCTGCGGGACAGCGTCTTTTTTGGCAAGATCGAGTGGCTGTTCCTCACCCTGTCTGTGCTGGCGGCCATGTGGATCGTGGGCAGCAAGAGTAATCCGGGTTATAAGATCGGCTGGCTCATCATCGTGCTGGGGCTGATGCCCTTCGGCTCCCTGGCCTATCTGCTGCTGGGCGGCAACCACCTGTCGGCGTTCAACCAGCGCCGCCTGCGCTCCATGGAGCGGAAAATCCGCAAGAACCTGGGGGCGGAGTGCGGCCGGTCGGCCTCCCTGGGGGAGCTGCTGGGGGAGGACGCGGCCTGCATGGCCCGCTATCTGGAGCAGACCACCCACTGCCCCGTCTACGGCAACACCCGCACGAAATACTATCCCCTGGGGGATAACTGCTACGACGACATTCTGGAAGCCCTGCGGGGCGCGCGGCGCTATATCTTTATTGAGTATTTCATCATTGAAGAGGGCAAGCTGTGGAACTCCATCCTGGACATTTTGAAGGAAAAGGCGCGGCAGGGGCTGGAGGTCCGGGTGATTTATGACGACATCGGCTCCATGGCCACCCTGCCCTCGGACTATCCCGCACGGCTGGAAAAGCTGGGAGTCCACTGCCGGGTGTTCAACCGGTTTGTGCCGGTGGTATCCCTGCGGCAGAACAACCGGGACCACCGGAAATATATGATTGTCGACGGCAGGGTGGCCTTCACCGGGGGCATCAACATGGCGGATGAGTATATCAATGTCAAGCCCCGCTTCGGCCACTGGAAAGACTCCGCCATCCGGCTGGAGGGGGACGCGGTGTGGTCCATGACGGTGTCCTTCCTGTCCATGTGGGACTTCACCCACAGCGAGGAGGAGCACTTCACCCCCTTCCGCCCCGCCCCCGCCCGCGGGGGTACGGTGGGCTATGTCCAGCCCTACCACGACTGTCCCTGGGACAACGAGCCGGTTGGCCAGTCGGTGTACCTCAACCTCATCTACCGGGCCAAGCGGTATGTATATATCACCACGCCCTATCTGGTCATCGACTACTCGCTGAGCATGGCGCTGACCAGCGCGGCCAAGTCCGGGGTGGACGTGCGCATCATCACCCCCCACATCCCGGACAAAAAGACGGTGTTTGAGATGACCCGCTCCCACTACGAGGAGCTGCTGGAAGCGGGGGTCAAAATTTTCGAGTATGAACCGGGGTTCATCCACTCCAAGAATTTCGTGGTGGACGACCGCTTCGCCACCGTGGGCACGGTAAATCTGGACTACCGCAGCATGTTCCTCCACTTTGAAAACGGCGTGCTGCTGTACGAGACGCCCTCGGTCCACGATATCCGGGAGGACTTCCTGGATACCCAGACCAGGAGCCTCATGGTCACTTTGGAGGACTGCCGGTCCGTCTCCCTGCCCCACCGGACGTTTCGGGACCTGCTGCGGCTGTTCGCGCCGCTGCTGTGAGAATTGCGGACAGCCCTCATTCTCGTTTCTATCAAAAAAGGAACGCAGTCCGGCCCATGCCGGATTGCGTCCCTTTTTTGTTCTGCTCAAACCGCACTGGAGTAAAGCAGTCCTCATCGCAGCAGAAAAATCATAACCGATGACGACCAGAAACACAGCCGCTTTTTAACTCTGGTCAAAGACGGTTTTGAAGGCTGCCACGGCTAAGAGCCTGTTTAAACTCTCTCAAAACGCCATTTGCCGGATATTTTCCCACCATGCTTTGTTGTGATTCCTTGAAATAAACACGATTATTCCTGTGAAATCCCGCCTCGCATGGCGGGAAAATTCCTCGTCAACCGGCATTCTTCCAGATATGAAACAGGCTCTTACAGTTCCTCCACGGTATACCCCAGCGCCCGCAGGCCGCCGACGATGCCGCCCGGATCCACCATGTGCCCCGCGCCCACAGCCAGGAAGAAGGTGTTCTCTCCTTCCCGCTCCAACAGCTTGGCAGCGTACTCGATCATATTGGGGTCCCGGTCGGTAAACAGCCGGGAGTTCAATTCGTCTGTGCTCTCCAGCACCGCGGCTTTATCGAAGCTTTCCTCAAACGCGGCCGCATCCCCGGCTTTCCACGTCTCCATCATCGCGTCCATCTGCTTCTCCTGGTACTCCATGGCTTCCTGGAGCTCCTTCTTCTGCTCCTCGGTCATCTCGAGCGTGTCGTCGATGAGGGCCAAATTTACATAGCCGGCCAAATAAGCCTCCTGGTACTCAGGGGAGAGGGTGTCGAAGATGCCGCCTTGGAACGCATAGGTCTCCACCGCGTCGATCTGCTTGCCCGCGTTGACGGCGGCGGAATTTAAGTAGAGGTCAATGGCCATGGGCGCGCCGGTAGTGGTCTCGTCCTGGGTGGCCAGGCTCATCAGGCTATTGGCCAGCGCCCAGGGCTTGTAAGCGGCCACTGCCTCTTCAGACATTCCCAAGTCGGCAAAGACCTGCACCGTCGAGGCGTACAGCTCGGGGGAGATGTGATCCTTCAGGGTTGTGCCGTCGGAATAGGTCTGCATCGCGGCAAACTCGGCCAATCCCTCCTGGTCATTGAAGTCCAGCTCAAAGATGACCGTCTGAGCGGAGGCCAAGGCGGCGCGGAGGGACTTGTGGAAGGGGTAGACATTGCTGCGGTCCACGTGGACGGTACCCAGGAGATAAAGGGTATTCTTCCCGTTTGTAACCTTCCACAGCAATCCCCGCGAGCCGGCGTCCGCCCCGTCGTACACCGCCAGCACCAGCCGCACACTCATGACCATGGCCTCCTGGTAGGTACAGGGCTGCTCCAGATTTAGGTCTCCGGCCTCATTGACGCCCTTTACCACACCCAGCTCCCTGAGAAAGGGAAGCACGCCCTCATTGATACCTTCCATCTGATAGTCGGCACAAACCTGGTAGAGGGCGTTCATCACACCGCCCCGGGTGGTATCAATGACCAGAGCGTCGTCGTCTGCCTCCCGCTGCGGCAGGCCCAGCAGCGCCAGCTTATCGGAGACGATATCGGTCATGGCTGTGAGCTGATCCTGGGTGATGGGGCTCTGGATGTATTTGCCATAGCCGTCGTCCATCAGCCCCAGGGCATAGGTGTCGGCCAGGTACTCATAGGTCCAGGGGTCAGGCTCCTGGGCTGCCTCCGGCTCCGCCGCCAAGGCAGGCATGCCCAGGCAGAGGACGAGGGCCAGAGTCAGGATCGCGGACAGCAGTTTTTTCATATTGGGTTCCTCCTTAAGTATGAAAGCGGTTTGATGCTGTGTAAGGGCATCATTTCCATCAATTATGAACCTAAAATTGCGGATTGTCAACCCCGTGCGCAGACCCGCGGCACCGACCGCTCCACGCAGGCCGGTACGGGCAAAATATCACTCCTTTATACTCCCGGCGGAGCGCCGCTGTTTACCGCTGCGAGAATGATGAAATTGAGATGCCCATCGGTCTGCTCAAGCCCGCAGCCGACAGAAAAGTGTTTTTTGAAATATCCGCCAACCGGGCCGAGGCAAGTCCCTCCCGACCCGCCGCTGGTATCCCCCAGAGGGCCCGAGCAAATCCATGGCACGAGAATTGGTCGCTGTTGCCGCTGAGTTTGAGCGTCAAAGCGACGCCTGGGGAAGTAATCAGCCGGGCCGAGCAGCGGGGGGAAGGATGTTCACACCAAGGCTGATGCGGCTAAGGGCCTGTTTCATATCTCGAAGAATGCCAGCTGACGAGGGATTTTTCCGTCAGGCGAGGCGGGATTTCGCGGGAATAATTGCGTTTATTTCAAGAAATCACAACGAAACATGGCGGGAAAAGACCCGGAAAATGGCGTTTTGAGAGATGTTAAACAGGCTCTAAAAAATTTACAGGCTCACAAATCTCGCTTTTTTTACCTTTCCATGTTATACTGGTCAAAAAATTTCAAAGGAGAACTGCCATGAAATACGCACTGATCACCGGCGGCTCCCGGGGTATTGGAGCCGCCGCCGCCCGTCTGTTTGCCCGCCGCGGCTGGGGGGTGGCCGTCGGCTATGAACACAGCGAGGCCCAGGCCCAAGCCCTGGTCCGGGAGCTGTCCCAGCAGAACGTCCCCGCCCTGGCCGTCCGGGCCGATGTGTCCGACGCCGGACAGGTAACCCTGATGGTTGACAATGTGTTAGAAAAATTTTGTCAACTTGACATTTTGATTTGCTCCGCCGGGATTTCCCACCTGGGCCTCATCAGTCAAATTGACGAAGACCAATGGCGGCGTTTGTTCGCCATCAATGTGGACGGCGTTCACCACTGCTGCCGGGCCGTGCTGCCCCACATGCTCTCGCGCAAGTCCGGCTCCATCGTCACCGTATCCTCCATGTGGGGCCAGGTGGGCGCCTCCTGCGAGGCGGCCTACTCCGCCGCAAAGGGCGCGGTAATCGCCTACACCAAGGCGCTGGCCAAGGAGCTTGGCCCCTCCAGCATTCGGGTAAACTGCGTCGCCCCCGGGGTCATTGACACGGAAATGAACGCCCACCTCTCTCCCGACGACCTGGCCGCCCTGGCCGGCGAAACCCCCCTGGGCCGCATCGGCACCCCGGAGGAGGCCGCCGCCGCCATCGCCTTTCTCGCCTCCGACGAGGCGTCCTTTTTCACCGGGCAGGTGCTCTCCCCCAACGGAGGTTTGGTGGTTTGAGCACAAATATCCGTCACATTATAAAATAACCCAGATTCTCCTCCGGCGCTCCTTGTCGGTTTTTACAGTTGACAACTCAAAATCTCAAGTATATAATTGTCAACAATCTGGGGGGCGCAATAGTGCCCCCTTCGATGTTAAGAGATCGCGCGCATATCAAGATAGGAGGAAACCAGAATGAAGAAGAAGAATCTTGCGGCTCTGCTCATGGCCGGCGCCATGTCCCTGAGCCTGCTGGCCGGCTGCTCCAGCAACGGCGACCAGACCAGCAATCCCCCCGCCTCCGACGCGGGCACCCAGGAGAGCCAGGCCACCGAGACCGATAACCAGGGCGGCGGCACCGACGTGGTCACCATCAAGGTGGGCGGCATCGGCCCCACCACCGGCGACGCCGCTCAGTACGGCACCGCCACCCAGTGGGGCGCTGAGATCGCCGTGGACGAGATCAACGCCCAGAACGGCCCCATCCGCCTGGAGCTCCAGTATGAGGACGACACCAACTCCGCCGACACCGCCGTGTCCGCCTATAACTCCCTGAAGGACTGGGCCAAGGACGCGCCCCTGGTCATCTACGGCTGTACCACCACCGCTCCCTGCGTGGCCGTCTCCACCGAGACCTTCGCCGACCGCTACTTCCAGCTCACCCCCTCCGCCTCCTCCCCCGAGGTCACCAACGGCAAGGACAACGTGTTCCAGATGTGCTTCACCGATCCCGGTCAGGGCACTGCCGCCGCCGAGTACCTGAAGAGCAGCGGCCTGGGCACCAAGATCGGCGTCATCTACAACAACGGCGACCCCTATTCCACCGGCATTGCCGAGGCCTTCATCGCCCACGCCAAGGAGCTGGGCCTGGAGGTGGCGGCCACCTCCACCTATCCCGAGGACACCACCACCGACTACACCGTGCAGCTCAACGCCTGCAAGGACGCCGGCGCCGACCTGGTGTTCCTGCCCATCTATTACACCCCCGCCTCCCTGATCCTGGCCCAGGCCAAGCAGATGGACTACGCTCCCATCTTCTTCGGCGGCGACGGCATGGACGGCATGCTGGACATGGATGGCTTCGACAAGTCCCTGGCCGAGGGCCTGCTGCTGATGACCCCGTTCAACGCCTCCGGCACCGACGAGCGCACCAAGAAGTTCGTGGAGACCTATCAGACCGGCCACGGCATCCTGCCCAACCAGTTTGCCGCCGACGGCTATGACTGCATGTACGCCATTTACGAGGCCTGCTGCCAGATCGACGGCATCGCCGACATGGACCACGAGCAGCTGTGCGACGCGCTGAGCGCCCTGTTCACCGGCGGCGACTTCTCCGTGGACGGGCTCACCGGCTCCGCCATGAAGTGGCTCACCACCGGCGAGGTCTCCAAGGCCCCCGTGGTGGTCAAGGTTGAGGGCGGCGTGTACGTTACCCAGTAATCCAATCCCCTCAAGCATCAAAGCTTCAGACCCGAAAGAGGGCCGCCGGTCCGGCGGCTCTCTTTCGCAATATAGAGAGGTGAGTGTATGTCGTTTTTGAACAACGTGATCACCGGCATCAGCCTGGGCAGCATCTACGCCATCATCGCCCTGGGCTATACCATGGTGTACGGCATCGCCAAAATGCTGAACTTCGCCCACGGCGACATCATCATGGTGGGCGCTTACATGTGCTTTTTCGCCATGGGCAGCTTCAATCTGCCCCCAGCGGCAGGGGTGCTGCTGGCGGTGGTGGTGTGCACGGTGCTGGGCATCGTCATCGAGCGCCTGGCCTACAAGCCCCTGCGCTCCGCCCCCTCCCTGGCGGTGCTGATCACCGCCATCGGCGTCAGCTACCTGCTGCAAAACGGCGCCCAGATTCTCTGGGGCGCGGCCACCAAGACCTTCACCCCCATCGTCAGCACCGCCCCGGAGGCCCGGCTGGTGCTGGTCCCCGGCCAGCTGTCCATCTCCTATGTGGCCATCCTGTCCATCGTGTGCTGCATCGTGGTCATGATTGCCCTGACCCTGTTCACCGGCCAGACCAAGATGGGTAAGGCCATGCGGGCCTGCTCGGAGGACAAGGGCGCGGCCCAGCTCATGGGCATTGACGTGAACACCACCATCTCCGTCACCTTTGCCATCGGCTCCGCCCTGGCGGCCATCGCGGGGGTGCTGATGTGCTCGGCCTACCCCGTGCTGTCCCCCACCACCGGCTCCCTGCCCGGCATCAGGGCCTTCACCGCCGCGGTGTTCGGCGGCATCGGCTCCATCCCGGGGGCGCTGCTGGGCGGCATTCTGCTGGGCGTCATCGAGACCTTCGCCAAGACCATCTCCACCGAGCTGTCCGACGCGGTGGTGTTCGCGGTGCTTATCATCGTGCTGCTGGTACGGCCTGCCGGACTTTTGGGCAAGTACGTGCCCGAGAAAGTGTGAGGCGGCCATGAAGAAAAAACTTAACAAAAACTCCCTCAACGGGTTTATCAATTACGGCATTGTCATTGCCGCCTTCATTATCATTCAGATTTTTATCGGCAAGGGCATGCTGTCCAACTCCCTCCAGAGCCTGCTGGTGCCCGCCTGCTGCTACATCGTTATGGCGGTATCCCTGAACCTGACGGTGGGCATCCTGGGCGAGCTGTCCCTGGGCCACGCGGGCTTCATGAGCCTGGGCGCGTTCAGCGGCATCACGGCCTCCATTCTGCTGCAAAACTCCATTCCCATGGCTCCTATGCGTCTGGCCGTGTCCATGGCGGCGGGCGCGGCTGCCGGAGCGCTGGGCGGCGTCATCGTGGGCGTGCCGGTGCTGCGGCTCCAGGGCGACTATCTGGCCATCGTCACCCTGGCCTTCGGGCAGATCATCAAGAACATTATCATGGTGCTTTACGTCGGCGTGGATGAGAACGGCTTCCACATTGCCGCCAGTTCCGAACGCTTTGACCTGGCCGCCGGCGGCACCGCCATCATCAAGGGCCCCATGGGCGCGGTGGGGGTGTCCAAGCTGGCCTCCTTTACCGCCGGGTTTGTGCTCATCCTCATCACCCTGCTGGTGGTGCAGAATCTGGTGAACAGCCGCTCCGGGCGGGCCATCATGGCGCTGCGGGACAACCGCATCGCCGCGGAGAGCGTGGGCATCAACACCACCAAGTACAAGCTGATGGCCTTTGTCACCTCCGCCGCCCTGGCGGGGGCCGCCGGGGCGCTGTTCGGGCTGAACTACTCCTCCACCGTGGCCTCCAAGTTTGATTTCAACACCTCCATCCTGGTGCTGGTGTTTGTGGTGCTGGGCGGGCTGGGTTCCATCCGGGGCTCCATCATCGCCGCCGCCCTGCTGTATGTGCTGCCGGAGCTGCTGCGTTCCTTCGACATCGCGGAGTACCGCATGCTGATTTACGCCATCGTGCTGATCCTGGTGATGCTGGCTACCAACAACGAGCAGTTTACCGCGCTGATGGGCCGTGTTGGCGGCTGGTTCAAGGCAGTTGGCGGCTGGTTCAAGGCAGCGGGAGCGCGGGTCGTGGGCTGGCTGAAATCTCTGGGCCGCACGCAGTCAAAGGGAAAAGGGGGAACGACCAATGGCTGAGAAGAAGCAGTTCAACAAGGGCAAAATGGTACCCGTGCCCAGCCACTCCATCATCCCGGAGCGGGACCTGGGCACCTCCCCCATCCTGGAGTGCAGCCACCTGGGCATCGACTTCGGCGGACTTACCGCCGTCAACGAGTTCAACATCACGGTGGGCCGCACGGAGATCGCGGGCCTCATCGGTCCCAACGGCGCGGGCAAGACCACCGTGTTCAACCTGCTGACCAAGGTGTACCAGCCCACCCGGGGCACCATCCTGCTGGACGGCCTGGACACCCACGGCAAGACCCCCGCCCAGATCAACCGCATGGGCATCGCCCGCACCTTCCAGAACATCCGGCTGTTCAACAATCTGAGCGTGGAGGACAACGTCAAAATCGGCCTGCACAATCAGGAGAAGTATTCCATGTTTTCCGGCATTCTGCGCCTGCCCAAGTACTGGCGGCAGGAGAAGGCCGCCCATGAGCGGGCGCTGGAGCTGCTGTCCATTTTCGACATGCAGGACCTGGCGGACCATCAGGCGGGCAGCCTCCCCTATGGCGCCCAGCGGCGGCTGGAGATCGTCCGGGCGTTGGCCACCAACCCCGCCCTGCTGCTGCTGGACGAGCCTGCGGCGGGCATGAACCCCTCCGAGACTGCCGAGCTGATGGAGAACATTGTGAAGATTCGGGACACGTTCCAGATCGCCATCATGCTCATTGAACACGACATGAGCCTTGTTATGGGCATCTGCGAGGGCATCTGTGTGCTGAATTTCGGTCAGATCATCGCCAAGGGCACCGCGGAGGAGATTCAGTCCAACCCCACGGTCATCGAGGCCTATCTGGGCAAGCAGCAGTAAGGAGGGCGCGAGCATGCTGAAAGTCAACGACATTAACGTGTATTACGGCGCCATCCACGCCATCAAGGGCATTTCCTTTGAGGTCAATGACGGGGAAGTTGTCACCCTCATCGGAGCCAACGGCGCGGGCAAGTCCACCACGCTGAACACGGTGTGCGGCCTGCTTCGGTCCCGAACCGGGTCCATTGAATTTCTGGACAGAAATCTGGCGTCCATACCGCCCCACAAGGTGGTGGAGCTGGGCATGGCCCATGTTCCCGAGGGGCGGCGCATTTTCCAGCAGATGACGGTGGAGGAAAACCTGGAGATGGGCGCGTACACCCAGGCTCGGAGCACCATCGCGCCCAATCTGGAGCGGGTGTATGAGCAGTTTCCCCGCTTGAAGGAGCGCCGGAGGCAGGTGGCGGGCACCCTGTCCGGCGGTGAGCAGCAGATGCTGGCCATGGGGCGCGGGCTGATGTCCAATCCCAAGCTGCTGATGCTGGACGAGCCGTCCATGGGACTGGCTCCCATTCTGGTGGAGCAGATTTTTGAGATTATCAAGCAGCTCCACAAGGCGGGCACCACCATCCTGCTGGTGGAGCAGAACGCCCGGATGGCCTTGTCCGTGGCCGACCGGGGCTATGTGCTGGAGACGGGCAAGATCGTGGCCACCGGCACCGGCGGCGAGCTCCTCCGCGATGAAGCCGTCAAAAAAGCCTACCTCGGCGGCTAGTTCCTTTTTCTTGTAAGAAAAAGGAACCGAAAAAGAACTTTTGGTTCGCTGACGGACGGTGTGATAGATGGTAAATTTCTGCCCGGCGACAAGACGATGCGTACCTGAGCCCTGCGGCCTATGCCGCAGGGCTTCTTTTTGCAGGTCAGGCAGCGCCGGCAGCAGGTCGCGCTCCCGCCCCTTGCCAAGCAAAGCCTCATCGTGTATGCTGAATGTACAGCTGCGAAAGGAGTGAAAGCCCATGAAAGTGACCGTGGAGGAGTGTCCCGGCCTGGAGCAGACCGAGGTGACTGTCCGCTGCCCCCGGCTGGACGCCCAGCTGTCCCGGCTGGTGGAGCTGCTGCAGCTGTCCGACGCCCGGCTCACCGGGGAGAGGGACGGCGAGACCTGCATCCTGGACGGGGCGGACGTGCTCTACATTGACACCGTGGACCGGGGGACCTTTCTCTACACCGCCGACGGGGTGTATCAGACCCGCCTGCGGCTGTACGAGCTGGAGGAACAGCTCGCCGCCTGGGATTTCATCCGGGTGAGCAAGTCGGCCATCGTGAATTTTAGCCGGGTGCGGTCCCTGCGCCCCGACTTCGGCGGGCGGATGCGGCTGACCATGTCCAACGGCGAGGTGGTGCTGGCAAACCGCCAGTACGTCCCCGCCATCAAGAAAAAACTGGGGCTTTGAAAGGAGCGTTGAACATGAAAAAGTTTTTCCAGGTGTGTACGTCCATCAAGGAGCTGACGGCGCTGTGCTACACCGCCGCCATGTGCTTCTACATGTTTTTCCTGTGGGTGTTCAAGCAGGAGGACGCGTCCCTGTCCATGCTGTTCTCCCTGCTGCTGGTGTGCATAGCGGCGGGGACGATGCAGCTGCTGGCCTTCTCCAACCTGCTGTTTAAAAAGCTGGCCTATGGCTGGCGTATGATCGTATTTGTGATCCCATTTTTCACCATCATCACCGCTTTCGCTGTGAGCTTCGGCTGGTTCCCCACAGAAAACGCCGGAGCATGGATCACGTTTATTGCCATTTTTATCGTAATTTTCCTGTTCATCACGGTGGGCATTGAGCTCTACTACCGCCTGTCAGGCAGGAAATATGACGACCGGCTGGACTGGTACCGCAATAACAGAGAGAAATAACTCACCGAAAATCTACAAAAAGGACAGGCGCCGTGAGGAAACGGCGCCTGTCCTTTTTTGTTCTATTTTCTTTCCGGCCTCACAGTCCCAGCTTGAACAGGTTCTGATCGGTATTGAAGTTATTGCTCGAATAGAGCACCAGCACCTGATCGATGCCGTTTTCCTCCACATATTTCTTGAGGGACATGTTGTTGTAGCGCAGGTCGAACAGGTGGACCTCCTGGAATTCCTCCGCCAGGAAGGGGGCAAGGCTGTCGGAGTACGAGTCCCGCACCACCAGCAGCTTCCCTCCTGCCGCGTCCGGGTTCCGGATGACGCACAGCGGCTGATTACCGCCCAGGAAATAGGCGTATTTGTCCTTGACCTCCAGCTTTTCGGGGTAATACAGGCCGCCCTCAATGGGTTTGCCCTCGGGGTAGCGGGTGACGGTAACGCGGCCCTTGGTGCCACCCTCGGGGACTATGGTGTAGATGCTGTCCGGCTCCACCCAGCCCGCCCCGGAGGCGGAGTAGGTAGTGCCGTAAAACGAATCGGAAACCAGGGCTTTTTGGTCCCATGCAAGAACATGAATATCACGTCCCATTCCCTCCATCAACACCACATACCCCCAATAGGCCCCCATACTGGTCCAATGGTGGTCGGTGCGGTAAAAGCTGCTGATCCCCATAAGCTCCTCGTCGCCGGAAGGGTTCCCTAGCCAATCGGTCATATCAATAAAGCTCACCTTTTCCCCACAAAGCTCCTTTGCCTGCTGGATGGTGGAATTGTCATCCACGTTGGGGGCGTTGTCAGGCAGAAGATAGGGAAGGGCCCCGCTCTTGTCCGGCACCAGGGAGAAATATACCGGCACATCCAGGTTCTCCCCCAGTTTGTTTACGAAACTCACCCGGCGCTCCAGGTCCTCCCGGGAGATGCGGGTGAAGTGGGCGAACAGGGTCCGCCCATCGGTGCCGAAGTAGACCTTGTTGTTCTCCTGCTTGCCCAGCGCCCACTCGGACCGGGCCTTGAGGTGGACCCACTGGTCCCGCAGGGGAAACTGGTCGTTGTAATATTTCTCAAACTTCTCCATAAACTCCCCCGAGCGCAGGGTCTCCAGGGTAGGAGCCTTGAACTGGGACAGGTTGGTGTTCTCCTGCTCGGAAGACTCCCGGTCGGGCACAATGAAATGGGCAATACCGAACCCAAAAATAAACATGCAGAACAGTACAGTAATAAAAATGGAGTATTTTTTATTCATAAAAACATCTCCTATCGAAAAGCACCCAGTCCCGTCGCCGGGTATATCACATTGAAGTCACTAACAGCGGCGGTCAGCGTGCTAAAAGTTCTTTTTGGTTACTTTTTCTTACAAGAAAAAGTAACTCAGAAACGGAAATACAGGAACGGGTTGTAGGTGCCGTCCACCAGATAGGCGGTGGTGAGCACCAGCCCCGCCATCATGAGCACCGGGAACACCACCTGACGGACCCGCTCAGGCAGCTTCCTCCAGACCTTTGCCGCCAGCGGCGTAGCCGCCACAACGGCGACGATGAGGATGGACAGATAGTTGCGCAGGCAGTAGAGGAACATGCCGTCCAGCGCTCCCGCGCCAAAGCCGAACATGGCCGCCAGATAGGGCCCCATGGCGGAGAAATCCTCCACCGCGAAAATGGCCCAGCCCACCACGGCCACCACTACGCCATAAACGTGGCCCAGCCAAGCCGGAGCCTTGTCCAGCCACCTCCCCAGAAACAGCTTTTCCAGGCCAATCCACACGAACCAATACAGGCCCCAGAGCAGGAAATTCCAGCTGGCCCCGTGCCAGATGCCTGTGGCGGCCCAGACAATGAGCAGATTGAACACCATCCGGCCCTTCCCCACCCGGCTGCCGCCTAAGGGAAAGTACAGGTACTCCCTAAACCAGCTGCCCAGGGAGATGTGCCACCGCCGCCAGAACTCGCTGGCGGACTTGGACAGGTAAGGATAGTTGAAGTTTTCCAAGAACTCAAAGCCCAGCATCCGGCCCAGGCCGATGGCCATGTCGGAATACCCGGAAAAATCAAAGTACAATTGAAGGGAAAAGGCCACAATACCCAACCACGCCCCCAGGGTCGTGAGCTGCTCCCCCGGCGTGGCGAGATACACATCCCACAGCGGCCCCAGCGCGTTTGCCAGCAGCACCTTCTTGCACGCGCCGATGATGAAGCGCTGCACACCGGAGGCGAACTTCTCAAAGGAGTGGTCCCGGTGCTCCAGCTGATCATCCAGGTCCTTGTACTTGATGATGGGTCCGGCAATCAGCTGGGGAAACAGGGTGACAAAGGTGCCGAAGGTGACGATGTTCTTCTGGCACCGGGCGTCTCCCCGGTACACGTCGATGGTATAGCTCATGGTCTGGAAGGTGTAGAAGGAGATGCCGATGGGCAGGGTGAAGGGAATAGGCTCCCCCCAGGGTGTGGGCAGTCTCTCAATGACGGGCAGGAAGCCCGCGCCGACGGCGGCAAGGCTCCCGGCGATAAAGTTCCAGTACTTGAAGAACCCCAACAGCAGCAGGTTGAACACCACCGACGAGGCCACCGCCATCCGGGCCCCTCTGTCGTTCCCCTTGGCCTTGCAGCGGGTGACAATCCGCCCATGGCTGTAGTCGATGGCGATGGACAGAAACATGATGAGCACATACACCGGTTCGCCCCAGCCGTAGAAGATGAGGTTGACGATGAGCAACACCAAGTTGCGCCCGCGCAGCGGGGTGATATAGTACAACAGCAATACTGCGGGGAAATAGAGGAAGAGAAAATACGGGCTGGAGAATATCACGGGCCTTCACCTCTACCTGGAAGATTTCAGGGCAAAGGGAGCGGCAATCGCCGCTCCCTCTTTTCGTGTTTTAGAACAGCGCGTTGAACTGGGCCACGATATCGTCGCAGTTCTCGTGGACCACCATCATGACATAGTTCCCGTTGGATACCACCCGGGAATTGTTCTGCCACTGCTCGGTGGGGCCGGGATACCAGGCGCCGCCGGGGCCGTTGCCGTCGCCCACCATATAGTCGATCCGGGCCTGGAAGATGGCCTTCACCGCCGCCACGTCGGCGCTGTTCTTCACCTGCACCAGGCCGAACTCACCGTTGTTCATGGACATCTGGGTGATGTAGACCAGGCGCTGCTCGGCGGCGATGGCGCTCAGGCCGGGATAGAAACCGTCCATCAGTTCGGTGCTGGCCAGTTCCAGGAAGCCAAACTCATGCTGGCTGGTGACGCTGGAGTAGAAGGCCGCCAAGTCCACCTTGCCGGCGGGCGCGGGGGTGGGCTCCGGCGTCGGAGTGGGCGCGGGGGTGGGCTCCGGAGTGGGGGTGGGCGCGGGAGTCGGCGTGGGCTTGGGGGCCGGGGTGGGCGTAGGCTTGGGCGTGGGGGTGGTGGGGATCGGCTTCACCTCCGGAGCCTTAGAGGGCTCCTGGCTGGGCTCCTCCGTGGGCTCGGCGGACGGCTCCTCGGACGGCTCCTCGGACGGCTCCTCGCTGGGCTCCTCAGAGGGCTCAACGGTGGGGGTGGGCAGCGCGGCGGACTCCGCCGCCTCACTCTCCTCCACAGGGTCGGAGGGGATCAGGGTCTCTTTGGAACCGGAATCACTGCAAGCGCACAGCATGGCCAGCAGCATGGCGGCGGAAAGGGACAGGGCAAGAATTCGTTTCATATGTTTCTACACTCCAATCTATGTCCGTCCTCCCGCCCCTGACGGGCGGGAGGACTATTAAATACCGTCAAATACCGTCTTTTACTCAAACAGCGCGTTGAACTCGTTGACGATGTCGGCACTTTCGCTGTGGTTCACCAGCATGACATAATTGCCGTGGTCCGCCAGCTTGGCATGGTTCCTCCACATCTCCACTTCCTCAGGGTAGTTGCCGATGGCGTCCTCGCTCTTCTGGTCGATGCGGGCCTGGAAAATCTCCTTCACCTTGGCGGCGTCCTCGGCGCTCTTGGCCTCCACTATGGCCAGCTCCCCGCCACTGAAGGAGATCACCGCCAGATAGACCTCCATCTGCTCCAGGTCCAGATCCTTCAGCCCAGGGTACGTGTTTTCCAGCATGAGCACTCCCACGTCCTGATCCTCCGGGTCAGCCCGCTCCAAGGAGGGAAACTCGTAGTTTTCCTGGAGGGTCTGGGCAAATGCGGACAGGTCCGCCTTTTTCTCCTCCTGCTCCTGCTGTTTGCTCCCGCAGGCGCTCAGCAGGGACAGGCACAGCGCCGCCGCGGCGCAAAGGGCGATAATTCGTTTCATTGTTCTGGTTCTCCTTTTTTGTAAATAGAATCGCGTGCTTACTCAAACAGGGCGTTGAAATCCTCCACGATCTGCCCGTCGTCCTCGCCGCACACCAGCATCACATAGTTTCCCTTCACCGCCACCTGGGCGTGATTGGCCCACAGCTCGGTGGGGCCGGGATAGAAGGCTCCGCCGGGGCTCTCCCCGTCGCCCACCATATAATCAATGCGCGCTTGGAAGATTTCCTTCACCTTGGCTGCGTCCTCGGCGTTTTTGGCCTGGACCAGGTCGATCTCCCCGTTGTTGATGTTGATCAGGGTCATGAGGATCACCTACTGCTCCAGGTCCAGATCCAGCAGCTCCGGCAGCGCTCGCTCCATATCCTCCTCAAAATACTCGTATTCCGGCGTCATCTCCATCAGATAGGACGCAAATTCGTATTTTTCCTGAAGGCTTTTGGCAAATTCGGACAGGTCCGCCTGTTTTTGGGGCGCTCCCCCGGCGCAGGCGGACAGCAGGGACAGGGTCAGGACGGCGGTCAGGGCCGCGCAAAGGGTCTTTTTCATTGGTAAGCTTTTTTTTCATTGGTAAGCTTTCCTCCTCAAAACGTGGAGCCGCCCTGAGGGCATACCTTCCCCTCAGTGGCTCTCGATGTGGCTTCTGATGCGCTGGGTAATCATATCCAGCGCCACCAGGTTGTGCCCGCCGGCCAGCACCACAATGTCGGCGTACTGGCGCGAGGGCTGGACGAACTGCTCGTGCATGGGCTTGACGGTGGTGAGGTACTGGCTGATGACCGAATCCAGTGAGCGCCCCCGCTCCTTCACATCCCGAAGGATGCGGCGCAAAATGCGCACGTCGGCGTCGGTGTCCACGAAAATCTTCACATCCATCAAATTCCGCAGGGCCTGATCGGCAAAGATGAGGATGCCCTCCACAATGACCACCTTGGTGGGCCGCACCTCCACCGTCTCCTCCGAGCGGTTGTGAATGGAGTAGTCGTACACCGGACAGCGGATGGGCTCCCCAGCCGCCAGCCGTTTCAGGTCGGCCACCATCAGATCAGTGTCGAAGGCGTCGGGATGGTCATAGTTCAGTGCCGAGCGCTCCTCATAGGTCATTCCCACGTGCTTCTTATAATAGTTGTCGTGGTAGACCACGGACACGTCTGCCCCGAAGGCGTCCTGAAGCCTGCGGGTCAATGTGGTCTTGCCCGAGCCGGTCCCTCCGGCGATGCCGATGATCATGGTGTTCATGCGCCGCCCTCCCCCGTGTGTTCTCTTTCAGATTATGCCGCACTGCGGATATTCTAGCATACACACAGGGAAATGGCAACCTTTTCCCATCGCAATCCGGAGCTTCTCAGGTTCGTCCGTATGCAATACCCTCCACGGGTCCAAAAGGTTGCGTCAGGTCAAAAAAATCCCCTTCCGGCTCAAAATTCTGCATCACTCCTCTGAAAATTTGAAAAAACGGAGCGCTCCTGGGCATAGTGACAACAAAAATGGGTAAATTTTTAACACTTTCGCCACATTTTCTCTTGCTATTTTTTTGTCAAGCGTCTATAATGTGCATGATTGAGGAAGGGTTTTGGAGATAGTATGGTCAATATCGTTTTAGTGGAACCGGAAATCCCGCAGAACTGCGGAAATATTGCCCGCACCTGCGCCGCCACCTGCAGCCGCCTCCATCTGGTGAAGCCCCTGGGCTTCGACATCAGCGAAAAGGCGGTGAAGCGGGCGGGGCTGGACTACTGGCCCATGGTGGACCTCACTGTCTATGAGAGCCTGAACGACCTCTTCCAACGCAACGCTCCCTCCGACCTCTGGCTGGCCACCACCAAGGCCCCCCAGGACTATTCCCAGGCACGGTTCCGAAACGGCTGCTGGCTGTTCTTCGGCAAGGAGACCGCCGGACTGCCGGAGTGGTTCCGCTCCACTCACCAGGACCGCTGCATCCGCATACCCATGCGCGCCGACGCCCGCAGCCTGAACCTGTCCAACTCGGTGGCCGTGCTGGCCTACGAGGCCCTCAAGCAGCAGGGCTTCCCCGGGCTGAGCGGAGAGGGCGAAATGGCGTCAACCTCAAATTGAACGCTATCACTTCAAGTTGTAAGAAATGAAAGGAGCTAGAAACACCATGAACTACAACAAGAAGACGGTCAAGGACATCGATGTCAAGGGCAAGAAGGTGCTGCTGCGCTGCGACTTCAACGTGCCCATGGCCAAGGACGGCAGCGGCGTCATCACCGACGACAAGCGCATCCGCGCCGCCCTGCCGACCATCCAGTACCTGCTGGACCAGGGCGCGGCGGTCATCGCCTGCTCCCACATGGGCAAGCCGGTGGCCACCTTTGACTCCTACAAGAAGAAGCAGCTGGAAAAGGGCAAGGACGAGGCCTCCATCACCGAGGAGAAGTGGAAGAAGTCCCTGGCCGAGCTGCGCATGGAGCCCGTGGCCGCCCGCCTGAGCGAGCTGCTGGGCAAGCCGGTGATCCTGGCCGACGACGTGGTGGGCCCCGACGCCACCGCCAAGGCCGCGGCCCTGAAGCCCGGCGAGATCATGCTGCTCCAGAACACCCGCTTTGAGAAGGGCGAGACCAAGAACGACCCCGAGCTGGCCAAGAAGCTGGCCGGCATGGCCGAGGTGTACGTGTCCGACGCCTTCGGCGCCGTCCACCGCGCCCACGCCACCACTGCCGGCGTGGCGGCCCATCTGCCCGCCGTCTCCGGCTTCCTGATCCAGAAGGAGCTGGACTTCATCGGCGGCGCACTGGCCAATCCCAAGCGCCCGCTGGTGGCCATCCTGGGCGGTTCCAAGGTCAGCTCCAAGATCGGCGTCATCAACAACCTGCTGGAGATCGCCGACACCATCATCATCGGCGGCGGCATGGCCTACACCTTCTCCGCCGCCCAGGGCGGCAAGGTGGGCGACTCCCTGCTGGAGGCCGACTGGAAGGACTACGCCAACGACATGGTGAAGAAGGCCGCCGACAAGGGCGTCAAGCTCCTGCTGCCCATCGACACCGTCATCGCCGACAAGTTCGCCCCCGACGCCGACTCCAAGGTGGTCAAGGCCGGCGAGATTCCCGACGGCTGGCAGGGCCTGGACATCGGCCCCGAGACCGTGAAGCTGTACTGTGACGCCGTGGCCGACGCGGGCACCGTCATCTGGAACGGCCCCATGGGCGTCTTCGAGTTCGACAAGTTCGCCGTGGGCACCAAGGCCGTGGCCGAGGCCCTGAGCAAGACCTCCGCCATCACCATCATCGGCGGCGGCGACAGCGCGGCGGCCGTGCAGCAGCTGGGCTACGCCGACAAGATGAGCCACATCTCCACCGGCGGCGGCGCCTCCCTGGAGTTCATGGAAGGAAAAGAGCTCCCCGGCGTGGCCTGCCTCCTGGACGCCTGATTGCCTGCAGGGGCGCACATCGCGCGCCCGCTCCGGAGCCATGTGTCAGACGGGCGCACGGCGTGCGCTCCTACCGATAGACCGTTTCAAATAAAAGAAGGGAGTTCAACAAATGAACCTCAAGTACCGCAAGACGATCATCGCCGGCAACTGGAAGATGAACAAGACCCTCACCGAAACCAAAGCCTTTGCCGAGGCTCTCAAGCCCCAGTTGGGCCGCCACAAGTGGTGTGAAGTGGTCCTGTGCGTCCCCGGCGTGAACATCCCCGGCGCGGTCCGGCTGTTCAAAGATACCCGCGTGGCCATCGGCGGCGAGACCTGCCACTTTGAGGCCTCCGGCGCCTTCACCGGCGAGGTCACCGTGGAAATGCTCAAGGACGTGGGCGCCAAGTACGTCATCATCGGCCACTCCGAGCGCCGCCAGTACTATAATGAGACCGACTTCACCGTGAACAAGAAGGTTCACGCCGCCCTGGAGGCCGGTCTGCGCCCCATCGTGTGCGTGGGCGAGAGCCTGGAGCAGCGCGAGCTGGGCGTCACCGAGGAGCTGATCTCCTATCAGGTGAAGGTGGCCCTGGCCGGTCTGAACGAGACCCAGGTCCGCCGGGTGGTCATCGCCTACGAGCCCATCTGGGCCATCGGCACCGGCAAGACCGCCACCGCCGAGCAGGCGGGCGCGGTGTGCACCCACATCCGCTCCATCATCCGTAAGCAGTACGGCGCCCGGGTGGCCCGCGCCGTCACCATCCAGTACGGCGGCTCCATGAACGCCAAGAACGCTGCGGAGCTGCTGGCTCAGCCCGACATCGACGGCGGCCTCATCGGCGGCGCTTCCCTGAAGCCCGACGATTTTATGGCCATCATCAATGCCGCAAATCAGGAGTGATTTGATTTCATGAAAACTCCCACTACCCTTATCATTATGGACGGCTTCGGCCTGTCCTCCTCCACCGCGGCGGGGGACAACGCCATTAAGGCCGCCAACACCCCTAATCTGGACCGCATTTTTGGGTCAAATCCCTGCTGCAAGCTGTCCGCCTCCGGTCTGGACGTGGGCCTGCCCGACGGCCAGATGGGCAACAGCGAGGTGGGCCACACCAACATCGGCGCTGGCCGGGTGGTGTTCCAGGACCTGCCCAAGATCACCAAGGCCATCCAGGACGGAGATTTCTTTGAGAACCCCGCCTACAAAAACGCCATGCTGGCCGCGAAGGATGCCGGCAAGGCCGTCCATATCTACGGCCTGATGTCCAACGGCGGCGTGCACAGCCACATCACCCACATCCAGGCGGCGGTGAGGATGGCCCACGACCTGGGCTGCCCCAAGATCTTCGTCCACTGCTTCATGGACGGCCGCGACGTGCCCCCCTCCTCCGGCAAGGGCTTCGTGGCCGAGATGAAGGAGACCTGCGACCAGTACGGGGCCCAGATCGCCACCATCTCCGGGCGCTACTACGCCATGGACCGGGACACCAACTGGGACCGGGTCGAGCGCTCCTACAAGGCCATGGTCTACGGCGAGAGTGAGCAGCGCTTTATCGGTGACCCCGTGGGTGCCATGCAGGCCAGCTATGACGCGGGCGTCACCGACGAGTTCGTGGTGCCCGTCATCACCGCTGAAAACGCAGAGATCGGCGAGGGCGACTCCATCATCTTCATGAACTTCCGTCCCGACCGGGCCCGTGAGATCACCCGCACCTTCGTGGACCCTGATTTCAAGGGCTTTGAGCGGAAGAAGGGCTTCTTCAAGGTCAACTACGTGTGCACCACGTCCTACGACGCATCCATGCCCAACGTGGTCATTGCCTTCCCCAAGGAGAGCCTGGACAATATCTTCGGCGAGTATATCGCCCAGCAGAACATGACCCAGTTGCGCATCGCCGAGACGGAGAAGTACGCCCACGTCACCTTCTTCTTGAACGGCGGCGTGGAGCAGGTATTCCCCGGGGAGGACCGCTGCTTGATCCCCTCCCCCAAGGTGGCCACCTATGACCTCCAGCCCCACATGAGCCAGCCCGAGGTCACGGCTGAGGCCGTCAAGCGCATCAAGAGCGGCGCTTATGATGTCATCATCCTGAACTTCGCCAACTGCGATATGGTGGGCCACACCGGCGTGTTCGAGGCCGCCGTCAAGGCCGCCGAGGCGGTGGACGACGGTGTGAACCAGGTGGTAAACGCCACCCGGGAGATGGGTGGCGTTGCCATCATCACCGCCGACCACGGCAACGCTGAGCACATGGTGGAGGCGGACGGCTCTCCATTCACCGCCCACACCACCAATCTGGTGCCCTGCTGCGTGGTGGGCGCGGACGTAAAGCTGCGGGACGGCCGTTTGGCTGATCTGGCCCCCACCATGCTGGACCTGATGGGCCTGAAGCAGCCCAAGGAAATGACCGGCGAGACCCTGATAATAAAGTAAAGCCTGACCTGTGGTCGCGAGACAAATGTCTCTTAACCTATACCTTTGACATTTTGAAAGGAGCTTGATTCCCATGAAACAGATGCTTGAGATCGTTGACGTCCTCGGCCGTGAAATTATCGATTCCCGCGGCAATCCCACCGTTGAGGTGGAGGTCACCCTGGAAGACGGCACTGTGGGCCGCGCCGCGGTTCCCTCCGGCGCTTCCACCGGCGTACACGAGGCCTGTGAGCTCCGGGACGGCGACAAGAGCCGCTACCTGGGCAAGGGCGTGGAGAAGGCCGTCAACAACGTGAACACCGAGATCGCCGAGTGCCTGATCGGCATGAACGCCCTGGATCAGGTGGCCGTGGACAAGGCCATGATCGAGCTGGACGGCACCCCCAATAAGGGCCGCCTGGGCGCCAACGCCATCCTGGGCGCCTCTTTGGCCACCGCCAAGGCCGCCGCTGAGTCCCTGGGCACCAGCCTGTACAACTATATCGGCGGCGTCAATGCCAAGACCCTGCCCGTCCCCATGATGAACATCCTCAACGGCGGCGCTCACGCCACCAACAACGTGGAGATCCAGGAGTTCATGATTATGCCCGTGGGCGCTCCCACCTGGAAGGAGGCCCTGCGCCGCTGCGCCGAGGTGTTCCACCAGCTGAAGAAGACCCTGAAGGAGAACGGCACCCCCGCCGCCGGCGTGGGCGACGAGGGCGGCTACGCCCCCAACCTGAAGAAGGATGAGGACGCCCTGAAGGTCATCGTGCAGGCCATTGAAGAGGCCGGCTACAAGCCCGGCGAGGACTTCATGATCGCCATCGACGCCGCCTCCTCCGAGTGGTGGGACGACGAGCAGAAGTGCTATGTCCAGCCCAAGTCCGGCAAGAAGATGACCCAGCAGCAGCTGGTCAACATGTGGAAGAAGTTCGCCGACACCTATCCCATCATCTCCCTGGAGGACGGCATGGCCGAGGATGACTGGGAGGGCTGGGCCATGCTGACCAAGGCCATCGGCAATAAGGTCCAGCTGGTGGGCGACGACCTGTTCGTCACCAACGTGGCCCGCCTGTCCGACGGCATTGCCAAGGGCGTTGGCAACTCCATCCTCATCAAGGTCAACCAGATCGGCACCCTGACCGAGACCCTGGATGCCATCCAGATGGCCAACCGGGCCGGCTACACCGCCATCGTGTCCCACCGCTCCGGCGAGACCGAGGATGCCACCATTGCCGACATCGCCGTGGCCACCAACGCCGGCCAGATCAAGACCGGCGCTCCCAGCCGCACCGACCGCGTGGCGAAGTACAACCAGCTGCTGCGCATCGAGGAGGAGCTGGACGACGCCGCCATCTACCTGGGCCGCGACGCCTTCTTCAACCTGAAGTAATTGAATCCCTTATAAATGAACAGCGGAGAGGCAGATGCCTCTCCGCTGTGTTTATACTCCGGTCAGGTCAAAGGCGGGGATGAAGCCCTCTCCACAGGAATCCAGCTCCTGCACATACCCCGCCAGCCCCAGATTTTCCATATACGCTTTGGCGGCGCGCAGCTCCGACGCCCTCAAAGCGCGCCGAAGCTCCGGGAAGCCCTCCAGCTCTCCCACCGGGGTGTACTGGGCCATCAGGGAAAACAACACTCCACCGGGCGGAAATACCTCCGCCACCCAGTCCATCACCCGCTTGGCCTCCGCCACCTGCCCCGGCAGGACCAGGTGCCGGATGAGCACGCCGCTTTTCAGCAGGCCATCCTCCAAACGCGCTGGGCCGCGCTGGCGGTACATCTCCAGAACAGCGGCCTTCGCCGCCTCCGGATAATCCGCCGCCCCGGAATATTTGGCGGCGGTCTCCGCCGTGGCGTATTTCAAATCAGGCAGATATACGTCCACTTTGCCCTCCAGTGAGCGTAAAACCTCCGGGCGCTCATAGCCGCCGCTGTTCCACACCACAGGCAGGCCGTTGGGAACGGGGCGTTCCAGCACCTTGGCCAGCACATGGGTAAACTGGGTGGGCGTGACCAGCTCAATACATGCCGCCCCCTGGTCCACCAGACGCTGGAAGGCGGCGTACAGCTCATCTTCACTGAGCGCTTTCCCATAGTTTTCCCGGCTGATGGAGCGGTTCTGACAGAATACACATTCTAACGTACAGCCGGAAAAGAACACCGTCCCCGCCCCGGTTTTGCCGGACAGGCAGGGCTCCTCCCAAGCGTGAAGGGCCGCCCGGGCGCATACAGGCACTGAGGGCATCCGGCAGAACCCCTCGCCGTGAGCCTCGTCCCGCAAGGCCCCGCATGTTCGGGGACAAAGATTACAGATCATTGCTTCACAGGGCTGTCCGGCCCCAGATTGCCCTCTTTCCAATGCTTCCGGCACAGCCCGATATAACAATCGTTGGCCCCCAGCACCACCTGCTCCCCTTCCTTGAGCACCACGCCGTTGGCGTCAAACCGGGCGTTGCAGATGGCCTTTTTGCCGCACCAGCAGATGGTCTTGACCTCCTCAATGATGTCCGCGCAGGCCAGCAGGGCCTCGGACCCCGGAAACAGCCGCCCGCTGAAATCCGCCCGCAGGCCGTAGCAGATCACAGGCACATTCATGTCGTCCACAATCTCTGTGAGGTAGTCCACCTGCTTATGGGAAAGGAACTGAGCCTCATCCACGATGACACATTGGCAGGCTTTGATGTCCTCCGCAGACATTTTCTCCAGCTCCTCAAACCAAATACAGGCGTAATTCAGCCCGATTCGAGAGTTGACCACGCGCTCTCCCTCCCGCTGGTCGATGGCGGGCTTCACCATCAGGGCGTTCTGGCCCCGCTCCTCGTAGTTATAGCGCACCATCAGCGCGTTGGCGGACTTGCTGGACCCCATCACGCCGTAACGAAAATACAGCTTTGCCATGTCATTTTCCCCCGTTCAATCTCTCTTTTGCCAGCTTCAGCGCCCCGTCAAAGGCGTTGGGAACGGCGTATTTCTCCTCCAGCTCGGCCCCGCCGGCCCACACCCAGCCGGGGGGCAGCCCGTCCGTCCCAGCCTCCACCTCCCGCAGCGCCATATGCCACTCGATGTGGGTGAAGATGTGCCTGGCCCGCCCGGCGTACTCGTCAGACAGGGCCTCTATGCCCCACCGCGCCGGAAGCGGTCCGCTCCCCTCCTCGTTGGGAAACTCCCACAGCCCCGCCAGCAGCCCCTGTCCCGGGCGGCGGCGCAGGGCAACGTGATTTCCCAGGAAAACCAGCCACACTGTGCGCTCCTCCACCCGCCGGGGCTTCTTGGGGGCCTTCACCGGCAGCCCGGCGATACGGTTCTGGGCCAGGGCGGCGCAGAACCCCTGGGCAGGGCACCGCTTACACAGCGGCGCTCCGTTGGGCAGGCAGACCGTGGCCCCCAGCTCCATCAGCGCCTGGTTGAACGCCCCCGCCGCATGGACAGGAATAACCGCTTTCAGGGCCTGCGTTACCTTTTTCTTCATCTGGGGGGCGGAAATATCTCCATCGTCCCCCATCATTCGGGCATATACCCGCAATACGTTGCCGTCCACAGCGGGGACGCCCTGCCCAAACGCGATGGAGCAAATCGCGCCGGCGGTATAATCTCCCACGCCGGGCAGGGCGCGGATTGCAGCGTAATCCGCCGGAAACGCCCCGCCGTACTCTTCCACAATGATTTTTGCGGCCTTTTGCAGGTTCCTGGCCCGGGAATAGTATCCCAGCCCCTGCCACAGCTTCATCAGCCGATCTTCTGAAAGCGCCGCCAGCGCCGCCACGTCGGGCGCCTCCTCTAAAAACCGCTTATAGTACCCCAACACCGCCGCTACCCGGGTCTGCTGGAGCATGATCTCCGACAGCCAGACGTGATAGGGCGTGGGCTTGTCCCGCCAGGGCAGCCGCCGGGCATTGTCCCGGAACCACTCCAGCAGGGGGATGGGCAGTTGTTCCAATGCGTCCACAGCGGTTGCCTCCCGGTATTTGATAAGATGTGCTGGTATTGTATCATGCGCGCGAGGATTTTTCAACTTGAATCGGCGGGGGCCCTGTGGTAGGATAAAAGCATCAAAAAGCATAGGGAGCGGATCATTTGGAAATCAGGCAGGTTAAAGACAATAAGAAACAATTTCTTTCCCTGTTGCTGCTGGCGGACGAGCAGGAGGACATGATCGACCGCTATCTCGAACGTGGGATCATGTATGTGCTGGATGACGGCGGCGTCAAAGGCGAATGCGTTGTCACAGACGAGGGCGGCGGTCTCTTGGAAATCAAAAACATCGCCGTGGAACCCGCGTACCAGGGCAGCGGCTACGGAAAAGCGCTGATTGAGTTTGTCTCCGCCAGATACAGGGGCAGGTACTCCGCTCTACAAGTCGGGACAGGCGACAGCCCGCTGACCATTCCTTTTTATGAGAAATGCGGTTTTGTCCGCTCCCACACCGTCAAAAACTTTTTTACGGACAACTACGGCCACCCGATTTATGAGTGCGGCATCCAGCTGGCGGACATGATCTATCTTAAAAAGAAGCTGTGACGCAAAAGAGCGCCCCGCCATACGGCGGAGCGCTCTTGTTTGCTTTTGGAAGGGGAACAAGCTTCTTACTTCACGCCCATCCAGCCGGAGATGACCATGCGCTGAACCTCGGAGGTGCCCTCGTAGATCTCGGTGATCTTGGCGTCGCGCATCATGCGCTCAAAGGGATACTCACGGGTGTAGCCGTAGCCGCCGGTGAGCTGGAGGGTGCGGCGGGTCACGTCGGAAGCGGTCTCGGAGGCCACCAGCTTGGCCATAGCGGCCAGATGGCTGTGAGGCTCGTGATCCTGCTTGGCCTGGGCGGCGCGGTAAACCAGCAGACGGGCCGCGTCCACATGGGCCTGCATATCGGCCAGCTGGAACTGGGTGTTCTGGAACTGGCTGATGCGCTTGCCAAACTGCACGCGCTCCTTGGTGTACTTCACGCACTCATCAATGGAGGCCTGAGCGATGCCCAGAGCCTGAGCAGCGATGCCGATACGGCCGCCGTCCAGGGTGGTCATGGCCACCTTGAAGCCCTTGTTCAGCTCGCCCAGCAGGTTCTCCTTGGGCACGATGCAGTCCTCAAAGACCAGCTCGCAGGTGGAGGAACCGCGGATGCCCATCTTCTTCTCGTGGGAGCCCACCTTGAAGCCGGGGAAGTCCTTCTCCACGATAAACGCGGAGATGCCCTTGGTGCCCAGCTCCTTGTTAGTCATGGCAAACACCACGAACACGTTGGCGAAGCCGGCGTTGGTGATGAAAATCTTGGAGCCGTTGAGCACCCAGTGGTCGCCCTTGTCCTCGGCCACGGTCTTCTGCATGGCGGCGTCGGTGCCGGCGCCGGGCTCGGTCAGGCCGAACGCGCCCAGCCACTCGCCGCTGGACAGCTTGCTGAGGTACTTCGCCTTCTGCTCCTCGGTGCCATAGGTGGCGATGGGCCAGCAGCACAGTGAGGTGTGGGCGGACACCATGACGGAGGTGGTGGCGCAGTGCTTGGCCAGCTCCTCGCACACGGCGATGTAATTCAGGTAGCTCAGGCCGGCCCCGCCGTACTCCTCGGGCATAGGCACGCCCATCATGCCCATCTCAGCCAGCTTGTGCCAGGTCTCCTCGGGGAAGCGCTCGTTCTCGTCCACCTCAGCGGCGATGGGAGCGACCTCTTTCAGGCAGAAGTCATGGAGCATGTCAAGGATTTCCTGTTCCTCTTCGTTAAAGTGGAAATTCATAGCGCATCTGTCCTTTCTTAATTCGTTTTCAAAATGACAAAACGCCGAAGCCGCTGAAAATTTGGGCCTGCCGCCGGGAAAGGGGTTTTTGCCCGCTTTCCCGGACGGCTCGTCCCTCATTTCCAGACAGCCCGGTGTTATATCCTGAACTTAGCCGCGCGCCTTCTTGATCTCCTCGGTGAGAACGGGCAGCACCTCAAACAGGTTGCCCACCACGCCGTAATCGGCCACGTCGAAGATGGGGGCGTCGGGGTCCTTGTTGATGGCGACAACAACGTCGGAGCCGCTCATGCCGGCCAGGTGCTGGATCGCGCCGGAAATGCCGCAGGCGATGTACAGCTTGGGACCCACGGTCTTGCCGGTCTGGCCCACCTGATGGGCGTGGGCAATCCAGCCCGCGTCCACGGCGGCGCGGGAAGCGCCCACGGTGGCGCCCAGCGCGTCGGCCAGAGCCTTGATGGGCTCAAAGCCCTCCGGACCGCCCACGCCGCGGCCGCCGGACACGATGATCTCAGCGCCCTCCAGGTCTACGTTCTCGCCGCCCAGGTCCTTGATGATCTCCAGCACCTGAGTGCGGATGTCGCTCTCGGCCACGTGCAGGTCTTCCTTCACGATCTCAGCCTTACCCTCCACGGCGTCGCTCTTCTTGAACACGCCGGGACGGACGGTGCCGATCTGGGGACGGTGATTCGGGCAGATGATGGTGGCCATCAGGTTGCCGCCGAAGGCGGGACGGGTCCACGCCACGTTGCCGGTCTCGTCGTCGATGTCCAGGGCGGTGCAGTCGGCGGTCAGGCCGGTCTTGAGGCGGCAGCTGACGCGGGGACCCAGGTCACGGCCGTTGTTGGTCGCGCCGATGAGCATGCTGGTGGGGCCGTACTTCTCCACCAGGCTCACCAGGGCGATGGCGTAAGCGTCGGTGCTGTAGTGCTTGAACTCGGGGCCGTCCACCACGATGATCTTGTCCGCGCCGTGCTCGTTGGCGGCCTTCACTGCCTCATCCACGCCGCTGCCGATGACCACCGCCACCAGCGCGCCGCCCTGCTTGCCGGCCATCATTTTGCCGGGGGTCAGCAGCTCAATGCCCACGTTCTTTGCGGTGCCATCCTCGTTGGTCTCAACAAATACCCACAGGTCCTTGGTCTTGGCTTCCATTGTGCTTCCCCTCCTTAAATAATGCTGGCGGCACTGAGCTTCTCGAACAGCACCTTGGCGGAAGTCTCATTGTCCGCTTCCTTGATCTTCACGCCGCCGGTCTTTTTCTGCGGCACAAAGGTCTTCTTCACGTTGGTGGGAGAGCCCTTCAGGCCGATGCGGGTGGTGTCGATGTCCGGGAACGCGTCGTCGCCCAGCACGGGGATCTCGGCGCGGTTGGCGGCCATCTTGCGCTTGATGGTGGGGTAACGGGGGTCCCAGGCGGGCTTGGTGTAGGTGACAAGGCAGGGGAACTTCACGCCGATGACCTCGACGCCCTCTTCCACTTCCTTCTTCACCTTCAGCATGTCGCCGTCCACCTCGGCCTCCAGGCCGTAGGTCACCTGGGGATAGCCCAGATGCTCGGCCAGCTCGGGACCCACCTGGGCGGTGTCGCCGTCGATGGCCTGCTTGCCGCAGAAAATGGCGTCGAACTTGCCCTCCAGCTCCTCCACCTTCTTCACGGCGTTGTACAGAATGTAGCTGGTGGCCAGGGTGTCGGAGCCGCCGAAGGTCCGGCCGGACACCAGGTACGCCTTGTCGGCGGCAATGGCCAGGCACTCCTTCAGAGCGGCGGTGGCCTGCGGGGGTCCCATGGACAGCACCACGATCTTGGTGTCGGGGTTCTTGTCCTTGATCCGGGCGGCAGCCTCCAGGGCATAGCCGTCGAAGGGGTTGACAATGCTGGGAACGCCGTCACGGATGAGGGTGTTCTTCACCGGGTCGATCTTGATCTCTGTGGTGTCAGGCACCTGCTTGACACAGACGAGAATGTTCATCTTGGGTTCCTCCAATCTGAAATTATTGCGCGCTGTTTTGTGCGCTATATAGTTTACCATATTTGCGTCGGCTTGTCAGCAAAAACTTGATAGTTTATTTTTTGACAATCTCGCAATTTGTCCAGAGGCCGCCCGCACTGCCGAACCTCCGCTCACTTGAGCATCTGACCGGAGATGACGATCTGCTGCACCTGGGAGGAGCCCTCGTAAATGGAGCACACGCGGATGTCGCGGTAGATGCGCTCGATTTCATACTCACGGCTGTAGCCGTAGCCGCCGAACAGCTGGAGGGCCTTGTTCACGATCTCAATGCCGGCCTCGGCGGCGAAGAATTTGGCCATGGACGCCTCCTTGTCGGCCTTCATGCCGTTGTCCATCATCCAGGCGGCGTTGTAGACAAGCCCGCGGGCGGCGTTCAGCTTGGTCTCCATCTCCGCCAGCATGAAGGCGATGGCCTGGTGCTTGCACAGGGGCTTACCGAACTGGACGCGGTTCTTGGTGTGCTCCACCGCCAGCTCAATGGCCTCGGCGGCCATGCCCAGGCACATGGAGGCCACGCCGATGCGGCCCACCGACAGGGTCTTCATGGCGTTGATGAAGCCCAGGTCCAGCTCGCCGATCAGGCACTCCTTGGGCACGCGCACATCCTCCAGCACCACGTCGCTGACGGGCACGCCCCGCTGGCCCATCTTCTCCTCGTGCTTGCCGCAGGACACACCGGGCAGGGACATATCCACCATGAAGCAGCTGATGCCCTTGGCGCCCTTCTCGGGGTTGGTCTTGGCATAGACGATGCAGTACTTGGAGATGGGGGCCATGGTGATAAAGCACTTGCGGCCGTTGAGGATGTAGCTGTCGCCGTCCGCCACCGCCTTGGTGGTCATGCTGGCGGCGTCAGAACCAGCGTTGGGCTCGGTGAGGCCGAAGGCGATGAACTCCTCGCCGGACACTACTCCGGGCAGGTACTTCTCCTTCTGCTCCGGGGTGCCGGAGATGACAACGGGAGCGGTGGACAGAGAGTTGGCTGAGGAGATGAACAGGGTGGCGGTGGCACACTTCTTGGAAATTTCCTCCATGACGCACACGTAGGAGCGCATGTCCAGGCCCAAGCCGCCGAACTCCTCGGGGATCTTCAGGCCCAGGAAGCCCATGTCGGCCATCTGACGGACCACGTCCATGGGGAACTCCTCGTTCTTGTCAATATCGGCGGCCAGCGGAGCCAGGGTCTTGGCGGCAAAATCTCGGGCCATTTCGCGGATGGATTCGTGATCCTCATTGAAAAACGGGCTGCTCATAATCATGTTCCTCCTAATAAATTTAATGATTGATTTGTTGTCGCTGTTCTCGTTCAGCGCAGGGTGTCGCCCAGCTTGCCCCAATGCTCCTGGAACAGGGCCGGGTCCATGGTCTTGAGGTCGGGGGAGATTTCCGGACGGAAGCCCATCTGTCCCAGCACGTCCTTTTCCAGGTCGATGCCGGGGGCGATCTCGATGAGGGTCAGCTTGTGGTCAATGAGCTTGAATACCGCCCGCTCGGTAACGTACAGCACCTCCTGGGTGTCCGGAGCGTATTTTCCGGAGAAGGTGATCTGGCCCACCTGATCCACGAACTTTCGAATGGTGCCCTCCTCCAGAATCTCCAGCCTGCCGCCGCCCACCTTCACCTTAGCCTTGCCCACCAGGGTGCCGGCAAAGATCACCTTGGGGGTGTTGGAGCTGATGTCGATGAAGCCGCCGGGTCCGGTAAGCCGGGAGCCCATCCGGCTGACGTTGTTGTTGCCGTCCTTGTCCACCTCGCCGATGCCCAGGCAGGTCATGTTCAGCCCGCCGCCGCTGATGAGGTCGAACATCTCGTTGGGGGTGATGATGGCCTCTGGGTTGTAGGCCGAGCCGAAGCTGGGCAGAGCGGACGGCACGCCGCCCACCATGCCACTCTCAGTGGACATGGTCACCTGATCGATGAGGCCCTCCTCATTGACCACCTTGGCGATGTCGGCGGGCATACCCACGCCCAGATTGATGAGGTCCCCGGCCTTCAGCTCCATGGCACAGCGGCGGCAGATGACCTTCCGCTCGTCCATGGGCAGAGGCTCGATGGAGGTAAGGGGCTTGCGGATCTCGCCGGAGAAGGACGGCTCCCAGTAATCGCCCTCCGCCTGCCAGCAGGACTTGGGGTCCCGGGCCTGGACCACGTAATCCACCAGGGCGCCGGGGATCTTGATCTCCTTGGCGGGCAGGGTCTCCTTCTTGGCCAGATACTCCACCTGGACGATGACGATGCCGCCGGAATTCTTGGTGGCGTTGGCCACGGCGAAGCCCTCGTTGATAACGCTCTCCCGGGCGAAGGAGATGTTGCCGTTCTCGTCGGCGATGGTGCCCCGCAGGATGGCCACGTCCACCTTGAAGCCGGGGTAGAACAGGTACTCGTCGCCCTCAAAGTTCACCACCTTGACCAGCTCATCCTTGGCGCACTCGTTCATGCGGCCGCCTTCGATGCGGGGGTCCACGAAGGTGCCCAGACCCACCTTGCTCAGCAGGCCGGGGCGGCCCGCGCCGATCTCCCGCCACAGGTTGATGATGACGCCCTGGGGCAGGCAGTAGCTCTCCAGCTCGTTGTTCCGAGCCTGGTCGCACAGGGTGAAGGCGCTGCCGATGTGGGCGCTGGTCCATTTTGTCACCAGCCCCGGGCCCGCCTCGCCAAACCGGGTGGCGCCCCGATTGCCGTGGTCGTTGTCCGGGCCGTCCTCCCGCTTGGAACGGTTCCAGCCCACGAACTGGTTGCCGTAGCCCCAATCGCCCAGGGCGCTGCCCTGCTTCAGGTTCAGGCCGCAGGGATGGCCCGTCTCCCGGTAGCTGTCCCGCACGGCACAGGCGATCTCCTCCGCCCAACCGGACAGGCCCATGCCCGCCAGCCCCACCGTGGCCCCGTCGGGAATCAGTTTGGCCGCTTCCTGCGCTGTGATGAATTTTGCCATATCCATCCCTCCATATTTTAGTGAACACATTCACTGAACTTGTTCGTTAAAAATTATACTACCTCTTGTCATGACCGTCAATAGGGAAAATGGAATCCAAACATTTTTGTGTACCATGTATATTTTGGAGCTGAAAAATTGTACGATGTGCTGAGACGCATTCTTTTCCATCCTCTTGCCAACGGGACATTTTTCGGGTATAATTCCTGCTAACCCGTAAGAAAGGCAGGTGGTCCACCGGTGATCGAGGAAAGCAAGACCAAACGCCAGCTCCAGGCGGAGCAGACCAAGCTGAAGCTGTTCAACACCGCGGTGGAGCTGCTGGCTGAGCGGGACTTCGACAGCATCACCATCCGGGACATTGTGGACCGGGCCAACGTGTCCATCGGCACCTTTTACAACTACTACAGCACCAAGCTGGAGGTTTTTTACGAGACCTATCAGGTGGCGGACCACTATTTCAATGAGGTGGTGGAGCCCCGGCTCACCCAGCCCACCTGTCGGGAGCGGGTGCTGTTTTTCTTCGACCGCTACGCCCATTACAGCGGTGAGCTCACCGACCGGAAAATGACCCGGCTGCTGTACAGCCCGGACAACCCCTGGTTCAACCGCCCCCAGGAGAACAGCCTGGTGGGGGTGCTGATCCGGGTGCTCCAGAGCGGTCTGGACAGCGGTGAGCTGGACGGCCGCGGAGACAGCGCCCAGGAGATCGCCTCCCTGTTCATGATCTCCGTCCGAGGGCTGACCTATCACTGGTGCACCACCGGCTACGCCTATGATCTGACCGCCTCCACCCTCCAGTTTGTCCAGCGGCTGCTGCGGGCCTATCAAGCATGACAAAAAGCACAAGGGGCTAGTGCCCCTTGTGCTTTTCTCTGCGCTTTTCCTGCCGGAGGGCCAGCTTCCGCTCCCGCTGTGCCTCCCGCCGCTCTTTGGAAACGGCTTTCCGCTCTGTTTTCCCCTGCTCCCGCTGGAGCTGGAGAGCCTGCTGAGCCTTTGTCCCCACGGCCGAGGGCCGGACGGCCTTCCTGGCCTCCCGGCGCGCCCTTTTGGGATTGACGGCCCTGTCCGGATCAGGGGTGCCCGCCACGGCTGGGCTGAAGCGCAGCTCCCGGAACTGGGCCTGGAGCCAGTCCAGCACCTCCTGATCACGGGGCTCCGCGCCGAAAACCGTCCTGCACACCCGGCAGCCGTCCCCCTCCTCCCGCCGGTACAGCGCCACCCAGAAGGGCGGCTCAAAATACACGCTCAGCCTTGCTTTGAACACGCTCATATTCCATTTTCCTCCTTAAAGCTCGCTTCACGGAGAAGGGACAACCAAGGAGGCAGGTTACTGGCGGGAGGGCGGACTCCCGCGCCCCGACTACCCGACGGGGACTGTGTTTTTATCTCCGCTGGGAAAATCATAGCATATCAAAGCCAAAAAGTACAGTCATCGCTCACGGCGGTCAATACAAATTTGTATATAGATTTTTTTCGCCATTTGCGGTATGATAGGGTAAACCTATCATATAAGAGGGTAGTTGAATGAAACTGGAATTGTCCGAACCCCTGCGCTATCTGGGGGTGCGGGGGAGCCCTGACCCCGCCCTGCTGGAGGAGCTGTCCGCTGTTGCGGACAAGCTCACTCGCTCGGTGACGCCCCGATACGTCTGGCGGGTGTTTCCCCTGACCCACCGGGCGGAGGGTCAGGCGCTGGAGGGAGCGGGCCTCACCCTCGCCGGCTCAATGGCAAAGCGAATGCTGGCGGAGTGCTCCCAGGCCGTGCTGCTGGCCTGTACCCTGGGGGCGGGATTTGAGGTGCTCCTTCGATCCGAGCAGGCCCGAAGCATGGCCCGCGCCGCCATGCTGGACGCCTGCGGCTCCGCCTGGGCGGAGGCCGGCTGTGATTCCGCCGGAGAGGAGATCGCCGTCCGCTTTCCCGGCCGGTATCTCACCGACCGTTTCAGCCCCGGCTACGGAGACCTGCCGCTGGCTGCGCAAAAGGATATATGCGCCATACTAGACGCCCCCCGGCGGCTGGGTGTGCAGGTGACGGACAGCTTTCTCATGAACCCCTCCAAGTCCGTCACCGCCGTCATCGGCCTGTCGGACCGCCCTCAGCCCGCCCGCATCCGGGGCTGCGGGTTCTGCAATCTGAGAGAAGCCTGCCAATACCGCAAGGGAGGAAACATCTGTGGAGCTTGATTTTTTATACGACAACATCACCATTTTGGACGGGGCCATGGGCACCGTTTTGCAGCAGCGGGGCCTGCCCCCGGGGGGCAAACCGGAGCTGCTCAACTTCACCGACCCGGACCTGCTGTGCTCCATCTATCGGGAATACATCGGCGCGGGCAGTCAAATTGTGTGCGCCAACACCTTTGGAGCCAGCGCGCCCAAGCTGGCCGGCACGGGCCGCACAGTGGACGAGGTGGTGTCCGCCGCCGTCGCCATTGCCAAAGATGCCGCAGCCGGGACGGACGTGAAGGTGACGCTGGACATGGGCCCCCTTGGCGAACTTCTGGAGCCTCTGGGCACGCTGCCCTTTGAGCAGGCCTACGAGTATTTCAAAGAGGTGGCCGTGGCGGGGGAAAAGGCCGGGGCGGACCTGGTATCCATTGAGACCATGACCGACCTTTACGAGGCCAAGGCCGCCCTGCTGGCGGTGAAGGAGAACACCAAGCTGCCGGTTTTCGTCACCATGTCCTTTGAGCAAAGCGGCCGCACCTTTACCGGCTGTACCATCCCCTCCATGGCCCGAACGCTGGAGGGCCTGGGGGCGGACGCCATCGGGCTGAACTGCTCCCTGGGGCCGGACCTGCTGGCCCCCCTGCTGAGAGAGCTGTGCGAAAACACCCGCCTGCCCGTCATCGCCAAGCCCAACGCGGGCCTGCCCGACCCGGCCACCGGCACATACGACATGGGACCGGAGGAGTTTGTTCAGGCCCTGCTCCCCTGCCTGGACGCGGGCGTCACCATTTTCGGCGGCTGCTGCGGCACCTCGCCGGACTATATCCGCGCTCTTTCCAAGGCCCTGGAGGGCAGAATGCCCGCCCCCAGAGTGTACCGGTCCACAGGCTTTGTCTGCTCCGCCATGACGCCCTGCCGCCTGGACGGCGTGCGAGTGATCGGCGAGCGCATCAACCCCACAGGCAAGAAGCGCTTTCAGCAGGCCCTGCTGGAGCATGACCTGGACTACATTTTGGACGTGGCTGTCCAGCAGGAGGACGCCGGCGCGGACATCCTGGACGTGAACGTGGGTCATCCCGGCGTCGACGAAGCCGCCATGCTGCCCCTGGTGGTAAAAAGGCTCCAAAGCGCCGTCCCCCTGCCTCTCCAGCTGGATTCCACCAATGCCGACGCTCTGGAGGCGGGACTGCGGGTGTACAACGGCAAGGCGGCGGTGAACTCGGTGAACGGCGAGCAAGCGGTCCTGGACCGCATCCTGCCCATTGTGAAAAAATACGGTGCCTCCGTGGTGGGCCTGTGCCTGGACGAGAACGGCATCCCCCAGACCGCCGAGGGCCGGGTGGCCATCGCCCGCCGCATTCTGGACGCGGCGCTGAGCTGTGGCATCCCGGCGGAGGACGTGTGGATCGACTGCCTGACCCTCACCGTGTCCGCCCAGCAGGAGCAGGCGGCAGAAACGCTGAAAGCCGTGCGCATGGTACGGGAGGAGCTTGGCCTCCAAGTGGTGCTGGGGGTGTCCAACA
Organism: uncultured Oscillospiraceae bacterium; assembly: GCA_910587395.1. Lineage (GTDB taxonomy): Bacteria > Bacillota > Clostridia > Oscillospirales > Oscillospiraceae > Enterenecus. The sequence continues at coordinate 53,162 of CAJULJ010000002.1, read as the reverse complement.
TCTCCTTCGGTCTGCCAAACCGCGCGGCCGTCACCCGCAGCTTCCTCACCCAGGCCATGGCCGCGGGGCTGACTCTGCCCATTGTCAACCCCAACCAGCGGGAGATCATGGACGCGGTGGCGGCCTTCAAGGTGCTGTCCGGCGAGGATGCGGGAAGCCGGGACTATATCGCCCGGTTTGCCGGCGCGGCTCCCGCGCCCTCCACTTCCGCTGGGGTCGGCTCAAACCTCACTCTGGAGGACGCCATCGCCCGCGGGCTGGAGGGCGACGCGGGCAGGCTGGCCCGGGAAGCCCTGCAAAGCCAGGACGAGCTGTCCCTGGTGGAGCGGCGTCTCATCCCCGCCCTGGACAGGGTGGGAGCGGACTACGAGGCGGGACGGGCCTTCCTGCCCCAGCTGCTCAGCGCCGCCCAGGCGGCTCAGTCCGTGTTTGAGGTCATCAAGACCTCCATCGCGGAGAAGGGCGGAGCCCCGGTGAAAAAGGGCCGGTTCGTCATCGCCACGGTCAAAGGAGACATCCACGACATCGGTAAGAACATCGTTCGCACGGTGATGGAAAACTACGGCTACGACGCCGTGGACCTGGGCCGGGACGTGCCGCCGGAGGCCATTCTGGACACCGTGCGGGAACAGAACATCCCCTTGGTGGGCCTGTCCGCCCTCATGACCACCACCCTGCCCGCCATGGAGGACACCATCAAGCTCCTTCACACGCTGGAAAAACCGCCGGTGATTTTTGTGGGCGGCGCGGTGGTGACACCGGAATACGCCGCCCAGATGGGCGCAGACCACTACGCGAAGGACGCCCGCCAGTCGGTGGACATCGCCCGGAAGGTGTTTGGAGCATGAGCGTTCGAGATTACCTGGCGCAGGGCGGGCCCCTGCTGTTCGACGGGGCCATGGGGACCTATTACGCCTCCCGTCCCAGCCGGGCCGAGGCCCGGTGCGAGGCGGCCAACCTGGACCGGCCCGAAGAAATCGCCGACATCCACCGCGCCTATCTGGAGTCCGGATGCCGCGCCATCCGCACCAACACCTTCGATGTGGGCGCCGGGCTCGGAGATACGCAGACCGCCCGGCGCATCGTCGAGGCAGGGTGCCGCATCGCGCTGGAAGCCGCCCAGCCCTTCGGCGCCTATGTATTCGCCGACCTGGGTCCCGCCCCCAGAGAGGGGATACTGTCCCCCGGCGAGGTCTATCTCAGACAGGCGGACTGGTTCCTCTCCCAGGGCCTGACCCACTTTGTGGCGGAGACCCTGCCCACCGACGACGGCGTGTCCGAATTGGCCCGCTGTCTGAAGGAGCGCTGTCCCAAGGCGTTTTTGCTGGTTTCCTTCGCCGTGGCCCCGGACGGCATCACACGGGACGGCCTGTCGGGCCGCGCCCTCTTTGAGCGCACCGCCGCCCTGCCGGAGGTGGACGCCGTGGGCTTCAACTGCATATCCGGCCCCCACCATCTTCTGGAATTCGTCCGGGGCTTGGACCTGGACAAGCTCAACGGCAAGGCCCTGTCCGTCATGCCCAACGCAGGCTATCCCACGGTGCTGGGGCGGCGGGTGGTGTACCAGGGTCAGGCGGACTACTTTGCCGCTCAGCTGGCTGATATCGCCCAGGCGGGAGCGGCCATTGTGGGCGGCTGCTGCGGCACTCAGCCCCGACACATCGCCCACACTGCCCAGGCCCTGCACACGCTGACCGCAAAGCCCGCGGCTCTCCCCGCCCAGCCCCGGACCAAGCCCGGCGTCCAGCCCGGTCAGAACCGCCTCCGCGACAAGCTGGAGGCCGGGAAACGGGTCATCGCCGTAGAGCTGGACCCCCCGGCGGACGATCATGTGGACGCCTTCATGGAGGGCGTGCGGACCCTGCGGGACGCCGGCGCGGACGCCGTCACTGTGGCGGACTGTCCCGTGGGCCGCCCCAGGGCGGACAGCTCCCTGCTGGCCTGTAAAATTCACCGGGAGACCGGAGTGGACCCCCTCCCCCACCTGACCTGCCGGGACCGCAACCTGAACGCCACCAAGGCCCTGCTGCTGGGACTGTCCATGGAGGGCGTGCACAACGTCCTGCTGGTCACCGGCGACCCCATCCCCACCCAGGACCGGGACGAGGTGAAAAGCGTGTTCAACTTCAACTCCCGGAAGCTGATCCGGTATGTCGGTGGATTGACCGACCACGGTCTGTCCACCCCGTTCCAGATCTTCGGGGCGCTGAACCTGAACGCCGTCAACTTCGCCCGGCAGCTCGAGCTGGCCCGGGAGAAGGAGGAGTGCGGCGCGGCGGGCTTCCTCACCCAGCCCGTCCACTCCCCGAAGGCGCTGGAAAACCTGGCCCTGGCTCGCCAGACGTTGAAGGGCAGAATTTTGGGCGGCGTGTTTCCCATTGTCAGCCACCGCAACGCCCTGTTCCTCAACAACGAGGTGGCGGGCGTGTCCGTGCCGGAGGACATTGTGAAACGCTACGAGGGCATCAGCCGGGAGGAGGCCGAGGAGCTGGCCCTGGAGCTCTCGGTGCGCATCGCCCGGGACATGGTCCCCTACACCGACGGCTGGTATCTCATGACCCCCTTCCGCCGGGTGTCCCTCATCGCCCGGATCATGGCGGAGCTCAGATAAGGCGCCTGACCATATCGTCCTGTCCAAGGGAAATCTCTTTGACTGCCCCGCCGTCATCCTGGAGGCCGCTCAGGCTCAGGGCTCTGCCCTGACCGAAAGCGAGTTCAGCCGCTATATGACGCGGAAGAAAATTTGGGCGCAAAATAACGTGCCGGAGCTTCCAGGAAGCTCCGGCACGTATTTTATCCCATTCTTCGTTTCAGCTGATCCGGGTTGTCCGAATAGGACATGGCCGTCTCCGCCGTGATCTCCCGCCCCTTGTACAGCGCCAGCAGGGACTGATCCATGGAGATCATCCCTTCCATCCCCCCTGCGGCGATGGCGTTGTCAATCTGATGGGTCTTGCAGTCCCGGATCAGGCTGCGAATGGCGTTGTTCACGTGCATGATCTCAAAGGCAGGCACCAGCCCGCCTTTGGTGTCGGGCACCAGCTGCTGGGACACCACGGTGCGCAGCACCATGCTCAGCTGCACCCGCACCTGGTCCTGCTGGCCGCTGGGGAAGGTGTCCACAATGCGGTCAATGGTATTCACTGCCCCCTTGGTGTGGAGGGTGGCGATGAGCAGATGCCCCGTCTCCGCCGCCGTCATGGCGGTGTGAATGGTCTCCTGGTCCCGCATCTCGCCCAGCAGAATCACGTCCGGAGCCTGCCGCAGACAGGCCCGCAGGGCGGAGGGATAGTCCTGTGTATCAATGGCCATCTCGCGCTGGCTGACGATGCTCCTTCGATCCCGGTGGAGGTACTCGATGGGGTCCTCCAGCGTGATGATATGGCATTCTCTGGTGCGGTTGATCCGGTCAATGATGCATGCCTGTGTGGTGGACTTGCCGCTGCCCGCCGTGCCGGTGACCAGCACCATGCCATGGGACAGCTCCGACAGCTTCATCACCTCTTCGGGGATGGACAGATCCATCCAGTTGGGGATGTCGAAGGCCACCACCCGGATCACCGCGGCCATGGACCCGCGCTGACGGTAGACGTTCACCCGGAACCGGGCCATCCCCGCCATGGAGAAGGAAAAGTCGTCGTCCCCCTGCTTGAGAAAGCGGTCAATAGGCCGGTCCGCCAGGGTGTAGACCTCCCGGACCAGCTCCTCCGTTTCGGCGGGGAACACGCGGTCCTCACTGACAGGCACAAGTCGGTTGTCCTGCTTGGCGCACACCGGGCCGCCCGCCACGATGAACAAATCGGACGCCCGGTCGGTCACAGCTCTTTGTAGATAATCCGTCAGTCGTGTCATAAGCTTCTCCTTTAAAAAACAGTTCCGTCCCACACGTCGATGGAGTCGTCCGACTCCCACTCCCCGGCGGGCACCGCCTGCCAGCGCAGGATGGTATATCCGTCCGTCTCCACAGCCGAACGCAGCCGGTCCAGGCGCACCTCGATCTGGAGCTCCTGAGTGTCCGAGATGGGAAGGGCACAGCTGGCGACGCCGCCCGCAATCTCCACTCCCTCGGGTATCTCACCGGCGCGCAGCCGGGCCAGAATCTCCTGGGCCCGGCAGTCGGCGGCGTAATAGTCCGTCACCGCCCTGGCGGAGGCGTCCGTCAGCCGGGTGTCCGCCTGCACCGTGGTCAGCGCCAGCAGGGCAAACACCGTCAGGCACAGCACCGCGAACACCACCAGCAGAGAGATGCCTCCCACCGCCGGAGGGGAGAACCGCTCCTTGGGCTTACTCAACTGTGCCATCGTCGATCTCCACCTCCAGCACCAGCGGCTCCTGCCAGGCCGTCTGCACCTCAAATATCACCGTCTGGCTCCTGGCATCGGCCATCTCCACCGACGCCCTGCCCAGACCGGCTACGCCGCTGTCCATCAGCACGGCCCGAAGGCAGAACGCGTATTCCCGGCTATCGCACAGGGTCCAATCCGCATTGTAATGAATCTCCAGCGGAGAGCCTTCCCCATCATAGGGGTAGGGCACCTCCAGCAGCGCCGCCGCCTCAGGCAGGTCTCCGCCGCAATGCCGGACCGCCTCAGCGGCGGACTGGCACAGCGCCACCGCCCGGTCCCGATCCTCGCTGTCCCCTGACAGGCCGTCCGATTTCACAAACGCCTGCAAACACAGCGCCGCCGCCAGCGCGAACACCAGCAGCATCACCATCTGCTCCATCAGGAGCAGGGGGGCCTTGCTCTTCATTCCGCCGCCCCCCTTCCGGAGCGCAGGGACAGCCGCAGCGTGTCCGTCACGCCCTCCCCGCTGCCGATCTCCGCCGTCAAAAGGCCGCCGTCCAGGGTGAAGGACAGGCTCTCCATGGGCATGATCTTCTCCCCGTCCACGGGGTTCAGCTCCGCGTCCTGAAACGTGTACAGCTCCATGAGGTATCCGTCGTACCAGTACACCCGGGTGACGAAGCCGTACTGTTCCATGCACAGCGCCGTGGTGTCCCCGAAGGGTTCCACCGTCACGCCGCCGTCCACGTCGCCCTGTCGCACCCTCGTGGCAATGTACTGCACACAGGTACGTCTATCATAAGCCACCCGATCCCGGTCTGTCAAGCCCCGATAGCCCTTGGCCCCCGTCAGCAGCACCGCCAGCACGCACACCGCGAATACGCCGAACAGCAGCAGCATCAGCAGCGCGTCCATATGGTGCTTTGTCCCCTGTCTCTTCATGGCGCATTCTCCAGCACGGTAATGTCCGGCATCAGATTCTCCGCGAAGGCGGAGTATTTGACCGTGTACCGCTCCTCGTCAATTTGCAACCCATAGTGCTCCTTCAAATAGTCCAGGCTGGGGGGATAGACTCCCTCGGCCGCATAGCAGGCCACACAGCTGCGCCGCACAGTCTCCTCCAGCTGGCGCAGATCCTCCTCGGCCCGCCCGCTGTCCAGGCTGTTCACCGCCGTGGCAAAGCACAGCAGCGCCGCCGCCGCGATCACCGGCAGCAGCAGCCCTCTCAGCAGCGCGCCCAAGCCGCTCCTTCTCTTTTTCATAGGCTCACCCAATGGCGCTCATGATGTGCATCAAAGGCAGCATCACCGACAGCAGGATCAGCCCCACCAGCACCGAGCACACCAGCACCAGGGCAGGCTCCACCCGGCCCACCAGCGCGTCCAGTGCGGCCTCGCCCTCATCGCTCAGATCCCGGGCGATCTTCTCCATGGAGGCGTCCCCCGCGCCGCTGCGCTGGCCCAGCTCCAAAAGGCGGCTCTGCCGCGCCGGGAGCAGGCCGCTCTTTTTCAGCGCATCGCCCAGGCTCTCCCCGCTCTCCAGCCGCTTTTGGCAGCTCTCGCAGCGTTTTTTCGCGCCGCCCTCCATCAGCCCGGCGGACAGGGCCACCGCCTCCTCTACAGGCAGACCGCTGGCCATGCCCATGGCCATGGCCTGGGCCAGCCTGGCGTTGTTCAGCTTCCGGGACACACCCCGGTCCCCGCGGGTTTTCTGCCACAGGGACACAATGCCCCGGCGCAGCGGCCCCACCGCTGAAAACAGCAGCACCAGCAATGCCAGCACCGCCACCACGATGTACAAAACCGGCATGACGCTCTCCAGCCACTGCCCCAGGGTCAGCAGACCCGCGGCCACGCCGGTGAGCCGCCCGCCCAGGGAGGCGTACACATCGTCAAAAATGGGCAGCACCCGCACCAGCAGCACTCCGATGACCACCAGCATCAGCGCCAGCATCACCGCCGGGTACAGCAGAGCGCTGCGCACACGCCGGTTCAGCCGCACCCGGTCCTCGTAGTACCGGGACAGGGCGGACAGCGCCTCCTCCGTGCGCCCGGTGCGTTCACCCACCTCCACCAAGCCGCAGACGTAGATGGGAAAAGCCTTGCTTTCACGCAAAGCGGCGGACAGCGCCGCTCCGCTGTCCACCTGCTCCGCCATGGCCTTGAGCACTCCCTTCCGGTCCCCCTCCTCGCTCAGCAAAGCGAGAGCGTCGCCGGTGCTCACACCGGCGTGGAGGAGCAGGGAGAGCTCCAGACACATACTTGCGATGTCTTCATTGGAAATCAGTCGTTTCATATAAGCTCCCGGAATCAGTAAAGATATTTCACCGTGTAGTTGCTCCCGTTTCCGATATATTGCAGGATATCCGCGCTGCTGTGGGCAGAGGAGGCAAAGGTGGGGTCCATCCGCTGCCAGGTTGTGCCGTCAAAGTAGATGGCGCCCTCGATCCAGCCGGTCTCCTGGGTCCACACGCTCACCCAGGCGTGATACTGAGTGCCCGCATAGCCCACCACCAGCTTGCAGGGAACGCCCTGGCTGCGCAGCATACCGGTCATCAGAGCCGCGTAGTCGAAGCAGATGCCCGTCTTGCTGGCCAGCACGCTGTCCAGATCGGGCAGGTAGCCGCTGGTCACAGAAGCGGCCTTGGCCCGGTCGTAGGTCAGGTTGTTCACCACGAAATTGTACACCGCGCCCACCTTGTCCAAAGGCTTGCTCACGCCGCTGGTCAGCTGGGCCGCCTTGGCGATGGTGTTGGCCGCCCCCTCATAGTTCACATACTGGTTGGGTCGGATAAAGGGGGCAAACTCATCCGTCAGTGTCACCTGGAAGCTGGCGGAGGCCAGCACGGCGTACTTTTTCCCCGTAGTGTTTTGCAGCACGGTGGTTTTATAGGTCCCGTTGCCGTCGGACAGGGGAAAGGTCACCCATTTCCCGGTGGGCAGGTCATAGGTATAGGTGGTGCCGGGTCCCGCCACCTGCACCCGCAGGCGCTTGCTGTTGGCGGCCGCGTAGCGGGCCATGACGTACCCGTCCTTGCTGTTGGAGTAGTCAATCTCCGCGCCTCCGCCGTTCTGCACCAGCGTGCCGGAGGCCACCGGCGAGAGCACCGTGGGCAGGGCCGCAGGCGCGGCGGACATGGGTACCAGCTCCTCCGCCAGGTTCACATCCTCACCCATAGGCACCTGGTCAATAAACGGCTCACCGCTGGCCGCAGGCGTGTTGGGCGCCACAGTCTGCACACCGGAGGTCTGAGTTCCCGCGTTGGGCTCCGTCGTGGAAGCGCCGGATTCCGCCGGATCATCGCTTTCTACGGGCTGCTCGCCGCCGGGAGCGCTCCCCTCCGGAGGAACGTCACTCTCCACAGGGCCCTCACTGACTGCGGGAGCCTGGCTGGGCTCCTGCATTGGATCACTCTGCTGAACGATGGGGGCCGGGTCACTGTCCGTCCGAGCCCCAAAAACATCCTCATCCGAGGCAGTCTTGGAGCAGCCGGCCAACAAGCAGCACCCTGCCAGCAGCATCGCGATCATGGTTTTCTTTTTCATAAAAGCCTCCCTCTTTCTTACGGGCAGACATCAATCTCACAGTCCGTGCCTTCTAATCTTTGCGTTCCATGTTTCATTCCAGTCCTGGCTGGAATGATGCGCTCATGTCGGCGCGTCCTCCACCCGGACACAGCGCACGGTCAGGCGCTGACGGCCGCTGGTGGTACAGGTGAACAGGGTCAGGTCCCAATCCTCGCCCTTCACCATATTCCAGGTCTGATTGGGATTGAGCTGGATCAGCTCGGACACGGTGTAATGGAACACATTGCCGTCCACGTCCGTAAAGGTCACCGGATCGCCCACGGCCACATTGCCCATCCTTCCAAAATGGTTCACATAGTTGTGGGCGCAGATGACCATGTTGTCCAGATACACCGATCCCCAGTACCGGCACGGTGCGATCTTCATATTGGGATAGCTCCACTCGCTCATCACCGGCAGGTTCAGCTCTATGGAGGGAATGCTGATAAACCCGTTATAGTAATGCCCGTCGATTTCTATCACGCGCATCTCCACCTCCGGGTTTACCTCGTGGGCGGGGACAATATCCTCCGGCAGATCCAGCTCCCCCGGCTTCAGGGCCTGAAGGCTCAGCAGCTCATAAGCCCTCTCCGCATTCTCCCCTGCCCGCCGCTCATCCACGATATTGTAGCCGGTCAGCCCCGCGGCGGCCAGAAGCAGCAGCAGTCCCGCCCCAATGCACACAAATCCACGCTTATTCATCGTCAAACTCCCCATTCCGGTGACGGATGAAGCCGATCAGCAGCAGAAACACGCCGCCCACGGCCAGCATGGGCACCGGCCACCACAGCTGACCCGTCTGGGGCAGATCTCCCAAGGGCACGTCGGGATCGTCCAGCTCGATCTCCTCCGGCGGACTCGTCCGAGTGGGCGGAGCGCTCGCATCTCCTCTGGGCACATTCGGGTCCTCCAGCTCCACATCCGGCGGAGGTGTGGACACCGGTGAGGACGGCCTCGGATATACCGGTTCGGTCGGTCTTGGATACACCGGTTCAGTCGGGTCCGTCGGAGTTGTGGGCCTCTGTGTGTTGACAACCTCAAAGGTATATGAGTTTTCGCTCGATTTTCTCACATAGCTGCTGAAATTGCCCGGCCCGCTCAGCTCCACCACGTCCCAATCGTCCAGGTTATCCAAGCCCTCCCAGGTACAGTACCAGCCGGTCACGCGGGACAGCACCCGCTCATACTCCGGGCCATACATGATCTGACCATTTTTCGACAGCGTCAGCTTAATGGTGCCGTTATAGTAAAAATTGTTGAAGGCCGTGCCGTCGCTCCTGTGCCAGATCTTGATGGCCATATAACCGATCTCGCGCCTTCGGTCCGACTTGGCCTTGTTCCCGGCCTCTCCTTCCACCGTATAGGTCCATCTGCCGTTCTGCGTGTTCGTACCCGTCCAGGTGGGAACACTGACCAGATAGGGGTCCACCTCGTACACCAGCTCCTGGATCACAAGCCTGTTGCCGGGGTCCTTCTCCTCGCGGACGTACTTCTCCGTCACCACCAGATAAAGACCCGGCGTGAGGTTTTTGCCGCTCTTATCCTTCTGAAAGGTGATGACGCCTCCGCCCTTGCCGTCGGAGATGGTCTTGCCCTCCTGGACCGGCCGGTATCTGCCCTGCGCGGCGTTGACGATCCTGCTTTTCAGATTCAGGGCAAGCTCACGCCACTCCTCGGCGGTCTCGCAGGAATTGAAATCGATGCCGGTTCCCTTAAAATCATCCGTCGGGGTGAACTGTACGTCCTTGTTCACCTCGGCCACTTTATAGAGCCTCACCGCTACGCCGTCATGGAGGTAATGCAGCTTCAGCGTGCACGGCTCAGACGGGTTGAAGGAGGAAATGGAACTGGGCGCCGTCACCGCGAACGCCGTCTGCCCCAGCCCCACGGCGCATATCATCAGGCATAGCGCCCCGGCGAGAGCTCGCCGCAGATAGCTTTTTAATTTCATGGGAAACGCCTGCCTTTCAAAACCTGTCCGCCTTGGCGGATCAGGTGGAATTTTCTTCGTCATGTTTGGATTTATTTCGCTTTTTCTCTTTGGCGGGCCGCTTTTTCTTCTTTTTCCCGCCCGGGTTGATCATCAGGAATACCGCCATCGCCAGCAGCAGAGGCGCCGCCAGGGTCGGGGCCACCAGAACCGGGTCGATACGGATGGCGTCCGAGGTGATGCTGGCCGCCTCCCTCGGGTTGGCGATCCGCCTGCCCCGCACCAGCATCCGATGGCTGTTGATGCCGTAGGGCGTGCAGGTCACCAGGGTGCAGTAATCCCTCCCCTGGGTGATGCCCAGCTCGTTCACCTCGCTGGGCAGTACGATGCGGATCTGGTCCACCTCGTAGGTCAGAATCTCGTTCAAAATTCTCAGCTGGAAATAGTCCCCTTCGCTCAGCTGGTCCAAATCGGTGAACAGTCTGGCGCTGGGCAGGCCCCGGTGGCCTGAAATGATGCAGTGGGTGGACTCGCCGCCCACCGGCAGGGAGCTGCTCTCGATGTGCCCCGTGGCCACCTGGAGCACCGAATCACCGGTGCCGTGATAGATAGGCAGGGCCACCTCAATTTTGGGTATCTCAATATACCCCATGATGCCGTTGCCGCTGACGTTGAGCTGGGATTCATACTCCGCCCACTCCTCTTCGGTGAGGCTGAAGGGCACCTGACGCCCCGCCATACGCTGGTTGTGCTCCACCGCCGCCTGCCAGATGCGCTCGTAGTCGGCGGTGTTCAGGTTGGCTACGCTCTCACTGTAGCTGGCGATGGCCCGGGACTGGTGGAACGAGTTCCAGTAGTCCGCCGCGCTGGGGTAGAGCAGCAATGCCGCCCCCGCCAGCAATATGACCACCAGCAGCACGTTAGTCAGCTTTTTTTTCATGCGTTCTCAACTCCTTCGCAGCGCCGCGGTCCTCCCGCGGCGCTGCGAAGGCACGGGATGCTTGAGCTATGTCTTTTGTGTCTTGTGTTACTCCTCGTCGGCGCTGGCGCGGCGCTTGGTGATCAGCAGGACCACCGCGCCCACGACCAGCACGCCGCCCACAATGTAGAAAATGGTGGTGCCGATGCCGCCGGTCTCGGGGAGCTGAAGGCCCTGGAGGTTCTCAATCGTGGTACTAATAATGCCGTCTGTGGTATCAAACGTACCCTTGTCATGCTCCACTTTCAACTTCAGCGCGCCCGGAGCCACATCATTCGGGGTTTCCGCAATGTCCGCAGTGATGGTGACTTTAATATTATCCATTTTATTATAGCCACTATTAGGAACCTTTGTTTCCACCAGAATATACTCTCCGGCTTTCAGCGTCCTCTCCGTGGTGAAACGGGTGCCGATCGGCCATGTCTTGAGGTTCTCTCCTTCACCCTCTGTATACGACTCCGTATTGCTCTTCAGCTCATAAACCGGCTGAGCGCCCTCCTTCACGGTCCCGTCCGCATTGATATCCTTCGGATCAAACAGGCCAAATTTCGCGCCAGTCAGAGGCTCGCCGCCGCCGTCCACCTTGTTTATGACCAGTTCCAGCTCGTACACATTGACTTTATCGCCAGGAGTGGTCTCACCGTTGATGGTCATCTTCACCTCGTTGCTGTTGCCCTTTTCCCCGAGGAAAGCGTTCTCGTTCAGTTTAGCCGTATACTCCACAACGATGGTATCGCCCGGCTGCACGGCGTCATAATCCTGCACGTTGGAAATGCTGATCTCAAAGGTGCAGTCGTCATCAAAAGGCTCACTCTCCGTGGCAAGCTTAAAGGTGTAGCTGGGAACAACAACTGGATTCGTATTATTGACGTCCCTGTAGATCCCAACAGAAGTAGGCGCGGTCCCCACAAAAGTCAAGCCTGCGTCCTGCGTATCGTGCAGCACCACGTTATAGCCGCTGGTATTGTTCTCACTGCTGTAGGAGTCCTTCAAATCAGGCGGCAGCTTGACGCTCAGGCGGAATTTGATTTCCTCGTCCGGCGCATAGACCGCGCCGTCGGACCACTCCTGCTTATCCTCGTCCCAAACCCGCTTGGTTACGGTGGAATTCTCGTTTTTGGGCTTGAACGTCTCCTCATCCTCTGTAATCATTTTCAGTAGATAAGTGGGGTCATTGCTCCCTGCCTTGTCCACAATCACGCACCAGCCGGTGAGGATGCTGGTTGTCGGATTGTCAGTGCTCATGGTGTAGGAGGTTGTCAGGCTCCCAGAAGCCAAGTCGGCAATCGCCTTGGCCAGCTTTTGCAGATCGCCGGCGTTGTTGTGGGGTGCGCCCTCCTTCTGGAACTCCTCCGCAAGCACCGTTGCGATCTCAACTGGAGTAGACTTATTGGCGAATATTCCATCCGCCGCGAACGCCGTTTGCAGAGCACTAATGACCGCTGTGCCATCCACGCCGGCCGCCCAAGCAATAGTGTCCTCTTTCAGGCCAGACTTGTCTTCGGTGGTTGCGCCCGTAAAGATCGGATACACAGTAAAAGTGTGGCCCGCGCCGCCCTCTACTTTCAGGGTAGATGTCGTAGGGGTCTCCGCCGCAAACGCCGGCACCATCAGCGCCAAGACCATGACTAGGGCCAGCAGAACGCTGCCCAGCTTCTTCAAATACTTCATTCGTTGTTCTCCTTTCAATCTTTCCTTGCTTTCAAGCGCGTCTCACTTGGGAGGAGGGGGTTCATGCTTCATCCGCCGCCCCCTCTCCCCGGGATTTCTTTTTATACCACAGGCAGAACATCGCTGTTGTCAGCGGCAACCCTGCCATAGTATACCATTGGGCCCTCGTCCCGCCCGTCTCGGGCAGCTCGTAGCCGAAGCTGTTGGTGAAACGCACCAAGGAGCCGTCCGCCTTGACGCTCGTATCGCTGGCGGTGTCTCCAGCCACCGCCCCGCCGCCGTCCTTTGAGACGGTGACCACGCAGTGCTCCGGCGGCTTGCCGTTCGAGTTGTCCGGGAACACCTCCTTCACCGTGTAACCCGCCGTGGCGGGCAGGTCCTGAATGACCAGCTTCCACCCGTGCTTCAGCGGGAAGCGGATTTTCCCGCCCGTGAGCTGAATATTGGTATAATCCAGCTTATCCTTATCTGGATTATTATCCGCCTCACCGTTGGAGGTGTAGACCAGTCTGCCGTCCAACAGAGTGCTTGTCACGTTCACAAGATACGCATTGCCGGACTCGTCCTTGGCGTACAGCTTGCCGCCGAAGATGCCGGTCCCCAGGCCGGTCAGGTCCAGGTCGAAGTAATAGGTGGCGTTCTTCTCCTCCTCGGTGGCCATGTTGCCCGCCACTTCTTTCTCGATGGTTAGGCCGGGTCCCTTGCCCGGCTCCGGGATGGTGGGGACGGTGATCGCGTTGGGCAGGGTGTACTGCATCCAGCAGGTGGAGCCGGACGCGCCGCGCTCGGTGTAGAAGAAGGACAGGGTGTGGGTCTGATCCGAGGAACGCTCCTTGTACCGGGCCTCGTCGCCGCCCAGGTAATCCCACAGGTCCACGTACTCGCCCACGGCGGAGTGGACGCCGCCGATGTCGCACACCAGCTCGTTGCCCAGGAACACCCACATGTCGTCGTCGCCGTAGAAGTAGTACTCCAGCGGGCCGACGTAGTTCTTGGGCAGGGTGAACTGGATGGTAAAGTGCATCCCGAAATAGGCGTTGTGGTCCTCGCCAAAGTCGCTGGCGGGAAGGTTAAAATTGCCATTACCGTTTGCCTCTACTGTGCTGAGATCTTTCCTCGCGCCAAACTTGGGGTCCACCGCATTCTCTTTATCCAGCGGCCAGAACTCATTGGACCAGATTACGCTCTTTTTGTTATAGGCAAACATGATATGCTGTAATCTATCCAAATCGTCCAGTACGCTGACGTCACTCTTCGTCTCCGGGTCTTTCTTCGTCACCGCTGTCATGGTGTAGGTGTCGCCCTCGCCCTTGAACTTTAGGGAATAGCCGTCTATCAGGGTCTTGCCCGTCACACCCTTGCTTGTGGTGCCAAACAGGCTGGGGCCGGTCACTCCGTTGCCGAACGTCACGTCGTTGTCACCGTTCATGCTGCTTACCAGGCCGAAGGAGCAGCCCCTGTAAACGTCACTCGTGCTGTTTGCCATGTTGATTTTCTTTCCGTCCGTTCCTGTGTTTGCGCCCAGGCCCGTCCCTAACACGCCGGGACCGTTGCCAAAGCCCAGGCCATGATTGTCAGCGGCTTGACCATTGCCATTAATGCCTTTTTTCTCCACATTCACTTTGTCCTTGTTTGCACCTTCCGTGATCACACCCTCAGTGACATCATAGTCATAAAACATGACGCTGTGGGACGCGGAATCCTTATGCTTCTTCTGGTCATAGACCAGGCGGAGCGCCGTTCTGACCGCCTCGGTCTCCTGAATCAAAATCACACCATTGTCCGGGTCGGCCGCCGCCGGGTTGTTTGTGAACTGTATCCCGTCAGCCGGATACTTCTCCCAGGCGTTATCATCATCGGGGGCGCCTCCGGGCTGCAGCACCCACACCTCCCGCAGCTCATAGTGCTGCGACATGGTCTCCAGGGCATCATTTTCCAGCTCCGTAATGTTCAGCAGGCCGTCCACCGTCAGGTCCTCTTTTTGGGGATTAAACTGCAGCGTACTGTCGAGGTATATCTGCTGAAGGGTGCCCTTGTCATATATGATTGAGCCCTTCGCCCCCCTGTCGTCATTCTCCTCACACACCGCCTGAATCCATTTGATTTCCGGGTTCGGTTTCTCATTGCTGGGCAGCGTTGCCTTGCCGTTGTTAGTCTTCGCGCTGGTGTCGATAAAGGGCAGCGGGTCGCCCTTGTTCGCCGTACCGTCAGAGTTGCTCACCGGCGGCTTGGCCGTATCCGGCTGCTTGATATAGGCGTAATACTGCACATCGAAGTGGGGATACACGTTCTTGATGAGCATCAGCGCCATTCTGCCGTCATTCTTTGCCGTGTTCATACGGAAGGAGACCACGCGCCTGCTCTCGCTGATGGCCGCATAGGTCATCTCGTCGTAGGTCTCCAGGTCCATCACGGAGATGACGGCCTCGCTCCCTCCGGCGGGAGCGTCCGCCGCGCCGGACGCCTCGTCCGTCTCGCCGATGGCGTTAACCTGCTCCTCCATGCTGGCCGCGTAGCTCACCAGCTCATCGGAGAACTCGGCCTCCACGTAGATGTCCCAGCCGGACAGGTCCAGCTTCCTGCCGTCCCCGGCATAGGCGGACACGCTGAGCATTTGCAGCACCACGGCCTGCTCACCCTCGCCCATCTCCGAGGCCGCGGCCAGGACCTTCTCCCACTCCTCCGTGTCCTCCACGGGCTCCACCACGAACCGGACCTGAGCGGGGTCCAGCAGCTGCCGCTCCTCCTTCACCTCGGGCTGAACCAGCGCGGCGCTGGCCGCAGGCTGAGTCTCGGCGGGCACAGACTCCTCCGCCTCCTGGTCATTTAAAGGGGTATGACTGCTGTTATCAACAGCAGTCCCCTCGGGTTCGATGCTCGAACCCGAGACGGCCGTGCCGTTGAATTCATCTGTTGAAGGCGGCGCCGCGCTGTCCGGCGCGTTGTCATCCCACGCCGCGAGCGCCAGCATCCTGGGCATCGCCGCCAGGGGTACCATCTGATTTGTGATGTCCACCAGCTCCTCGCCGCTGGGGGCGGGGGGCGGATCACTGAATGCTCCGCCGCTTTGGGTCTGCCGCTCGGGCTCCGTCCCGTCATCGGCCACCCGAGCGAAGCCGTTCACCGTAAAGGTCATGGTAAACGCCTCATTAACATAGGTAAACTTGGCGTCCGTCAGCTCCACGCCCTCCGCCACCGGCTGCTCAGGAGCCTCCGAATCCACGGGCTCCTGAGACTCCACAGGCTCCTCCGATACCTCCGCCGGCGGCTCCATGCAGGTCAAATCGTGAACATGCTCCACCAGGGTGCACCGCAGCGCCCCCGTCTCGAAGAAGCACTCCGGCATGGTGTGGATATGTTCGTTCTGGCCACAATAGAATGCCTGCTCATCCTTGGGGGTCAGCTTCACAAAGCACTGCTCGGTGTGGGTATGCTCCTCCTGACCGCAGATCAGGGTGCGCGTCGGCTCCGGATCGCCCTCCGGCATGAAGAAGCACTCACTGGTGTGCTGGTGGGCCAAGCTTTCAGCCTTCCCGCAGATCAGCGCGCCGCCCTCGTCATAGCAGCCCGCGCCATGGGTATGGGGCTGTATCTCCTGCCTGTGGCAGGTGAGCACCTGATTGATCTCATAGCATTCGTCGGCATGGACGTGGCCGGGCTCGCGCTCCTCCTCGCCGCAGGTCAGGACCTGCTCCCACAGCTCACCCTGGGAATCCGCCTGAACGCCCCCCTGTCCGCACGCGGCGGTGTGGACGTGGCCCGCGCTCTCATGCCGCCCGCAGCCGTACTGATAGCACAGCTCGTCACCGGTCAGCCGGCAGCTGCCGGTGTGACGGTGCCCCTGTTGGATCAGGTTACCCTCCTCGTCGTACTGGTCGTCCGTCTCCTCCTGGCCGCAGACAAGCTTTTCATGCACCCGCACCAGCCAGCACTCCTCGGTATGGCTGTGGCCCTGGCGGACCACATTGCCCTCCTCGTCGTACTCGTCCCCGGTCTCTTCCCGTCCGCACAGGGGCTCCGCCGCCCGCTCCTCGGGATAGCATTCCTCCACATGGCGGTGGGCGTCCCCGCCCTCCTGCATGCCGCAGGTGTAGCCGCTCACGCTCTCCACATCCGCATTTTCCATACGGATATAGGAATAACAGGAGGCTCCGTGCTGATGGCCCGGGTCAGCGACCTGCCCGCAGAGCAGCGTGCGCTGCTCCTGATAGCACTCGGGACCGTGGACATGGGCCTCCCGCTCCTCCAGGGAGCACACCAGCTCACCCAGGCTGTCATAGCAGTAGCTGTCATGGGTATGCAGCACCGTCCCCAGCCGTCCCACGGTGCACACCAGCTGGGGCTGGGGCAGAGCCAGCTGCTCCTCCCAGCAGCTCTCGCTGTGGACATGCTCCGCCATTCCGCACTCCACCTCGTTGGACATGGTGACAGCCGGCAGGATCAGTGCGTAGATGGTGACAAACACCACCAGCACCGCCAAAACGCGCAGCACTTGCGACCTGCGTTTATCCTTGTGTTGGGAGCTCAAATACCGTTCGGCTTCCGCAATCAGATTTTTTGCCATAGCCTTGCGCTCCCTCCTTTCCTGCAAACTAGTTCTTCCGTCCATCGCCCGTCAGATCACGCCCAGCACTTCAAAGGGCCAGACACGGATCATAAGCTTTCCCACAATCTGATCGTATGCCACACAGCCCAGGGCCGTGTTCCGGGAGTCCACCGATACACTGCGGTGGTCGCCCATGACAAAGATCTTTGACTCCGGCACCTGGTAAGGCAGCGTGATGTCGCAGTCCCCCAGGGCCTTTTCCACGAGATACGGCTCATACAGCTCCTGCTCGTTGACCAGCACGGTGCCGTCCTCTTTGATGTCCACCCAGTCGCCGGGCCCCGCGATCACCCGCTTGACCAGGATCTTGTTGTCGTAATAAAACGCTATGATGTCCCCGGTTTCAAAGCTGGACCCTTTGAGGGTCACCACCACCTCCCCGCCGGTGAGGGTCGGGGTCATGGAGTTGCCGCTGATCTGGAGCACCGGCATCCACAGCGTAGCCACCAGCACGGCGGCGGCGGCCACAGTGACCAACGCGTAAATGGTGTTGCGCATCACCCGGCGGAACCGCCAGCGGTATTTTTCCCGCCCCAGCTCCGCCTCCAGCTGCTCGATGGTGGGCATCTCCAGCGGCTTCTTGGGCACATTTCCGCCGCGCTTTTCCTTCTTCTCCTTTTTCATCGGGTCCACCATTTCCTAATTGCGTTGCCAGCCGAAAAAAAGGGTCGTTTTACCGTTCTCCTGATCCTTTTTCAGCCGAAAGGGCATCTTGCCGTGCTGTCCGCCCTGCCGCTTGCGCTCGGGCCGGGGGGGCGGGTACTGATACTGGGCCTCCACGCCGGCGGAATAGGGCTCCGGCGCGGCTCCCTCCTGATACGGAACCTGATAGGGAAACGGGTCCGGGGTTTGACTCTGATAAGTAAAGGGCGCCTGACTCTGCGGCGGGACCTGGTAGGGAAACGGGTCCGCAGGCTGCGGCTGATATTGCTGGTATTGCCCGCCGTAGGGAGCCGGACCCTGGCCCTGATAGGGGGGCTGCGCCTGGAAGCCGGGCCGGAGACCGCCTGTCTCAGGGGCGGGGGCCGCCGCGCCGCCGTGCGCTGGATAATACCCCTGGCCCCGGTGCGGATACTGTTCCGCCATCTGCCGAGCGGGGCTGAACCCGCCGCCCAGACGCGAGACCGCCTCCGCCTTGTCCCGCTCCGCCTGAAGCGCGTCCTTCAATTCATGAATCTGAGCGTCCTTCTTATCCAGCCGGTCCCGCAGCCGCTCATAGCTCTCCTCCAGCTGCTTGAGGTGCTCGTCGTTCTCCTTGAGTAGCTTTCCCAGCCGCTCGCTCTCCTTCGCCTGATCGAGCAGCAGCTGCAAAAGCTCCCGGCGGCCCAGTTTTTGTAGCTCCTTGTTCGTCATTCCTTCGGGTCCTCCTCCGCTGCAAGCGGCCGCATCGGGGCAGACGAGAATACCCCTGAATCCAGCATATGCACCCGCCATCGGGCGCAACCGGCTCCCGGTGAAACACACACAGGGCATGACCAAACGAGGCTGGGGCGCTGCATGCAAGGTTCAAACTCCCCGGTCCACAGCGGTGCGCATCTTGTCGAACATTCGTTTCCACCTATGAAACGTCTACTTGCGAAAAAAATGTGGAAGTCATTGGAAAAACAAAGGCTACGACCCATAAAAATCACCGCTGAGCGCATAACTTTCCCACTCTTGCTTTTTATTGTAACATATTACTGCAAAAATGCAAGGGCTAATTTTTGCCCTCATTGTGTTCAAAATATACAAATATTGATTTTTCGGCCGTCTTTGCGCCAAAATCAGTACATTCCACCTCTTTACGTTGCATGTTCCCGAAAAGGCGGAAAATGTTTTACAATTTATTCATATATTGTTCCAGTGTTCGACCCTTGTTCATTCATATTTTATTCATAAATCGTTCGATTTCAAAGAGCGCAACCAACTATGCGCAGCTCAGCCTTATTGCCCCCGTGACTTTCCGGCGGCAGACGCCGCCGTCCATTTCCTCCGCAGACCGCCCCCCACCGTTCCAGCCTTTCCGGGGTTTGACACGGGAGCGCTTTTGTAGTATCTTAACATTTATCAAATTTCGCCCGGAGCTCAGGCTTCGGATCAAAAGGAAGGATCATCAATGGATTATGCAAAGGAAAGCCTCCGCCTTCATGGAGAGTGGGCGGGCAAAATCGAGGTTTCGGTGCGGGTGCCGGTGGAAAACGCCGACGACCTGTCCCTGGCCTACACCCCCGGCGTGGCCCAGCCCTGTCTGGCCATCCAGAAGGACCCGGAGCAGAGCTATGCTCTCACCCGGCGGCACAACCTGTGCGCCGTCATCACCGACGGCACCGCCGTGCTGGGACTGGGGGACATCGGCCCCGAGGCGGGTATGCCCGTCATGGAGGGCAAGTGCGTTCTCTTCAAGGCCTTCGGCGGGGTGGACGCTTTTCCTCTGTGCGTCAAGACGAAGGACGTGGACGAGTTCGTCAACACGGTGCACCTGCTCTCCGGCTCCTTCGGCGGCGTCAATCTGGAGGACATCGCCGCTCCCCGATGCTTTGAAATCGAAAAAAAGCTGAAGGAAAAGTGCGACATCCCCATCTTCCACGACGACCAGCACGGCACCGCCATTGTTGTGGCCGCCGCGCTCATCAACGCGTTGAAGATCACCGGCAGGAAAATTGAGAACATTCACGCCGTTTTCTCCGGCGCGGGCGCGGCGGGGACCGCCATCTTCAAGCTGCTGTGGGCCATGGGCCTGCGCCACGCGGTGCTGTGCGACATCAAGGGCGTGGTTCACCCCGGCCGTCCCGATCTGGCGGACGACCCCTACCTGGATGAGCTGGCCCGGATGACCCGGCCCGCCGTCCGCGGCGGGCTGAAGGAGGCGCTGGTGGGCGCCGATCTCTTTGTGGGTGTGTCCGCCCCCAATCTGGTCACCGCCGGCATGGTCAAGTCTATGAACCCCGGCCCCATCCTGTTCCCCATGGCCAACCCCACCCCGGAGATCATGCCCGACGCGGCTAAAGCGGCGGGCGCCGCCGTGGTCGGCACGGGCCGCAGCGACTTCCCCAACCAGATCAACAACGTGCTGGCCTTCCCCGGAGTGTTCCGCGGCGCCTTCGACGTGCGGGCCAGAGAGATCAACGAGGAGATGAAGCTGGCTGCCGCCCACGCCCTGGCGTCGCTGGTGGGCGAGGACGAGCTGGCCGCCGGCCTTATCCTGCCCAAGGCCTTCGACCCCCGTGTAGGCCCCGCCGTGGCGTCGGCGGTGGCTCAGGCCGCCCGGGACACCGGCGCCGCCCGCCTCTGACGAACCATGATCGACCTGATCAATCTGCTCAACCTCCAGGGGGAGCTGTTTTTGCTGCTGGCGGCGGGCTTCTTTTTCCGCAAGCGCATTGTGGGGGAAAGCTTTGAACGTGGCCTCACCGACGTGATCCTGGACCTGATCCTTCCCTGCAATATCGTCACCTCCTTTCAAATCGAAATGAACGCCCAGCTGCTCCACAGCACTTTTTCCGTCCTGGTGGTGTCCATGGTCAACCAGCTGAGCTGTCTGGCACTGGGGCTGGTGCTGTACCGCCGGTGCGCCAGGGAAAAGCAGCCGGTGATGAAGTACGGCTCCCTGTGCTCCAATTGTGGATTTTTGGGCACGCCGGTGGCGGAGGGCATCTGGGGCGCCCAGGGCGTCATGCTGACCTCTGTCTACCTCATCCCCCAGCGCATCTTCATGTGGTCGGCAGGGGTGGGCTTTTTCCATCGCGAGAAAAAGAACATGGCGGTAAAGCTGCTGACCAACCCCTGCATCCTGGCCAGCGCAGCGGGTCTGGTGCTGATGGCCACCCAGGCCCCCCTGCCTGTCTTTCTGGACAAAACCATCCGCGCCTTCGGCCAGTGCAACACGGGCATGTCCATGTTTCTCATCGGTATGATCGCCTCCCGCATCAAGCCCCAGGATTTTGTGGACCGGGACGTGCTGTACCTGTGTGCCATCCGGCTGATTCTCATTCCCCTGCTGGTACTCCTGGTCTGCCGTCTCTTTGCCGCGGACCAGCTGACCACGGGGGTGGCGGTGCTCCTGGCGGCCATGCCGGTGGCCGGGACCTCTGCCGTTCTGGCGGCCAGGTATGACGCCGCGCCCGAATACGCCGCCAGCGCCGTGGCGGCTTCCACGGTGCTCAGCCTCGTCGCCATCCCGGTCTGGGGGTTGATCCTGAGCTGATCCAAAGCTGGACAAAACAGATATACGGGTCTCGTCTGTCAGGCGGGACCCGTTTTTTATGCCCGCCCGCTCCCGCCGCCCATATTCAAAAAAGGTTTACATTTTTACCCCTCTCTTTTCAGCGTGGGTTCAGCGTAACGTGGTATCATCAGGTATCTTCAGCGAAAGGACGTGAGCATATGCCGGATTTCCGGCACGAATGGAAGCACGAGATCAGCTTGTCCGACCGCCTTGCTCTTCGCGCGCGGCTGCGCGCGGTGTGCCGGCCGGACGGCCACGCCGTGGACGGCCGGTATCAGATCAGGAGCCTGTACTTTGACAACCTGGCCGACAAGGCCCTGCGGGAGAAGCTGGACGGAGTGGACAGACGGGAAAAGTTTCGCATTCGCTATTATAATGGCGATCCATCCCTCATCCACCTGGAAAAGAAGAGCAAGCGCAACGCCCTTGGCACAAAGTCCACGGCAGAGCTCACCGCCGCCGAGGCCCAGGCCATCGTGGACGGCAGGCTGGACTGGATGCCCGACAGCGGGCGGCCGCTGATTCAGGAGCTGTACAGCAAAATACGCTCCCAAGGGCTGCGGCCAAAGACCATTGTGGACTACACACGGGAACCCTTCGTCTACCCGGCGGGGAACGTACGGGTCACCCTGGATTACGGCATCCGCACCGGCCTGAGCTGCACTGATTTTTTGAATCAGAACTGTCCCACCGTCCCGGCGGGCGACCCTGTCACCATCCTGGAGGTCAAGTGGGACGCCTTCCTCCCCGACCTCATCCGGGACGCGGTGCAGCTGGAGGGCCGCCGCACCTCCTCCTTCTCCAAGTACGCCGCCTGCCGTTCCTTCTTCCTGTAAGAAAAAGGAGTGGAAAAAGAACTTTTAGAACGCTGACGGCCGGGGCGGCGCCCCTCCCGCCTCCACTCGGCGGCGAAGCCCGCAGCGCAGAAAGGAACGAAACAATCCATGACATTTCAAGACATCTTCAAATCCAGCTTTCTGGAGAACGTCACCAGCGTCAGCCTGCTGGACATGACCCTGGCCCTTGTTCTGGCTTTCGGCATCGGCTTGTTCATCTTCCTGGTGTACAAAAAAACCTTCTCCGGCGTGATGTACTCCTCCAGCTTCGGCGTGACCCTGGTGGCCCTCACCATGATTACCACCATGGTGATCCTGGCCGTCACCAGCAATGTAGTGCTCTCCCTGGGCATGGTGGGCGCCCTGTCCATCGTCCGCTTCCGCACCGCCATCAAGGAACCCCTGGACATCGCCTTTCTCTTCTGGTCCATCGCCGTCGGCATCGTGCTGGCCGCGGGAATGATTCCCCTGGCTGTTATCGGCAGCGTGGTCATCGGCCTGATTCTGCTGGTTTTTGTCAACAAAAAATCCTTCGACAATCCCTATATCCTGGTGCTTCAGTGCCAGGGGCAGGACAGTGAGGACCGCGCCAAAGCGTACCTGAACCAACTCCTCCGGCGCTGCGTGGTCAAGAGCAAGACCGTCCAAAAGGGCCGGATTGAGCTGAACCTGGAAATCCGTCTGATAGACGGCGGCACCGGCTTCATCAACACCCTGGCGGAAATGGACGGAGTGGACAGCGCCGTCCTGGTCAGCTACAACGGCGACTACATGGGGTGAAGCCATGGCAGCGCACAAGTACATCGACCGAATTTGTCTGCTGGGAGCGCTGTTCTCCCTCCTGCTCTCCCTGCTGTTCATGAACGGGCAGGCCCTGGGCCTGCAATCCGCTTCCCGGACGATGGGGTACGAGTCCCGGCTGTTCGACATCTCCCGGGTCCATACCCTTGACATCGTCATGGACGATTGGGACGCCTTCATCGACACCTGCGAAAACGAGGAGTATTCCTCCTGCGCGGTGGTGATCGACGGCGAGGCATACAAAAACGTGGGCCTCCGGGCCAAGGGAAACACCTCCCTCTCCTCCGTTTCCCAGCTGGGCAGCAGCCGCTACAGCTTCAAAATCGAGTTTGACTGCTACGACACCGGCAAAAGCTATTACGGCCTGGATAAGCTGAGCCTGAACAACGTTATTCAGGACAACACCTTCATGAAGGACTACCTCACCTACCAGCTTATGGCGGAGTTTGGCGCCAACGCCCCACTTTGCAGCTACGTGTACATCACCGTCAACGGCGAGGACTGGGGGCTTTATCTGGCGGTGGAGGGCATTGAGGACGGCTTTCTCCAGCGCAATTACGGCTCAAACCACGGCCAGCTCTACAAGCCGGACAGTACGGGCTTCGGCGGCGGCCGGGGCAACGGCCGTGAGTTTGACATCGGCAATTTTATGGACAATCAGGATACGGGCGGGACGCTCCCGGATCGGAGCCCCACCCCCGCCCAGCCCTCCGGCGGTCAGGCCGGCGGAGCCCCTGCGGACTTTTCAGCTCCCGGACAGGACGGCGGCGGGCCGTCCGGCGGCTTTGGCGGCGGTATGGGCTCCAGCGATGTAAAACTGCAATACATCGACGACGACCCGGACAGCTACGCCAACATTTTTGACAACGCCAAAACGGACGCCACCGAAGCCGATCAGGCCCGCCTTATCCGCTCTCTGAAAGCCCTCGGCGAGGGTGGGGACGTGTCCGGCGTAGTGGACATCGACCAGGTCCTGCGTTATTTTGTAGTCCACAACTTTGTGGTCAACGGCGACAGCTACACCGGCTCCATCGTACACAACTACTACCTCTACGAAAAGGACGGGCAGCTTTCCATGCTCCCCTGGGATTACAATCTGGCTTTCGGCACCTTCCAGGGCAATAACGCCTCCAGCGCGGTGAACGACCCCATCGACTCCCCCCTGTCCGCCACCGGGGACGGCGCCCGCCCCATGGCGGATTGGATCTCCTCCAGCGAGGAATACACCCAGCTGTATCATCAATACTTTGAGGAATTTCTGCGCACAGTTGACCCCTCTGTTATCATCGGCGAGGCATACGCCCTCATTGACCCCTATGTGGAGCGGGACCCCACCAAGTTCTGCACCTCCGAGGAATTTGAGGCGGGGGTGGACGCGTTAAAAACCTTCTGCGCCCTCCGCGCCGAAAGCGTGTCCGGCCAGCTGACCGGCGCCATTCCCTCCACCAGCGAGGGACAGTCCGCGGACCAGGATGCTCTCGTGGATGCCTCCTCCCTCACCCTGTCGGACATGGGGACCATGAACCAGGGCGGAGGCTTTGACGGCAGTCCCGGCGGACGCAGCCCCTTTGACGCGGACAGCGGCAGCCAGCCCGCCTTTTCCCCGGACGCTCAGCCGGCCGGGGAAGGAGGAGAAAACTCTGCTCATCAGCCGTTTGGGGACGCTCAGCGCCCCCAGGAAGCGCAGGCCGGAAATTTCAGCGGCAGCTTCCCCGGCGGACAGACGCCCGGCGAACACACCGCCCAGACCGGCACATCGCTAATTCTGCTGGGCGTCTCCACTCTGGTCCTGCTCATCGGGCTGGCCGCCGCCTTTAAATTCAGGCGCTGACGCCTTTCATATAAACAGAGAGGGCGGACCCATCCGGGTCCGCCCTCTTTCCGCTCACAGCTGCTTATACATGGCCTCCGCATCCGCCTTGCCCACGATGTCGGCGGTGGACAACACCTCCACTCGGATCAGCTTTTCGCCGAATTTCAGCTCCAGCACATCCCCTGTTTTCACATCGTAGGACGCCTTTACCAGCCTGCCGTTGGCGCTCACCCGTCCGGCGTCGCAGGCCTCGTTGGCCACAGTGCGCCGTTTGATGAGCCGGGACACCTTCAACCATTTGTCCAATCTCATCGTATGACCTCCAAATCAAATGAGGCAGGGTTTCTACCCTGCCTCACTGCTGTTTCCGAATCAGCCCGCCACAGTATCCTTCAGGGCCTTGCCAGCCTTGAACACGGGCACCTTGGACGCGGGGATCTCGATCTGCTCCTTGGTGTGGGGGTTGCGGCCCATGCGGGCGGAGCGGCTCTTCACCTCGAAGGAACCAAAGCCCACCAGCTGCACCTTCTCACCCTGCACCAGGGACTCAGTGATGGCGTCCACCACGGCGGCCACGGCGGCGTCGCTGTCCTTCTTGGACAGGCCGGTCTTTTCCGCCACAGCGGCGATCAATTCGGTTTTGTTCATTATTTCTCTTCCTCCTAAATTTTGTGGTCAAGGCAGGCCCGGAAAGCGTGCCCGGCCTCTGCGGCATCGCCGCGTATATACTTAAAGCGCGGCGTGGCGCTGTAAGTGTCAGTGACGCTTGGCCTCGTTCCAAAGGCCGATCCGGTCCTCGTCGGACAGCTCGTCCAGTTTCAGGCCGCGCTCCGCTGCCAGCTCCTCCACTTTGCGGAACCGGGCGGAAAACTTGTCACAGGCGGCGTGAAGGGCGTCCTCCGGATCGGCCTCCAGAAACCGGCCCACGCAGACAGCGGCAAAAAGCAGATCGCCCAGCTCCTCCACCGGGTCTCCGCCGCCCTCCAGAGCAGCGGCCTTCAGCTCCCCCAGCTCCTCGGACAGCTTGTCCAGCGCGCCGGACACGTCCCGCCAGTCGAAGCCCGCCTTGGCGGCCTTCTTCTTCATCTTTTCCGCCCGCCACAGCGCGGGCAGAGTGCGGGCCACGGCGTCCACCGCATCGGCCTGGGTGTTTTGGTGCTTTTCCTTCTTTTTGAGCTCCTCCCAGTTGGACAGGATCTGATCGGTGGAATCCACCGTCACATCTCCGAACACGTGGGGATGGCGGTAGATCAGCTTCTTGCACACTCCGTCCGCCACGTCGTCCAGAGTAAACCGTCCCGCGTCCTCCTCAATAGAGGTGTGGAAATATACCTGGAGGAGCACATCTCCCAGCTCCTCCTTCAGGGCGTCCACGTCGCCGCTGTCGATGGCCTCCGCCACCTCGTAGGTCTCCTCCAGAAAATTGCGGCGGATGGACTGGTGGGTCTGTTCCTGATCCCAGGGACAGCCGCCGGGATGGCGAAGAATACGAACCACATTTTCCAGGTCCTTACAGTTATAAGAGCTTTTCAACGTCCAATTTACCATAGTATCACCCGAATTGCAAGAGCTTTTTATTGTCCTGCCGACATTTGTTTAAATTTTTATTGTTAATAAATTCACTCAACCCGCAAAATTCGGGCAATTTTGTCCCCTTTGGGGAGAAGAGCCAGGTCCTCCTTGGAAATCGCCCTGGTCACCAGGATGAGGGCGAAGTACACAATGACCGCAACGCCGATGGGAATCAGTACCGACAGGGCCACCCCAGTGCGGCTGAGAGAGGCTTTGCCCAGCTCGTCCAGGACGGGCTCGCCCAGTTGGTCCACAAGCACAAAAATGGATGTTTTCAGCTTCACGCCCAGCGCCAGGATCGCCCTGCACGCCAGCCCATGGAAGGCCCAGGCGGACAGGCCCATGGCGGCGGCGGCCCCCACAGGCTTGACAAACACCCGGGCCAGGCTCAGCGACCGGGGCAGGGTGCGCCTGATGATGAACAGGTCCAACAGGGCGATGATCCAGAAGCACACCACCGTACTGATAGCGCCGCCCCGGATGCCGATGTCCGGGTTGCCGATGAGCACATAGCCCACCAGCAGCTTCATGGCACAGCCGATGACGGTGGTGGCCATGGGCAGGGCCACCATCCGGTAAGCTTGGAGGATGGAGTTGGAAACCAGCATAAAGCACACCGATATCGAAGCGATACCCAGCACGGACAGCATCCATCCCGCCTGCTCCACGTCGGTGGAGGAGTAGAGCAACTGAATGATGGGCTCGCCCAGCACACACAGGCCCACTCCGGCAGGAATGGCCAGCAGGGCGGTGGTGCGCAGGGCGGTCTCGCTGATCTGCGCGGCCTGACGGCGGCGCTTCACCTTCAGCGCGGCGGACACGTGGGGGATGACACTGGCGGTCAGCGGCACCATAAAGGAGGCGGGCAGATTGTAAAGGGTCAGCGCCTTATTGTACACACCCTTCAGTGCCCGCGCCTCATCCAGGGAAAGCTCCAGCGCGTCCTGGAGCCGCCACATGAGGATGGCGTTGTCAAAGATATTGGTCAGGGCAATGACGGAGGAGCTCAGCGTAATGGGAATGGCCAGCGCCGCCAAAGTGGCAAGGATGGTTTTGGAATCCTCCGGCTCGTCATTGCTCAAGGGCTGGGACCGGGAATGCCTGCGGTAGCAGAAATACATATATACCGCCCCCAGCAGACAGCCCACCGACACCCCCAGGATGGCCCCGGCAGCGGCCATGGCCTCGTCCTCAAAGGTCTTTTTAAAGGCGGAGGCCAGCGCCAGACCGATGCCCAGCTTGCACAGCGCCTCAATGACCTGGGACACGGCGGTGGGGGTCATTTGGGCGTGGCCCTGGAAATAGCCCCGCATGGCGGACATGGGACAGATAAAGAACACCGCCGGCGCCAACGCCAGAATACTGTAGGCGGCGTGGCTGTCCTGCATCAGGTCCGCCAGCTGCTGGGGCAGGAAGGCCATGATGCAGAAGCTGATGGTGCCCAGCACACAGAAGGCGGACAGGGCCAGATTGAACACCTTGTGGACCTGATTCCCCCGGCCCACGGCGTTGGCCTCGGACACCATCTTGGACAGGGCCACAGGCAGGCCGCCGGTGGAGATGATGATGAGCAGGGCGTAGATGTCGTAGGCGGTGTTGAAGTCGGCAAAGGCCGCGTCGGTGAGGATGTTGCCCAGCGGCACCTTGTACAGCGCGCCGATGAGCTTGACGACAATGACGCTGAGCGTCAAAATGGCGGCGCCGCCGAAAAAGGAATTCTTTTTAGGGGTAGATGCAGACATTTCC
Organism: uncultured Oscillospiraceae bacterium; assembly: GCA_910587395.1. GTDB lineage: Bacteria > Bacillota > Clostridia > Oscillospirales > Oscillospiraceae > Enterenecus. The sequence continues at coordinate 25,152 of CAJULJ010000002.1, read as the reverse complement.
TCAAACCTTTCCCATCACTTGAAAATCAGGGGCAGGGCGTACTGCTTGACCTCCGCCTTGACGCGGTCCAGGTCCAGCGTTTTGAACTCCCCGTTCTGATATATGACTTTACCCCGGGCCATATTCATCCACACGTTGGAGCCGTGGGCGGAGAACACCAGATTTTCCGCCTCATCATGGCAGGGCGTCAGGTTGGGAGCGTCGAAGTCCACCAGGATCAGGTCGGCCGTCCGGCCCGCCTCAATGCGCCCGGTGTTCCGGCCCAGGGCCTTCGCGCCGCTGACAGTGGCCATCTCCAGCGCCTGACGGGCGGTGAGGGCCATGGGATCGCAGGACACGCCGTTGTGGAGGACAGCGGTCAGCTTCATGTCGGCGAACATATCAATGCTGTTGTGGGAGCTGACGCCGTCGGTGCCTAACGCCACGTTCACCCCGGCCTTGAGCATGGCGGGTATGGGCGCCACGCCGGAGCCCAGCTTCAGATTGGAGTAGGGATTGTGAACGCAGGAGATCCCCTTCTCGGCCATGACAGCCCAATCCTCGGGGGTGGTCCACACACAGTGGGCGGCGATGGCCCGGGTGTCCCACACGCCGTACTGGTTCAATATCTGGATGGGCGTCAGGCCGCTGCGGCGGCCCTTGCACTCCTCATGCTCCCTTTTCGTCTCGGAGATGTGGACATGCATGCCCAGGCCGTGCTCCAGGGCGTAGTCCGCCATCCACTTCCACATCGGGGCGCTGGAGGTGTATTCGCCGTGAATGGAAGCGTCGGCAATGATCTGGCCGTCCCCGGCCCCGTGCCATTCCTGGTACAGGAGCCGCATATTGGCGCAGTCGCCGCAGGTATCCGGGTCAAAACCGGCCGGATCGCCAAAGTACACCCCGCCCACGCACAAATTGGCGGAGATGCCCGCCTCCAGCACCTGCCGGGCGATGACACCGGTGCGCATATACATATCCGCGATGCAGGTGACGCCGGAGGCGATCATCTCCGCCAGCCCCAGCCCGGTGGCGGCGGCGATGGCCCGGTCGTCCCATTTGTCCTCCGCGGGGAAGATGAAGTCGTTGAGCCAGGTCTGGAGGTCGCATCCCCCGCCGTAGCCCCGCATCAGGGTCATGGGGATATGGGTGTGGCAGTTGACGAAGCCGGGCATCATCACCTTGCCGGTGCAGTCGATGGTCTGGTCAAAATCTCCCTGGGGGCGGTTGGGGCCCACATAGGAGATGTCGGTCCCCTCCACCGCCACGTAGCCGTAGCGCAGGGTGGTAAACGCCTCGTCCATCAGCAGGGCGGTGACGTTGGTAAACAGGGTGGTCATGAGAAACCCCTCCTAAAATTACAGTTTTCTCAGGCAGCCCAGCACCAGCCGGGAAAATTTGTCCTTGGCGGCCTCGGCGGCGTCCAGCACCTCTTTTTCGCTGAGGGGCTGGTCCAGAATGCCCGCCGCCATGTTGGACAGCAGGGTGAAGCCCAGAATCTCCATGCCGCAGTGGCCCGCCGCGATGGCCTCCGGGGCGGTGGACATGCCCACCGCGTCGCCGCCCAGGATGCGGGCCGCGCGGATTTCGGCGGGCGTCTCGTACTGGGGACCGTAGCAGTAGAAGTACACGCCCTCCCGCAGGGTGATGAACATATCCGCCGCCGTCTCCCGGGCGATCTGCTGGAGCCTGGGGGTGTACAGGTGGGAGGCGTCGGGGAATCGCACGCCGAACTCGGGGATGTTGGCCCCCCGCAGCGGAGACTCGGAGAACATTTTGATCTGGTCGGTGATGAGCATCAAATCCCCCGCCTGCCAGTCGGTGCGCACGCAGCCGGCGGCGTTGGTGACGATGAGGGTGTCGCAGCCCAGCAGCCGCAGGACCCGCACGGCGTAGGACACGTCGTCGTAGCCGTAGCCCTCGTAGTGGTGCATCCGGCCCTGCATGACGGCCACGTTCTTCCCCGCCAGCACGCCGAACACCAGCTGTCCCTTGTGGCCGGGGGCGGTGGACGCCTTGAAGTGGGGGATCTCGCCGTAGGGAATGGCGGTGGGATTTTCCACCACGTCGCCCAGAAAGCCCAGGCCGGAGCCCAGCACCATGGCAACTTTGGGGATAAATCCTCCGATTTTTTCCTTAATGTAATCAGCGCTCTCCTGATATTGTGCAAATGTATACGCCATGGTGGCAGCCTCCTATGGTAGTATTTTTGTGTAAGCACTTTAGTTTACACCATTTTCCGGCAGAAATCAATGAACATGATATAAATTCCTCAAAAAAGACGCTGAGCTTCCCATCCGCCCCCGTTGCATTTTTGGCGGAATTGGGGTAAAATACCGCTGTTCCTTTTTCCTGCCAAAAAAAAGGAACCGAAAAAGAACCTCCAGACCGCTGACAGACCGAGCGGTCAACGAGCGGGACCGTTCGGCAGCGAAAACACGCGCGTTCTGAAAGACACAATAAAACATATTTACTTTTTAAGGGGGCCGGTTTATGAAGGACGGCTTTGTAAAGGTGGCGGCGGGCACACCGAAGATACGGGTAGCGGACTGCGGCTACAACGCAGGGCAGATCATCGCGCTGATGAAGGAAGCGGCGGTACAGGGAGTAAAGGTGCTGGCCTTGCCGGAGCTGTGCGTCACCGGGTACACCTGCGGGGACCTGTTTTTACAGCCCACCCTGCTGGATGGGGCGGAGCGGGCTCTGGAGCGCATTTTGACGGAGACGGCAGAATTGGACCTGCTCACGGCGCTGGGGATGCCGGTGCGCAGCCGCTGGGACAACAAGCTGTATAATTGTGCCGTAGTAATACAAAAAGGCTCCATTCTGGGGCTGGTCCCCAAGACCTATATCCCCAACTATGGGGAGTTCTACGAGGGGCGCTGGTTTACCTCTGGCTGCGAAATTGACGCCGCCATTGAACTATGCGGACAATACGTCTGTTTTTACCCCCACTCGGTTTTTGAGTGTGAAAGCCTGCCCAATTTGGTAGTGGGCGTGGAGTTGTGTGAGGATTTGTGGGCGCCCGAACCGCCCTCCACCGCTCTGGCCCGGTGCGGCGCCACCCTCATTCTGAATTTATCCGCTTCCGATGAGGTGGCGGGTAAGGCCGATTACCGCCGTTCTCTGGTCACAGGCCAGTCTGCCCGGTGCTTGTGCGGCTATGTTTATGCCGACGCCGGGACGGGTGAATCCTCCACCGACCTGGTTTTCTCCGGACATAACATAGTGGCGGAAAATGGGACCCCGCTAACGGAGAAACGTTTTGGCGCCGGGTTGACAGCCGCAGAAATTGACGTGAACAGGCTGGTCCACGAACGCCAGCGCATCAATACCTTTACTCCCATCCCCCAGACCCCCATAGAGGCCGCTCACGCACTGGGCATTGGGCGTACTCCCTTCTCTCTGGACATGGCTGACACCACACTCACCCGCCCCATTTCCCCCACTCCCTTTATCCCGGCGGACGAAACCCACCGGGCGGAGCGGTGCGAGGAGATTTTGACCATCGCCGCCCTGGGCCTCAAGAAGCGGCTGGAGCACACCAACGCCTCCTGCGCCGTGGTGGGCCTGTCCGGCGGGCTGGACTCCACCCTGGCCATCCTCATCACCGCCAAAGCCTTTGATATGCTGGGCCGGGACCGGAAAGGAATTTTAGCCGTCACCATGCCCTGCTTCGGCACCACACGCCGCACCCGCTCCAACGCGGAGGTCCTCGCCCTGGAGCTGGGGACGGACTTCCGGGAGGTGAACATCGGCGACGCGGTCAAGCAGCATTTTGCCGACATCGGACAGTCCATGGAGGACCAGTCCGTCACCTTTGAGAACGCCCAGGCCCGGGAGCGCACCCAGGTGCTTATGGACCTGGCCAACCAGCGGGGCGGGCTGGTCATCGGCACCGGAGACCTGTCCGAGCTGGCCCTGGGCTGGGCCACCTACAACGGGGACCACATGTCCATGTACGCCGTCAACGCCTCCATCCCCAAGACGCTGGTGCGCCATCTGGTGGCCTACGAGGCGAACCGCATGGGCGGGCGCATCGGAGATGTGCTCCAGGACATTCTGGACACCCCCGTCTCCCCCGAGCTGCTGCCTCCCAAGGACGGGGAGATTTCTCAGCGGACTGAGGATTTGGTGGGACCCTATGAGCTGCATGACTTCTATCTTTATTATGCCGTCCGCTGGGGCTTTCCGCCCCGCAAAGTGTTCCGTCTTGCCGTGCACGCCCTGGGGGACCGCTACGACCGGGAAACCCTGCTGAAATGGCTGAAAAATTTCTACCGCCGCTTCTTCTCCCAGCAGTTCAAGCGCTCCTGCCTGCCCGACGGGCCCAAGGTGGGGTCGGTGACCCTCTCCCCCCGGGGAGACTGGCGGATGCCCAGCGACGCGGCGGCAAAGCTGTGGCTGGATGAATTGGAGGGACTTGAATGAACTTACTGCTTGATTTGTTTCTCACCTTCGCCCGCATCGGCGTGTGCACCTTTGGCGGCGGCTACGCCATGCTGCCCATTCTCCAGCGGGAGCTGGTGGAAAACAAAAAATGGGCCACCGAGGGCGAACTGGCCGATTACTACGCCGTGGGCCAATGCACCCCCGGCATCATCGCGGTGAACACCGCCACCTTCGTAGGCCGCAGCCAGGCGGGCGTCGCGGGCGGCGTGATGGCTACCCTGGGGCTGGTGTTCCCCTCCTTGGCCATCATCATGGTCATCGCCGCTTTCCTGCAAAACTTCATGCACCTGGAGTTCGTGGCCCACGCTTTCAACGGCGTCCGGGCCGGGGTGGTGGCGCTGATCGCTTCCAGCGTCATCAAGCTGTTCAAAAACGCCGTCATCGACTGGCCCACCCGGATCATCTACGCCGTGGTTCTGGTGTTGGCCGGGTATGGCACCTTTTTCTCCCTGCCCCAAGGGGCCCTGGGGCAGGTGCTGGGCTTCGTGATGTCCCCGGTATTCCTGGTGGTCGCCGCCGGGGTGGCGGGGCTGTGCGTCCGCTGGGCGAAAGGGGGGCTCAAGAAATGATACTCGTCCAACTGTTCCTGGAATTCTGCCGGGTGGGGCTGTTCTCCGTGGGCGGGGGCCTGGCCACCATCCCCTTCCTCACCGACCTGGGGGAGCGCACGGGCTGGTTTGCCCCCGGCGATCTGGCCAACATGATCGCCATCTCCGAGTCCACCCCCGGCCCCATGGGGGTGAATATGGCCACCTACGTGGGCTTCCATACCGCCGGAGTGCCGGGGGGCGTCATCGCCACCTTGGGACTCGTCTTCCCCTCCATCGTCATCATCCTCATCATCGCTGAATTTCTCCAGAAGTTCCGCCAGTCCAAGGCGGTGGACGCGGTGTTCTACGGACTGCGGGCCGCGTCGGTGGCCCTCATTACTGCGGCGCTCCTCCAGGTGGCAAAAATCGCGCTGATGTTCCATGAGGTTGCTGGGCCGGAGATGGCCCCCGGCTTGGTGGTGCCCAAGTATGAGCCGTTCTACTGGCCCGCCATTATACTGGCTGTTGTCATCTTTGTGCTGGTAAAGTTCTCGCCGCTGAAAAAGCTGCACCCCATCTGCTTCATCGGGCTGGCGGCTTTAGCCGGGATTATTTTTCAAATGTAAACGCAGAAGCCCCGGCCGTTGGCCGGGGCTTCTCCTATTCCTTTTCGCCGGACCGCCGGTCTTCACCGGTCCGCCGGTCGTTACCGGACCGCCGGTCCTCTTCGCTCCACTCCTTGTTCCCGACCCGCCGCTCTGCGCCGGACCGCCGGTCCCTGCCCAGCCGCTTCTCCTTCCCCGGCAGCTCCTCCAGGGGCTGGGGGGCGTCCGAGGCAAACATGGCAAACAGGTCCTCCTCCAGAAGCACCGGCCGGCGGCTCTCCACCAGCGCCGTGAGAATGGGGTAGAGCACGATGGCCACCAAGCCCCCGGAGAAGCCGTTGTTGTAGAGGTTCATCCCCTCCAGAGGCAGCCCCGCGTGGAGCACCACCGACGAGTGGATCAACCCCGCCAGCACCCCGAAGGGCCAGCCGAACACCCCCGCAAAGGGGGCCAGCGTGGTGCCGAACAGTCCCGCCAGCTGGAGGGAACTGCTGTTGGGGTCCACATGGTTGGTCAGGCTGCCCAACAGCACCCCCGCCATGACGGGGACAATGTTGAACGCATGCTTTCCGTAACCGGAGAAGCCGATGATGGTGAAAATGGCGCCGATGGTGGCTCCATTCAGGTCGCCGCCGGTGAACAGGATATAACCGGTCGCAATCAGGCCGTTCACCCCCATGTTCACCAGCACCGGGCCCGGGGTGAAGGTGCGCACGTAGTCGCTGGGCACCCGTCCGGAGGTGCGCAGCAGTGCCCAGTACTTGACCAGCACCCGCTTGGGTCCCCGGGCCAATCCGCCCAGGATAAACACCATGCACAGCGCCGTCAGCGCCAGTCCCAGCCGCAGATTATTCCCAGTGGACCAGTAGCGGGCGGAGGCTGGGTCCAGGCCGAAAGCCTTGAAGGCGGGCACCATCATCATAGCCAGCAGCCCGCAGGAAAAGCCCACGCTGTACAAATTCATGCCGTTCTGCACCCGGTGGGCGTGCTCCGCCACCGGAGGCAGCAGAAACCCCACCAACAGCCCCACCGCGATCCCCAGCCAGGGGCTGAAACGCACCGTCATGAAACTCACCATGGGAGCCAGAGCGGTACCCCGGAGCGCTAGGTTGACATGCTTTGTAAAGCTCTCCCGCTTCACAAGGGCGTAGAGCACCGTCCCAAAAAAGCAGGGCCACATGTTGACCAGATTCTTGCCAAACAGAGAGAATCCGGACATCAGCCCGATGGTGACCATGGTGGCTCCGTTGGGCGATTTATCCCACGCCTGGAGTATGACCGTACTCGCCAAAGTGACCAGCCCCGCGTTGGTAAAGGCGGCGCCGATTCCCGCCACGGCGATGTAATCGGTGATGAGTACATCCTCCATCTCAAAAATGGTATACAGGCCGGACAATATCTCAGACAAAGACGCCTGACAGAAGCCAAAGACGACCAGTGCCAGTCCGAACAGGGCCGCCGTCGGCAGCAGGATCGCATTGCGTCGAGGGGTGGTGCGGTTCATTCGCTCCATCTCCTTTACAAAAGCGCGGTGCGCACTTACAAATCAAATATCCGGCCCGGTACCGTGTCAAAAACCCACCAACGGAGCCTCTCCCGTATCTTCGCCGGGTTCAATTGACTGGATGATCACGTCATAGCTGTAGCTGTCGTTGACCTGCACTGTCACACGCTCACCCACCTGGCGGCCCAGCACGGCTTTGCCCACCGGAGACTCCTTGCTGATGAGGTTTTTCAGCGCGTCCTGGCGCATGGTGGTGACAATCTGGCAGGTGACGGTCTCATCGTCCTCCTCCACATAGAAGGTGACTTTGTCGTACAGCCCCACGGTACCCTCGGCGGAGTCACCGGAAATGACCACGGCGGTTTTGATCATGCTTTCCAGATAACGGCAGCGGCTGTCGTTGCGGTTTTTGTCCCTCTTTGCCGCCTTATATTCAAAATTTTCGCTTAAATCACCGAAGGCACGGGCTGTCTGCACGTCTTCAATGAGTTGGGGTCGCAAAACCGTCCTGCGGTACTCCAGCTCCTGACGCATCAGCTCAATGTCCTTTTCGGTCAGCTCATTGTGCATAGGGAACGCCTCCTTACAGTGATAGTTTGGCATATTTGGCCCAATTCGTCAAGTGCCGGACGTTCGGCAAAAAAAGAACTCCTTGAGCGGAGAAATAGGGGTTGACATGGCCTGCAAAACGTGCTATCATAGTCTAGCCTTGACAAGCCGGAGTGGCGGAATTGGCAGACGCCCGGGACTTAAAATCCCGTGGGAGCGATCCCGTGCCGGTTCGACCCCGGTCTCCGGCACCAATTTCATATCGCGGGGTGGAGCAGTCTGGTAGCTCATCGGGCTCATAACCCGAAGGTCGTCGGTTCAAATCCGGCCCCCGCAACCATAAAACCGCTGATTTCGTGAGAAATCAGCGGTTTTTCTTAACTTTTTGCATGACTTTAAATTCCCGTACCGTCGATGTACCGGAATTGTATTTCATTGTTTGATTGATAAATCAGCCTCTACATCTGTTCCATCAACGCACGCTTCCGGTCGTCAAAGGTATGCCCGTACATATCAAGCGTGGTGGAAGGCTTCGCGTGCCCCAGGATTTCGGAGACCGTAATAATATCTGTAGTCTTTTGCAATACCTCGGTTGCGAAGGTATGCCTAGTTGCATGAAGGTTGACGCTCTTGAACTGGAGTTCAGCAAGAATCTTCTGAAAACCTTCTTCAAGAACTTTGGCGTCAAGCGGATGTCCCGCCTTCGTGCAAAACACCAAATTATGGAGATTGAAGTTCGGCTTTTCGTTCGCAAATTCTGCGCTGATTGCACGAATCACACAGAGAGCTGCCTTTGCCCGCACCGGTAGGTAAATCGTGCGGACCGCTTTTCTTGTCTTGACCGGCCCTAAATAGATAGCGGTTCGGTTTGTTTTCGGTGCGTAGGTGTCCAGTTGGATATACGGATATGCCGACTTAGTGACATCAAATTTTTCAAGACGGGACAGTGTGTGCCTGATTTTTATGATGCCATTCTCCACATCCACATCTTTCCATTGCAGCCCCAACAATTCCCCTCTCCGTAACCCACAGGTTAAAAGAAGAACAACCCCTTGGGCCGCAAGTGTTCGGATTGTTGCCGCATAAGCACAAACCTGTTCTTTTTCTTCTGGCCTTAAAACTCGTTGTTCTGGACTTTCTGGCACCGGCAATCGCACGCCGTTGACAGGATTGAACGGAATCAATTGGTCATAATATGCCTGGTCAAGTGCCACATAAAGCATGTATCGCATATTTTTCAGTGTTTTTGGGGACAGACCGCCAGGCTTTTTATCTGCCCTGCCCGAAACTAATTTTTCGTTAAAGAAATCTTGCAGCATCCGTGTAGATACGTTTTTTAGCTTGACCTTACCAAACTCAGTATTGAAATGCCGCTCAATGTTCACCTCATAGTTTGTGAATGTTGCTGGCCGTAAAGTCGGTTTGGCATAGGTATGCAGCCATTCCCTCAGCCAGGAAATCAGTGTGTGCTGGTTTGGACGAATGTAATTTCCGTTTTCGATCGATGCTATAATTTCATCCAACTGCTGTAATACCTCCTCTTGTGTTATACCATAGATGCTCCTGTGTTCCTTTTGGTAAACGTACTGCCCTTCCCAAAGCCCACTTTTTCGTTGCCGGACATGTCCGGTTTGTGATCTGCTCAATATGTTTCGCCTTCTTTCCTGTATTTTTGGCGAAACACATTGTATCATATCTTAACGATATAGAGTGCTACAATTTTTGCTTAAAACGAACATATAGCAAATAAGGGCTAATATGCAAATTATTTCTACACCATATAAGGATTTTCCCGCAATTTGGAATCAAGAGAATAATTCTCCTGCAATATAGTTAAGGAAAAACCTGATGGTGCCCCTGCGATCAATGGGAGGCTACTCTGCCGCCAAAAGAACAGCCTCATAGCGAGGTTGGCTTCATTTTTGTTTTCACTCATTGTTTCAACAGTTTCCTGTTACTCCAAAGGTCGATCAGGGACCTTTAGAAAGCAAAATTTTTCAATATATTGGTTGCAAAATTGTCGTATTTTGCATTATAATTTTAAAGTGATGATGTCAAATGCATTTTTCAAAAGGGGGAGGCATCGAATGTCAGCTATGAAATCGGATTATTTACGTTATATCAGGGAAAGCATCCCGCTACCCGACGTGTGCGGCAGATTGGATTTACATATCAAAGGACATGGAGCGAATGCGCGTGCACTTTGCCCTTTTCACAATGATCGGACGCCATCGCTTCATATTTATCAGGACCACTACCATTGCTATGCCTGCCAGGCCCACGGCGACCTCTTTACTCTCGTTCAGGAAGTGAAAGGCATTGACTTTCAGGAATCCGTTGCTTGGGTGGAAGATCAGTTTCCTTTTGTTTTGGGTCAAAAACCTGTTAAACGCCGAGGCCACCAGCCGGACCAAACGCCGGCGCAAATTGCCCGAGACTATTATGCCGCAAGCCATAGCAAGATTCCTGTTAAGATAGCCACTGAACGAGGATATTTGCCAAGCTTTTTACGAAAAGCAGAGGTCTATGGGACAAACGGAAACGTTCTGTGCTCCCAGGCAACCCGGGAAGAGCAGAGTGGATTGCTCCAGGCTCAACTGATTCAACGAGATTACCAGGCATCCGCTGACGACGTTTTGCCCTACCAAGATTATTTTTTTAAGGAACGGCTGCTGTTTACCCTGCGTGATATCAGTCAACGTGTTATCGGGTTTGCCGGGCGGAGCCGGTCAGAAAACGACAAGCCCAAATATCTCTATACCAAGGGCCTGAAAAAGGATACGTTTCTCTACCGAATGGATGCGGTGTCCGCACGATGGAACCGTGCCCGAAAGGGTAATGACAATTGCTGCCTTTATGTGGTCGAGGGCTTGTTTGACGCGTTGCGGCTGGAATCTTTAGGGTTGGATGCAACGGCTGTGCTGGGCAGCAGGTTGACCAATGGGCAGCTTCGTATTCTGGAGCAATTTGCGGAGCAGCAGCGCAAATGGAATCGGCCAATAGAGCTTCGATGCTTTTTTGACTCTGACAAAGCGGGGGTAGAGGGCGCGTATCAGGCGCTCCGCTCCGTCTGGCGCAGCGAGGTTCTTCGTGATACGCCGTTGAGCATAGTCCTGATTTCGAAATCCGTTCTCTCCCTGGAGGACACCCCCCAAAAGGATCCGGATGAATTTCTGAAGGAAATCAGCGGAGAACAGGCTCCCGCATGGCTGGAAGAACACAGTCTTCATCCCATGGAATTCCTGTTGCGGCGGTTTATCGACCGCGATACATTGGCCTTTGGCCCCCAAACCCTTGAAAGCCAATGGGATCGGCTATCTTTTTTGGCCCGGGTTCGTATTCTGAATCAAATTGATAACTTATTCAGTGATTTGGTTTGGAAGGATCTGTTGGAGTTTTATGCCGATCTCGCAGGCCCGGAGGAAAAATGTTTTGCTGTTGACTTACTAGATCGGCGCCTGCGCGGCCGGGCCCCCAATTCCGCCTCAGGCGGAATGAGTGGCGCGGAGGAGCCATATGGATCACCCTACCCGCTTGCACTGGAAATGGCGCGAACCGGCTACCAGCAGGAGCCCATGGCTCAGGACGACGCCTCGTGGGACCGGCTGTTGGCGGGAATCGAATTGGTGGGCCGGGTTTTTGATGATCTGCTTCCTGAACTCCGGCAGATGCCTCCAGCCCAGCCTTTGCTCGCGTTCAATACACCGAAGGATGCGGACCAGGACCGCCTGAAAGCGCTCCCGGACCATGAGGAGTTGCTGCTCCAGCACTATCTCTTAAACGAATTGCTCCAGGAAGACATTTTCCCTGGATATGCCCGCTCCATTCCCGCTGTTCGGTATGACCCGCTTCTCGGAGGCACGTATACCACCGGCCTGGGATATATGGATACGTTCCAGGATATGGACTGCAAGGCGGTCAGCTTTGCCTACCAGGTGGACATGCCTGTCCTCCGGCGGGAGCGGCCGCCTACCGATGGCCTGTTCCGGCACTACTATGACTGCTGGAAGGATTTTATTTCCTTTCTAAGAGATGGGATCGACCTCCTGGAAGAGGAGAAAATTTACCGCGTAAAGCTGGATATTCGAGGGTATTACGACAATATCCGCAAATATTTTGTCCGCGATGTGCTGATCGATCCTTTGGCCGAGGCCTTCGGTTACTCGCAGAACGCATTCCGGAGGCTTAAGCGGGAAAATAACAGCGGTGAAAACAAGCAGGTGCAAGCGGAGAAAATCACCGATATTCTGCTGAACCGGCTGTTTGGCTGGACATATCTTGACCCTCAGACCGGGGCTCGCAGGCAAATGGAAGATCCTCTGCTGGGGATACCTCAGGGACCAGCGCTTTCCGCTTACGCAGCAAATGTGCTTCTCTTTCCGCTGGACCGGAAAGTGTCCCAATACGTCAATCAGATAAACGCTGGCTGTGAAGTTGGACGAATTCGGGTGCGGTATGCCCGATATGTGGACGATATGGTAATTCTAGCCTCCGACTCTTCCGTTCTGGCAAACATCGAAGAGATGATTCGCACATATCTTCGTGAAATTGAGCTGGAATTGAGCCCAAAAACTGACCATCCCAGCGCGGTAGATAAGGAGGAAGTTCGCTGGTGGCTGCTGGACGAACGGGGCGGTCTGGGCGTATCCGCCTCCCAGATGGCCCCGGAGGACACGCTTGATGAGCTCTGGGGCGACGGGTATGAACCCTATGTGGTGGACCGGCATGACGCACTCAACATTTTAAAAAGCGCTGCGGATATTCTAGCCACTCCGGAGCGTTTTGACGAAGCGTTCGCCGCCTGTTTCCGGACGGAGAATATTCGCTATCGAGACGTATCTCGTCTGGCGGCCCTTCTGCTGGAACATTTGATAGCTCTGAAAGACGTTCCAGGCAGCTTATACGACACCTTTTCCGCCGCATGGCGGCAGGAGAGGCAGCGGATGGGTACCCTGCGCTCCATCCTCAGCCGGCAGGATGTGGAACCGCTCGCTTTTTTGGAGGGGCTCTTAATTCTGCTCCAGCGTAACATCCCGGCCACGCTTCCGGCGGAAGAACAGATGTCACGGCAAAAAGTCCGGCGGGAAGCGGCACTGCATATTGCCGAAGGCACAAGCATCCGGCAGGCGGAGCAGACATATCGAAATACAGACGGGAAAAACGCCGCGTTTCTGTCAGTTAAGGTGCTCCAACTGAACGCGTTGGCACAGGTTAACCTATGGAGGGGGGATGGCGGGGCACAGCAGGGACCACACTGGACATATACGCGGGAAAAAGAATTTGGTTCAGATTTGGAACGGTACCTCCTGCGTTGGCAGTATATGGCCCTGTCGGTTCAACCCACCCCCGGCTGGGAGGAGAGACCCCCATTTTTTGACGATTTCCCAAAGGATGAGTCCGATGACTTTCAGCTGTTCCACCATCTGACGTCCTGTCTGAATTGCTGTACCAAAATCGAGTGGTTCCGGGAATTGGGCAGTTTGTTTATGGGACATACAAGGTCTGGGGTGGGGACCGCTCCAAAAATCCGGCAAATCGAACGGCTCTGTTTTTTGACCGGCGAGGCAGAAAGCGCCGTCTCACCAGAAGACGCGAGGCTTGCCCTTCAAGCATTGAGCAACTTTCTTCAGCAGGACTATCTGCCAGAAGTAATTTCCACAAATCCTATTATGCCCGCCGCGCTTTTTTCAGCGGAAAGTGGGATGAATTATCTGCCGGTTCCTCCCGTTCCAAGGCAGGAATCCTCTTATCCGGGCATTTTCGCCATAAGCCAACGCTCCGCTTACTGCGCGGATATCCGTCCGCATGAGAAAACTCAAAGATGCATAAAGGCAACTGACCTGCAGTGGACCTTATCGCCCGATTCCGTTTCCGAGCGCTGGTCCATCTATCATGCTGAGCTTGAGGGTGGCGGATGGAATGCCCTGCGCTCACCGCTGACAGGTCCCATGGAAGAATGGACGCCCCACTTGGCGGAAGAAATCGCGGATATTTATGAAACACTGTGTTCTTTTCTCAAAAAATCCGTCCCCCTTATATCAAAGCACCACCTTTTCCGCGACGAAAACGGCAATCTCCACGCCTTGACCTATTATCAGACTGGCTGGACAGAACCTCTTGGCGTTGCCTTGGCGGGCGCAAGCCGTTTTCTGAAGTGGGCGCCAATCAGCAAGGGGCCGGGGAAGGCGGATCGGGCCGCAGCGCTGCTGTTGGAAGATCTTCTGAATCTTCGGCAGTATCCGGCTGAAGAGGGTCTGTCTGGCGATTTGCTGGAGGTGCTTTCCTACGGAATAGGCCGGCTGACCGGACGTCGGATGCAGTCATACCTACCTGATTTGAGTGAAAATTCTTTTGGACAGACAGTGCAGCGCACAATAGATACTTGGCGTCTCTTTGCCAGGACGCCTGTGGAGCAAAGAAAAGACATTTTGCTGGAGATAGCGCTGATGGACCGGCTGATGGCCGCTCGATTGAGCTGGGGGCATTCCAGGTTCCTGCCTGGTGAGGATTCTGCGTTTATGGAGAGGTGGGCCGTCACAACAATCCAAAACGAATGCCTGCGTTTGAACGCAGTTCTATTGAAATATTCGGCCGCACCCTCGCTGGATGTTCCTCTGCGGCGCAGTGTGGCCGCATGGAGAGATATAGGCTGCCGGCTACTTCAAATAAAGGGAGACGGCTTTGACGCCATTCACGCAATGGGGTCTTCGGCGCTGCTTCGGGCAGTCTGCCTTGATATCCGCATGCGGGTTCTGGAGTGCGCCTGGGCCATGGACAGCGACGAGATGCGGCGGCTTCAGGCCCGTCCGCTGCCGCTGCCGCTTTTACAAAGTCAAGTGGAACAAGCGGTTCTCCTGTTCGGCAGTGAGGACTCGCAGCAGGAGCAGGCACAGCGCGTGCAAAGCCTGATGGTACGCTATCAGAGCGGGCATGGCAATTATCAACTGGAGCAGATCACACCGGCCGGCTGGTACCTGCTGCTGGCGTGGATACTGGAGCTGGACGGGCAGGAGATGGTGTCGCCGCGGCTCCACCCAGAACCAAGAAAGAACTGTGGAGATGAGGTCCGGGCCATATGGAGTGAAGCGGGCGCACTGTTGTTTCCCAAGAACTCTGACTCGGAAGATGCGCCTTTTCCTTATGATGGGCTTATGCCTCTGCTCATAGGACGCGCAGAGGCAGACCGCATTTTGGAGCGGCTGCACTGCCTGGATGAAATGCTGGACTTTGAAATTCGCCTGAAATGCACCGATACGCTGTCCTTTGGACGGCAAAGCCAGCTGAAGACGCAGATTTCAATCCGATTGGAGCCCACTACCAAATTGACGGTTCCCCCTCAATTTGTCTCCGTTCTGCACGATGGTTCGCAAATGCCAGAATATGAAGGGAGCAATGGAGAACGTGTCTGGACACAGACTGTGCTTGACGATCAAGTGCTGAGCGTATCTGCTGTGATGCGGAAAGCGGCCGAACTGGCGTGGAAAGAACTCCGTCCCTTGGGGGCAGAGGAGGAGATATTGTCCATACCCTGTAAACCCGAAGAAATAGCCGGAGCTACGTCGAACCACGCACTGATTGAGCCAATCGTCTCTAAACACCCCGCTGCCGAGACCTCACCCATCCTGGAAAAGCCTATATCCGAGCAGCCAGACCTTGAGGTTCCCCCAGATTCGAAAGCAGCGGTCCATGACCAGTTGGCGGCTGGAGCCCCGCCCACCACGGACCCATCGGGTCCAGATGAAAGCGCACTTCCAGACTCCTCATTCCGGGAAGATCTGAAAAAATTTCAGAATGCGCAGCGGCATTCCTGGACCTCCCGGCAAAATCTCAACGGAAATGTTGACCGCATTGCGTTTTTCCAATTTGACGTGGATGACAGCTATGTCCATCCCCTAGCAGAATGCTGCACGGATCAAGAGAATGAACTGTCGCTCCCGGGTTTCAAGCGGGACCCCAGCCGTTGGAACAGCGAAACAGCGAAACGGCACCGTTACCGGCTATACAGTTGCTCAGAATACCGCAGAAAAAAACTGCTGGAAGCGGTATTCTCCGCATGCGATCAGTTTAAAGTTGATATCTTGGTACTACCGGAGTATTCTGTTCGGATGGAAACGGCGCAGTGGATATTGGAGACGATAAAAAAGCGCCAGTATCAATTTTCTGTCTGGGCCGGTACCTGTCGGCTGGCCCCCGGACGAAAATATGAGCATGAAGCCTTGAAAGACCTGAACCAAGAGAGCGAGGATTGTAAAGCGGTTCTCCCCATTATCTGCACAAAGCCCGCGCTTTCATTTGAGAATGGCCCAAAGCAGGAGTACCCCATTTTATATTGGAAGCGGTGCAAAAAGTATCCATCCATTTCCATGGAGGAATTGATCAATCCGCATACCAGGAAATTGAATCCCGTTATGAAGGACCCAACCCATCTGGGAGGACGGCTGTATGGAGATGCCCGGGATGATGTGATGGAGTTGATCTGCGCGGAGGTATTTCTGGCAACCAATCCAGGCAATATAACCGCTTTCGCACAGGTCTACGATATGCTGCAAAAGCGCTTTTCCGGGATATCTTCAGGAATTGAGAAACAGATGGACACCGTGCGAGCCGATCTGCAAACCATTGGAGAGCACACATCTCTTGTTCAGATGAAGCCCTCTTATCCAGGGGAAACCGGTAGAGTAAGCAATGGGCTGGGAAAATACGGGCGTACTCCGATCCTGCTGGTTCCGGCCTACACCACACGGACAGTTGACTATTATGTGACCGGTCAGGCCGGCTATTTGGCCACCGGTCTCACTACAGTATTTTGCAATGCGGTAGGACTAAGCTCTCGGGGGGAAAGCTGTTTTATTGGCACGGATTGCTGGGAAAGGAACGATGCGGGGAAAAGCCCGTTTATGCCGGACTACACGCCCTACCATGGCGCGCTTCCCGGCATTTACCGGCAGTTTGATGCAAAGGAGGGGCACGGGGCGCTGGGAAAAGAGGAACAGGCGCTTGTGATTTGTGATGTCAATCCTCTGGCGGCATCCGGTGGCCGGCCAAGGCCGGAATCTATGCTTCAGCCCTTAATCTTGGTTGCCCACCTGCCCATCATTGAATCAGTTACCTATCGCAAAGCAACGAAAACAAAGAACGGAAAGAACTGTGGCCCGTATGATCAATGCCGCTGCAAGCGGGGAAAGGTGCGCAACACGAAACCGCAGAGCAAAGATGAGGCGGTCGACGCGTTGTATAAATTGTTTGCGATCTTGAATGCGTTTACTTCTCGAAAGAGCGCGCATAAAATGACCGCACATGACTGGCGGCCGGATGAATTGGCCGATGCGTTAGAGCGGCTGGGCATTGCGTTAAAAAGCCCCGGGCTGAAGGAACGGGCCGACTGCTATCGCTGTTTCCACCGGGCCAATCCCCAGGCCCTGCCTCCCGCAACCCTTCTGGACTGGATTTGGGTGGATATGGATTTTCCTAAATTGGAAGAGCAGAAGAAGATTGGATTCATCAATGTTCCGAAATTTACAGATACAACATTTCCAGAGCCCAATTGGGAGTAGGGTAATATAGCGCATTTCGAATGGAAAGGGCTTGTGTGAATATTAGCAAAGGATCAGATCTCCAGTCCAGACCAGAAAAACGCCCCGCCCTCCATGTCCAAGCAGGCTTCTGTTGCCTCGGATGCACTATCCAGCAGCGTCCCATATTGCTCAAAATTGTTCCTCATTTTTAATTTTCCTTTCGTTGAAAACTTTGACCATCGGGCTTCCCTAACCCGAAGAAAATCCGCAAAAATTTTTGATGCACTGATGCTTATCCGATGCTTATCGATGCAAACCCGGTGAGACGTGCGTCTCATTAGTTATCACAAATCTCAAAAATGGGTACTTTTTGAGACATATGAGACTGGGTAAGACGTATGAGACATTCTTCTGGCGCCTCATAACCCGAAGGTCGTCGGTTCAAATCCGGCCCCCGCAACCAAAAAGGCCCTGAAATCGCAAGATTTCAGGGCCTTTTCTTCGCTTTTCTCTGAAAATAATCTGGGTCAAAAAATGGGTCAGCGCTTTGACCCAAGCGCTGACCCATACGGGGAAACGATTCTTTAGTTCTCAACAGCACTGGAGAGGATATTCGCCATGGTATCCGCCGCCTGACGCTGTGCCTGGGTGGTCACATGGGCATAGGTGTCCAGCGTGAACCCCGCGCTGTAGTGACCCAGCATCCCGGAAACGGTCTTGATATCCACGCCATTTTGCAACACTACTGTGGCGAACGTATGTCTCATATCGTGGAAGCGGATTTTCGGAAGGCCCGCCCGTTTCAGCACCCGGTGGAGCATATTGAGTACGCTGTCCGGCGAAATAGGGCCGCCTGTGGGCGAGGGGAACACATACTCGCTGTTGGTTTTCCCCTGCTGCACTTTGAGAATCTCCACTGCGTCCTGTGCGATAGACACGCTGCGGTAAGAGTTTTTCGTCTTGAGCGGGGCCTCTACCACTTCGCCGTCGATCCGGGCGATCTGGCGGCGCACCTGAATCGTGCCGTTCTCCCAGTCGATGTCCTCCCATTTGAGGCCCAGCAGCTCACCCCGCCGCAACCCGGTGGCCAGCTCGATGTAGTACATCTCGAACACGCCGCTTTCCTTGGCTTCGTGGAGAAAAGACGCCAGCTGCTCAGCGGGCAGGGTTTTCATCTCCCGGTGCTCCAGCTTGGGCAAGGCACATCCATCTGTAGGATTGGTGATAATCAGCTTTTGGTCGATGGCGAAATCCATGGCGGAGGAGATCACCTGGTTTATGTTGCGGACGGTTTTTGCACTGAGACCCTTGGGCTGCTTTTTGGACTCGATCCGCTCCACCCTGCCGCCGCTCAACAGCTTTTTGTACAGCTTTTGTAAATCCAGAGAGGATAATTTGCTGAGTGGAATCTTACCGATGTTGGGCTTGATGTGGTTGTCAATATACCCCTGGTAGGTCTTGTGGGAGGAAGGCCGAACTTTGATTTTCGCGCAGTTCTCGAACCACACGTCCATCCACTGGCCTACAGTGTACTGCTTGGCTCTGATGACATCTACTTTTGCATTTTCTTCGATGGCCCGCTTCAGCTTCTCCTTGCACTCCTTCTGGGTTTTTGCCAGCACGTTTTTGTAGATCACCTTGCCGGTATTCGGGTCACGGCCAGCCGTGTAGCGGCCCTCCCAGCGGCCATCACTGCGCTTGCGGATGTTCCCTTCTCCGTTGGCCCTGCGCTTAGCCATGGTCGGTCACCTCCCGGATATCACCGTCGTTGCCATCCATACACTCGGCCATCATCCTCACACCCAGCCGGAAGCCCAGAATGAAATTTTCCAGCGCTGTGATGCTGTCTACGATGTGCTGGGCACTGACTAACTCATTGAGGATAGCTTGTTCCCCTTCGTTCAATAGCTCAGTGAGCTGCCGTTCACATTGAGTAACCTTGACCATTGCTCGCTGCAATTCTGAACCTGGGGTTGTCGTCTGCTCACCCGGTGTGAGGTTGCCGTAGTAGAAATCTTCCAGTGTTTTCCTCATGTTCTCCACCTCCTTTGCAGCCACACACCATACCACACCTCGCTGGGAATAGCTACTGGATTTGGAGAGAGTTATCAGAACAGACACATATTTTTTGAGCGGTGCTGGCGGCCTTTCTCTTTGAAGACAGTGGTGCAATTCACACTCTGGCTCGGGGAATCGCTTCTTTGTTTTCGGCGGCGTAAATTTTGGATAGTGGCAGTCCTTTCCTAACGCTGATTTCTATGCCCCAAAACGCCCTGGATCCGCGATAGATCCCTTCTCAAACCGTTGGGACAGTAAGGCTGTGGGAAAAACTGACGCCAAAGCGTAATTTTTCCCTCTGAAATGACGCCAAAAGCGGACACCCGCCAAATTCTCCAAACAGTTCCCGGAATCCCTGCCCTGGTCCGCAAACGCCCAAAAGCGGCCCGCACTGCGGGCCGCTGTGACCTGCCGGGTGTCACTTGTGACGCCCGGCTTTTATCCTGCTTTTGTCCTTCGCCCTTAAATCCAGCCTCTGGACTGCCCTTGCCCCAGTCATTCGCTGAACCCCCTGCTTTCAAATTGGGGCTGGCGCAGGTCTGAAAATTCACCGAAAAGCTGGGTGGCCTGTCCAGCTTCCCGGTGTCGCTATCTGCCCTGCCCTTCAGGTTTCAGCGAAAAACCACTCTTTGCTACAATCGCCCACAAAGGCCCCAACACCGCGTTTCAGCCTTGCGGAGGTGTACGGATGCCATCTGACTTGTGGGGTGGGCACAAACCGCCTCACAAGGCTGACACGGGGCTTCACGGTTTGGGGGTGCAATTTGGGCAATCCGTTGAGGGTATGGCAGAGAGGAAATTGGCGGAGAACCCGTGTTCTGCCCTCACCTGTAGAAATCTTTTCGAGAAAATCACGTTTGCCGGAAAGCTCCACTCTGATTACAGCGTGGTAGATTTTTTCCAAAAACACTATCCCGCCGCAGTGAGTATGTGATATAATATTCAATCATTTCGTCATCAACAGAGGAGGTCCGCATATATGTACCACATCGCAATCGGAGACGATGATCCCTTGTTCCTGAGGGAGACCGAGGATCTTGTGTCGGACTGCCTGAAAGCCGAAGGGCTGGAACGGCACGTAGATTTTGACATAGACTGCCTTTCCACTTCCCAATCTCTGTTGGCTGCCCTGGAGATGGACAGGAACCGCTATCAGCTCCTTTTGCTGGACGTGGAGTTTGGCCAGGACAACGGACTGGATGTGGCCGCCGCGCTTCGCCGCCGTCAGGCGGCCTTCCGCCTGATCTACATCACCAGCCACCGGGATTATGTGTTCGACAGCTTTGACACCCGGCCCCTGCACTATCTGCTGAAGCCGGTGGATGGGGAAAAGCTGGCCGCCCTTATCCGGGAGGACTACCGCCGCCGGTATCTGGGCGCGCGCCTCTACCTGAAATCGGGCGGCAGGCATCTCTCCCTGTCCCATCGGGACATATGCGCCGTGGAAGCCGCCCAGCACAGGGTCCTGTTCCACCTGCGGGACCGGACGGAGGAGTGGAACGGCTCCCTGCGCACGCTGTCTCCTGAGCTGCCCGGCTGGTGCTTTTGCCGGTGCCACAACAGCTATTTTGTCAACCTTGCCCATGTGACCGAGCTGGTGCGCTATGAGGCCCGGCTGGACAGCGGACTGACCGTCCCGGTGAGCAAGCGATTTTACAAGCCCGCCATTGAGCAATACATTGCCTTCCTCAAAGATTGATCGCCGCCTTTCCAGCCGGAAAGGCGGCGTTTTTTACCCGTCCGAAGGCATGAGCAGGGCGGTTCGGGCCACAAAAACGCCGTCTTCCGCCTGTGTGTGCAGCTCGCTCTCATAGCGGCGGGCCACCTTCTCCATGATGCGCAGGCCGTAGCCATGGCCCGCTCCTTTTCGGGAGAGATACCGCTCGCCGTCCTCCCCCGGCTCCGGCACCCGGGCAAAGGAGTTTTGCCCCTCGATAAAGAGATACTTTCCCCGGATGTGTATGGTAACCTCCACCCATCGGGGCCGGTTCTGAGGCATCTCCTCCGCGGCGTCCAGGGCGTTGCTCATCAGGTTCATCAGGAAGGCCGCCAGATCCTCATCCGGGACGCTCAGCCGCTCCGGCAACTCCACCTGGCAGCGCAGGTCCGTGCCGGACCCCTTGGCCCGTTCCGCGCTTTGGGACAGGATGGCGTTGACAATGGGATGGGCGGTAATCCTCAGCGGCACGATCTGGCTGGTCTGCCGGGTGAGGAGGGCCAGATACTCGTCCAGCTTATCGTATTCCCCCTGGCGGCTCAGGCTCTGGAGTATCCCAAGGTTGCCCAGGATATCGTGGCGGGCCTGGGACAGCGCCCGGGCGCTGTCCTGCAAAATACGCAGGTTGTCCAGGGTGAGCCGGTTCCGGGTGGAGAGGATCTCCAGCTCTGTCCGGGCCTGGTTCTCCGACATCTGCTGCCACAAGGAGCGCAGGATCGTGAAATAGCTCAGGGGCATCAGGATCAGCACCAGGATGATGCGAATCAGCCCGTCCGCGTCCGGCATGGGCGTCCCCACCGGCACAGAGGTGAACATGATGAGCAGATAGTAGGTGCCCCCAACGGCCGCGAACAGCCACCAGCCCTTGTCCAGCTTCCGCTGCAATTCCAGATAGGGGCGGCGCAGATACCGCCAGAACATCCATTCCGCCAGAGGGAATACCAGCAGCCGGGTGATCAGCAGCACCACATAGGTGTCCCCCGTCAGCCGGTCCAGGAAGTTGGTGATCTGGAGCAGCCAGAAGGAGAGGGTGTCGGTGAGGCAGAACAGGAAGAAAAACCGCCCGTCCCTGTACTGGGACAGGGCGAAAAACAGCAGCGCGGAAGGGACCGTGCAGGTGAAAAAGGCGGCGCGCATGATGATCGACGGGCCCATCCAAGCCATCAGGAGGGCGTTGCCCGCCAGCAGTGCCGCGAATCCGGCAAAGCTGACCGCCAGCGTAAACCGCCAAGGGCGGCGCGGCTCGAACAAAAGCAGAAACAGGGCAAAAACGTGGAGCATCGACCACAGAAAAGAAATATCCCGCAAAACCGTCACAGTGTTCAGCTCCTTATCCGGTAAACTCCATCCCTAGCTTACTGGAAGGGACCGGGACTGTCAAGCGGGCAGGATTTCCAATCAGGGGGCTTTTTTGCCCATTTGGTCGAAATGTCTTCCATTCACTCTGGTTTTTCTGTAAAGTGAGCTGGAACAGGCGGGCAAAAATGGCGGCGCGGAGGAAAGGCGGTGGGGCTGTGAAAGGGATCAAAGGCATTTGCGGCGGTTCGGGCCAGCCTCGAAGCGAGGCAAAACGCTCCAAACGCGCCGCAGCCGAAGCGAAACACTCCATTCCCCAGCTTGACCGGGGGGTGCTCGTTGAGGTGATGAAGGATTTTGACACGGTGCTGCTCTTTGGCGTCCTGGCGGAGCTTGGCCCCGCGGAGCTGTCCCTGCGGCGGGTGTCAGGGGAGCGGGATTTTCCCATCCTAGAGAAGGGAGGCATTGTACTGGTCAGGTGCTATGATGAGCAGATGGAGCCGGTCCTCCTGCGGGCCAGGGTGGCCCGTTCCTCCAGGGAGGCGTGTTCGGTGGGGGAACTGGAGGCCATCCCCTACCGAACGGACAGGAAGCACCGCCGGTATCCGTTGTGCCCGCCCGCTGTGGTGTGTATGGGGGAGGAGGTGGACCCAGGACGGCGTCAACCCTGCCAGTTGCTCAACCTCAGCGCCGGCGGGGCCTGCGTTGTGACGGAGCGGGTCTATCCTGTGGGGCAGGCGCTCAGCCTGCAAATCGCGCCAAGCGCTGGGGACGCGTGCACGGTTTATCCCTGCAAAGTGGTGCGGGCCACCCCGAGGCGGGGCGGACAGTTCGAGTACGGGCTTCTATTTGTCTGCCTGAGCAGGCGCCGGCGAAGGTGTTTGACGCGAGAGCTTTTAACGATCCAGAAAAAATGGAAAAACAGTTCTTTTCATGGGGAGGCATTGTGATGGGCGGGAACCGGGCCTGGCTCTACTGCTGGGTGAAAAACGACGGAAAAGCTTTGAATTCGCAGAAGCGTCAGTTGGAGCGCCATGCGGCGGAGTGGGGGTTTGAAGTTGTGGGCCACTCTGGCGACGTAGAAAACGCGTCGGATCTCGGGCGCCCCGGTCTGCGAAAGCTCCATATGGCAATGGAAAAGGGGTGTGTCGATGCGCTTTTGCTGGAAAGCCTCTCCTGCCTGGGCCGGGATCTGAACGAGATACTCCAGAATTGGGAGAAGCTTCGAAAAAACAGCGTACGCCTGTGGACCATTGCAGAGGGCGAGGTGTATCTGGATATACCCACTCTGTTTTTGGATCTGTTCGGCAAGAACGATGGCAAGCGGAAACATCCTCCTGGATAAGCATTCAATTGTTGCTATTTGTCTTGTTTATTTCCCCCTCAAATTCTGGGGAGTGTCCCCTCCGTCAGATGAGGGGCGACGGTCTTGTTGAAAAATTCCAGATACCGCCGCCCCTGCTGGTCAGTCTGTGCGGCCTCGGAATGGAGCGCCATATCCAACAGGCCAGCAATAAGCGTGTTGTGCTGGGTGACGGTGATCGGGTTCATCAGGCCCACGGCGGCAATGCTCCGGGCCAGTTCTTCCACGTTCCGCTGCTGGGTGTCGCGCCTTCCCGGATTGATTTTAATATCGCTGATTTTCATTTGCATGGCGACTGCCCTCAGTGCGAAAACGTGGCGATAATCCGGTTGAGCATTTCCAGGTCGGGGCCGTCCAGGGATTCCCCCAGCCTGCGGAGAAATGTGATCTCCGCAGAGTTCAGCGAACGGCGGTCCAGGTGAAACCACTCGGCAACCCGGACACCACCATGATGGCCCTTGACGGTTTCGACCGGATAAGAACAGGTCAGCACAACAATGTCACGGCGAATTGTCCCGGTGCTGACGTTAAACTCATGCGCCAGATTTCTGTAAGTATCATGTCGCCGGAGGCATAGAGCCTCCAAAATCTTCTGGCGGCGCTCCCACGGGTTCATATCCATATTTGCAAAATCCTTTCTTCAAAATCTTAATGTTATCGTTCAGTCTCCCTCTGCTGGTGCTGCCCTTCACGGGCCAATCGGTCAGCGGCTTTGCGAAGATTTTCAACGGCTTTAATTTCATCACGCATATCCCGCATTTGCTGATAATCGAAATCCTTCTGTGCGGTCAGCTTCGCAGCCTCGGCCCGCCATGCCTTGGGCGTGATTTTCTCGCCGGACGCTTTCAGCCCTTTCAGAAAATCAGCGGCAGAATCAAAGTTAGCTAACTCGACACTATGCTCCTGCTGGTATTTCTCCCGCTTGCCCGGTTTCGCCTTGTCCAGCTTCTGGCGGATGGGCTTGTATTTTTCATACTGCGCCCACATTTCCAGTCGTTCATCCAGGACGGAGAGGCGGCGTTCTGCACTCACAATTTTGCCGCGCAAATCGTAATAGGCGTCATTCATGGCAGAGACTTTTTCATAAAGCTGTTCCATGGAAGTAATACCGTTATGCGTGTAGTCGTGGGTCAGGCCGTCCCACTCGTTGGTCAGCCGTTCGCCGCTCCGGTAGGCGGCGGCAGCGACAGCCGAACGGCCCACGCTCCGCTTGATGATTTGAATGGGACAGTGAAAAATTGCTATGCGGTTTTCCTCCTTCCTCCGCAGTCATTGGCGAGGGAATATAGGCCAGCGGAAACGGAACAGACGCAAAGCGGATGTTTCGTTTCAGTAAATTTCCATTAGAGAACATTTAACAGAGTGTCCCCATGTCCAAAAATATGGGGACACTTGCCGTTGCGCTCACAATCCGTATGCCCGTATCGCTCATACCGTCAAGGAGTGCGTCAAGCTGCCGCCGCTGCGTGTTCTTCTCCGGCGGCGTTTCCAAAAGGAACTGGTCTACGGATATATTGTAGCGGAGCATTAGCTCAAAGAATATCTGTAAACTTGGGTGCTGCCCCTTGTTCTCAATGTTCGCAA
>CAJULJ010000001.1:17751-173275 GCA_910587395.1 uncultured Oscillospiraceae bacterium | reverse complement strand
CGGGGATGACCTTGCCCACGGCCTTGGCGGCGCCGGTGGAGGAGGGGATGATGTTGCCGGCCGCGGCACGGCCGCCGCGCCAATCCTTCATGGAGGGGCCGTCAACGGTCTTCTGGGTGGCGGTGGTGGAGTGCACGGTGGTCATCAGGCCGTCGGTAATGCCGAAGTTGTCGTTGAGCACCTTGGCGATGGGAGCCAGGCAGTTGGTGGTGCAGGAGGCGTTGGACACGAACTTCATGTCGGGGGTGTAAGCGTCCAGGTTGACGCCGCACACGAACATGGGAGTGCTGTCCTTGGAGGGGGCGGACATGACGACCTTCTTGGCGCCGGCGTCGATGTGGGCCTGGGCCTTCTCCTGGGTCAGGAACAGGCCGGTGGACTCCACCACGTACTCAGCCTCCAGCTTGCCCCAGGGGATGTTCTTGGGGTCGCGCTCGGCGAAGATGGGGATGGACTTGCCGTTGACCACGATGGCGTTCTCGGTGGCGGAGACCTCGCCCTCGAAGCGGCCGTGCATGGTGTCATACTTCAGCATATAGGCCAGGTAATCGGCGGGGCACAGATCGTTGATGCCCACGATCTCGATCTCGGGATGATTCACGCTGGCGCGGAAAACCATGCGGCCGATGCGGCCAAAACCGTTAATACCTACTTTGATGCTCATTGGTATCACTCCTTATAAATAATGGTGGGGCTTGGTTTGCGCGGTATTATTATACTCTAATGGTTCGCCAAAGGGAAGGGGTATTGTGAAAAATTTTTCAAACTTTTTTCCCTCAGCTTCGGCAAAATGGCAATATGACCGCGGATTCAGCAATTCATTTCCATAAACCGGGAATTTCTCCCTGTTGACACCGGTGGTATAATAGGAGGGATGAAACCGTGACCTGAAAGGAAGAGGTCGTATGAAGGAAGCGCTTAAAACGCGGCTGCTGGCCGCTGTGCCCTCCGCCCGGGCCCTGGGGGAGTGGCTGCTGCTAGCGGGGCTGACGGGCGTCGCCTGCGGTCTGGCCGGGGCGGCGTTCACCTGGTGCGTGGCCCAGGCCACCGCGCTCCGGACCGCCCATCCCTGGCTGCTGTTCTGCATGCCCATCGCGGGACTGGTCATTGTGTGGTCCTACCGCACGGCGGGCCTGGAGCATGACACCGGCACCAATCAGATCATCGCCAGCGTCCGGGGGGGCGACCGGCCGCCGGTACGGCTGGCTCCGCTGATTTTTTTGGGCTCGGCGCTCACCCACCTGACCGGCGGCAGCGCCGGACGGGAGGGGGCCGCCCTCCAGATCGGCAGCAGCATCTCCGCCGGCATCGGACGGCTGCTCCACCTGGGGGAGCGCAGCGTCAACACCATCATCCAGTGCGGCATGGCGGGGCTGTTTTCCGCCCTGTTCGGCACCCCGGTCACCGCCACCGTGTTCAGCCTGGAGGTAATCAACGTCGGGCATATGCACTATTCCGCCCTGTTTCCCTGCCTGCTGTCCGCGCTGGTGGCCGACGCCATTCCGCGCTGCCTGGGTCTGCCCGCCGAGGCGTACCATCTGCTGGGCGTGCCGGAGGTGGGGCCGGCGGCGCTGTTCCAATGCGGGGCGCTGGCCATTCTGGCGGCGCTGATGTCCATCGCCTTCTGCGTGCTGATGCACGGGGCCGGGCACCTCTATAAAAAGTACATCCCCAACCAGTACCTGCGGGCGCTGGCGGGCGGGGCGCTGGTCATTGCCCTCACGCTGGTGGAGGGCAGCGGCGACTACAACGGCGCAGGCGGCGGCGTCATTGAGCTGGCGCTGGAGGGGGAGGTCCGAGTTCCTTGGGCATTCGCGCTGAAAATGATATTCACCGCCGTGACCCTGGGCGCGGGCTTCCGGGGCGGGGAGATCGTGCCCACCCTGTTCATCGGCTCCACCTTCGGCTGCGCCGTGGGGCCGATGCTGGGGCTGGACCCGGCCTTCGGAGCGGCGGTCTCCATGATCGCCCTGTTCTGCGGCGTGGTGAACTGCCCGCTGGCCTCCATTTTCCTTGCCATCGAGCTGTTCGGCGGGGGAGGACTGCTGTTTTTCGCCCTGGCCTGCTCTCTCAGCTTCCTGCTCAGCGGAAATTACTCCCTGTACTCCAGTCAAAGAATGATCTATTCCAAGCTGGAGGCCCGGCGGATCAGCGAACACGCGCATTAAGGAGGAAGTCATGGGACAATTGATAAAGGGAATCCACCATTTCAGTATGAAATGCACCACAGGGCAGCTTGAAAGGGTCATGGAATTTTACCACGAGCTGCTGGGCCTTCCCATCGCCCGCCGGTGGGAGGACGGCCTAATGCTAGACACCGGCTCAGGCCTGATCGAAATTTTCACCAATGGGGACGGCGCCTCCGCCAAGGGAACCATCCGGCACGTCGCCCTGGCCACTGACGATGTGGACCGGTGCGCCGCTGTTGTCAGGGAAGCCGGGTACAGCGTATTTATTCAGCCAAAGGACATCGTGATCCCTTCCAATCCTCCGCTCTCCGCCAGAATCGCTTTTTGCGTCGGGCCGATTGGGGAAGAAATCGAGTTTTTTCAGGAAAAGCCGCATGTTTAAGCCGCAGAGCCCGTCGAAAAGCAATCTGCTTTCCAGCAGTATTTTCCGCTGAAAACCACTTCACCGGCAAACTTGAAAATCTAATTTGATATAGGAGGCTATCATGCTCGATATCTTGCCCACCGCGGAAGAGATGACAATTTTAGTCGGAGAATCACTACACGATATTTGGAATAAATTAGACACTTTAATCCAGGAAAAATATGACATGGACCGCTCCTGGAATAAGGGCGGCAAAGCATGGAAATATGAATATAAATACCGCCGGGGCGGCAAAACGCTATGCGCATTATATGCAAGAGAAAACTGCGTGGGCTTTATGATTATCTTGGGGAAAGACGAAAGGCTGAAATTTGAGACAGAAAGAACTGATTATTCAAAAGAAGTTCAAAGGACTTATGATGAAGCTCAAACTTATCACGATGGGAAATGGCTCATGTTTGAGCCAAGGGACACCACTCTATTTGATGATTTTATCAGACTGCTGAGAATCAAAAGAAAACCAAACAAAAAGTAGTTTATCATTCCTCCATTTATTTTCTGCAAAAAGGATCGCCAAATGCCGGTTTACAGGCTTCTTTTTCGACAGAGATTTTCCAAATTGCGCTAGTAATGATAAAAAAATTGTTGTATAATAAAATTATAGGAGGTAGTCAATCGTGCCGGGACCTTAAAAGGAGGCCAGTACAATGACACAGGATGTTATGGAGTTATTGGCGGGTATGGGATATGGCATCGTGAAGGGTGTTGTAAAATCCGTTGCTCCAGGTTCACGCGACACTTTCAATTACATGGATAAGCGTATCAAAGACGTTTCGAGTGCGGCAACCGTAGCGCACTGTCTGGGAGAACCTATAGGAAAAGTCTTGGTCACTGTTTTCCTTGCCCTTTAACCGTCTTTGATTCTCTTGATTCTCTGATATTGCATGATTGAATCTACCTTCTGAAATGGGCGGCCCCCGGTTTTTACCGGGGGCCGCTCCCTGCTGCGCCGTCGTAGCTATAATTCCCGCGTTCAGCCCCCGGCCGCTGCCGGAGGGACGGCCTTTTTATCTCTGGTACTCAAACTCCAGATTGTACAGGCACACCGCGTCCCCGTCCTGCACGCCCAGGTCCTCCAGCTGCTGGTACACTCCCGCGTCCCGCAGCCGCCGCTCGAACCAGTTGCGGCTCTCGTAGTCGGAGAAGTTCACATTCGCCATCAGCTGGCGCAGCCAGGGCCCGTCCACCAGCCAGGTGCCGTCCTCGTCCCGTTCAATCTCCAGAGATTCGGAGGTATCCACCTCGGGAGGCCGCTCCACGTAAGTGGGCTCGTACACAATCACCGGGGGCAGGGTGGACAGCTCCGCCGCCGCCGCGTACATCAGCTCCCGGGTTCCCTGGTGGGTGGCGGCGGACAGCTCAAACAGAGGGCACCCCTTGTCCTCCACATGGGCGCGCAGCTTCGCCAAAAGTCCAGGGTCCTCCATGATGTCCACCTTGTTGGCGGCCACCAGCATCCGCCGGGAGGCCAGCTCCGGGGACCACCGCTGGAGCTCCTCACAGATGGCGTCGAAATCCTCCACTGGGTCGCGCCCTTCGGAGCCGGACACGTCCACCACATGGATCAACAGCCGGCAGCGGTCCACATGCCGCAGGAAGTCGTGGCCCAGGCCCGCGCCGTCCGCCGCGCCCTCAATGATCCCGGGAATGTCGGCCAGCACGAAAGAGGTCCCCTCGTCCACGGCCACCACGCCCAGGTTGGGGGAGAGGGTGGTGAAATGGTAGTTGGCGATTTTGGGCTGTGCCCTGGTCACCACGCTGAGCAGGGTGGACTTGCCCACGTTGGGAAAGCCCACCAGCCCCACGTCCGCCAGCAGCTTTAATTCCAGCAGGACTTCCCGGTACTGCCCCGGCAGTCCCGCCTTGGCAAACCGGGGGGCCTGCCGGGTGGGGGTGGCGAAGTGCTGGTTGCCCCAGCCGCCGTTTCCGCCCCGGGCCAGCACAAAATCCTCCCCGCCGGACATGTCGCAGATAATCTCTTTCGTTTCCAGATCCCGGACCACGGTGCCCTTGGGGACCCGTATCACCAAATCGTTCCCGTCCTTGCCGGAGCAGCGCTTGCCCTGGCCGTCCTTGCCGTTTTCCGCGGTGTATTTGCGCTTGTAGCGGAAGTCCATCAAAGTGGACATGTGAGGGTCCACCCGCAGGACGATGTCCCCGCCGCGCCCGCCGTCCCCGCCGTCGGGGCCGCCGGAGGCCACGTACTTCTCCCTGTGGAAGGCCACCACGCCATTGCCCCCTGCCCCCGCCCGGACGGTGATGCGGGCGGTGTCGATAAATTGATTGGCCATAAAGACCTCCTGTTATTTGTCGCCGTGATCCTTGGAAAGGCTGAGCGCCACCCCCAGGATGCCCATAATCAGCCCCAGCCAGACCAAAACAAAGGAAAAGACGCTGCCGATGCCCCGAGGCATCATGGGTACCCAGTTGTCGTTCACCACGGCAACCAGCACCAGCAGCATTCCAAAGAGGATAAAAATAATTCCCTGAAGTTGTAACTGCGTTCTCATATCTGCACGCTCCTTTTTTATGAAAAAAGCCGCAAACGGTCCCCCGTTTGCGGCTTTCCGGCAAATCTTACTGCGCGATTTCCACAATGGAAACCTGCTTGCGGTCCTTGCCCAAGCGCTCGAACTTCACCTTGCCGTCCTTGAGGGCGAACAGGGTGTCGTCGCTGCCCTTGCCCACGTTGATGCCGGGGTGGATGTGAGTGCCGCGCTGGCGCACCAGGATGTTGCCCGCCAGCACAAACTGGCCGTCGGCCCGCTTCACGCCCAGGCGCTTGGCCTGGGAATCACGGCCGTTCTTGGTGGAGCCGCCGCCCTTCTTATGGGCGAAGAACTGGATGTTGAGCTTCAGCATAATCGTTTCCGTCCTTTCTGTTAAAGGTTAAGGGCTTTAGCCCTTGTCGTCGTCATCGTCCAGCAGGACGGTGAGATTGTCGGGATATTCCTCCGCCATGGCCTGCAAATAGACCAGCATTCCGGTCATGACCGTCTGGCACAAATCGTCGCCGGCGTCATTCAGGGCGGGGGGGAGCTTGAGGGAGATGCGGGCATCCTTTTCCCTGGCCTTCACCTGGGCGCCGATGCCCATCACCTCATTGATGGTGCACTCGGTGAGCCCCACGGCGGCGGAGACGGCGGCGCAGACGATGTCCGAGCCCTCCTCCGCATACCCGCTGTGGCCCTCCACCATGAAGCCGTCCAGGCGGCTGTGCGCGCTGTGGAAGGTAACGGTGGTCATAGCCGGACCCCTCAGGCGTTGACCTTCGTGATCTCCACCTTGGTGTAGGGCTGGCGGTGGCCCTGGCGGCGGCGGTAGTTCTTCTTGGGCTTGTACTTGAACACCAGCACCTTCTTGCCCTTGCCGTTCTTCACCACGTTGGCGGTGACGGAGGCGCCGTCCACGGCGGGGGCGCCGAACCTGGCGGAATCGCCGTCCAGAACGGCCAGCACCTTGTTGAAGGTGACGGTTTCTCCGGCTTCCGCATTCAGCTTCTCGATGTAGAGGGTGTCGCCCTCGGCCACCTTGTACTGCTTGCCGCCGGTCTCGATGATCGCGTGCATATCTGCACTCCTTTCCTTTATTGCGGGCTCGCTGTCGGGGGCGGGGAGGGCTCCCTCTTCTCCGTGGACACACCACACCCATTCAAAGCGGCTTTAGTAGTATATCAGCCCATATCCACAATGTCAAGGGGCCGATTTCACTTTTTTTGTTTTTGGATAGGCCGTTTTCACGTCTGTAAGCCCCAGCAGGTAATCCGTGCTGGTGTCATAAAGCAAGGCTAATTTGATGAGCACGGCGGTGGGGATGTCCCGCTTCCCCAGCTCATAAGAGGAATAGCACACTTGGGTGCAGTGCAGATACTCGGCCAGGTCCTTTTGAATCAAATCGTTGTCTTCCCTCAAATCTCGAAGCCTTCTATACATTGCGTACCTCCACTTTTCTGGACATACACAAGTATAGATAAAACAAATTGTTTTATCGGCAGATAAAGCAATTTGCTTTGTAGTAAAATGCTCGTTGGGTAGCCGGACGGCAGGGTTACCGCAGGCGCGCGGCTTTCGCGGATGCGGGCGGATACCTCCCGGTCAGACTGCCAGAACTATTTTGTTGGAAAAGAGGATTCAGGAAATGACGAAGAACAAGAGTATCCGCAAAAGCATGTCTCTGCTGGTCTGCCTCAGCCTGCTGTCCGCTCTGCTGCTGATCTGCTCCGGCTGCGGCAGCAAGGACAAGGAGGCCTTGATAGGCACTTGGGAGACCACCATCGACATGACCGACATGCTCAATCAGGAGCTGAAGGCCGGCATGGGCAACGACGAGGAGCTGATGAGCTACTTCAACATCAGCGACTTCAAGGTCAAGATCATTCTGGAGTTCAACGACGACGACACCTACAAGATGACCGCTGACGAGGCGGCCATGGAGGCCAGCGTCGACAGCCTCATCGACACCTTCCGCGACGGCATCACCAAGTATTTTGAGGATATGATCGCTCAGGAGGGCTTGGAGATGACCGTGGATGAGGTTCTTGGGCAAATGGGTATGACCATGGACAGCTTCATGGACCAGATGTTTGACAAGGACGACCTCATGTCCTCCGTAGACGACATGGAGAGCAGCGGCACCTTCGAGGCCAAGGACAGCATTCTGTACCTGACCGACGACGAGGGCACCGGCCTGGAGGCCTATGAGCTGGACGGCGACAAGCTGACCCTGACCGGCGAAGGCGTTGACGACAGCGACCTGGAGGGTCTGTATCCCCTGGTGTTCAATAAGAAGTAAAGCTTACTTATTAAAAAAGGAAGCGCCGGCGAGGGGCACTTCGTAAGGAAGTGCCCCTCGTAACTTTTGTTAAGTCAGCCGAATGTGATTGGATTGCAGGAAATTTAACATATCGGAGGACTATATCATGAAAAAGTCACTATTTGAACAGATGGGTGGAACCTATCATCAGGAAGGAGATTATTTTCTCCCAAACCTCGCTGTGCCAGAAAGTGTTCCTGTGGGTGTCTGGGGCCAGCGTAGGCGGCGGTATCTGCGAGAACACAGGAAAGCTCTTTACAACGCCTTACTACTCAGTGGGAAGCTGGATAGCCACCTGGCTGACATCAATCAGCAGGCGGAAGATATGTTTTCTCAGCTTGTAAAACAGATGGCAGAGCAAGAGGGAATTACCGAACAACTCAAAGCTAAGAATCAGATGGAGTGGGTTGGGCAGATGAACAATATCCGAAATCGAGTAGAGGAAATTATCTGTAACGAACTGATTTTTGCCTAACACAGAGAAAGCTTGGGGACATGACCTTGTTAATGTTCCCAGGCTTTCTGCTTATTTTGAAAAGATTAGCGGGGTATTATCAGCATTAACTGCAAGAAAATCAACTGATTGGAAAGGTCAGAAATTAACAAATCCATTTGCCAATAGACGCAAAGTTATGATATAATCGTTCGGAGGTGAGGAATGTGGCTAAAAATACTTTAGATGAAACAAAAGAGATAAAGATATTACTTTCCCAAATACGCGCATTAAGTGATACGATACAAGAAATCCTTAACAATGACCATGTACCTGATTTTGCCCGATATGTGTCGTATAGGGATATGGCTTCCATGTATAATGACCTTGCAGAACGCGTAAGAGATGTTATGAAAGTAAATGCCATGTTCTATACATTCAATGTTGATAAAATGCCTGGTTGGGGAGACACAGTTTGGCCTTCACAAAAGAAAATTATTGAGCAAGTATTAGTTAGTACTAAAATGTTATATTCTTGCTTGTCCAGCAATGCTGATTTTGCCGATGATGAATTTGATAACCTGGAAAATTTTATAAAATCTCGACTAAGAACCGTGATTTTTAGTCGGCCAGAAAAGGAAATTGAAGTACAAAATGCAATTGAGTCACTTTTAGCTGGTCGTGGTCTGAATAAAGGCGTAGATTATGATAGGGAAACAGGAAAATTTGAATTTTCTGGGAAAGAGTATATTCCTGACTTTGTTATCCCGAAATTACAACTATGTATTGAAGTAAAGCTTCTTAAAGAAAACAGAAAATCAAAAGTTATTGAAGAAATAAGTGCCGACGTTACAGCTTATGGGAAACAATACATTCGACAACTTTTTGTTATATATGACTTGGGATATATTCAAAATGAGGCTGAGTTTATTCGAGACATCGAAAATGCAGGAAATATTAAAGTGATTATCATTAAGCATTAGTTACTAAAAAGCGCCAGATTGAGTTGAAGAAATGATTTTTCAACGTTGATTTACGATTGAAAGCAGTCACATAAAATGCGAGTGGTATTTCCAAACGGAAGTGCCACTCGCATTTTACAATATATTGTTGCCAGCAATTGAAATATCAATTACATTTCAAACAAGGCAGAAAATATTTTAATAACTTATTGACAAGTTAAAAAATTTATGATACTCTTTTCCGAAGAGGTGAAGAATATGAGAAAGCCAGTCCAGCATTGTCCATCTTGTGGTGATAGATTGAAAATTTCTGCGTTAGCCTGCCCATCATGCGGCATTGAGGTACGGGGTCAATTTGATCTTGAAACGAACCCATATTCTGCTTTATCAGACCAACAGAATGACTTTTTATTGCTGTTTTTGAAGTGTAGAGGGAATATGAAACAGCTTCAAGAAGAACTTCAGCTTTCTTATCCGGCAGCGAAAAAGCAGTTAAATGAAGTGCTGGACGTTTTGGGCTTATCTACCGATACCCAGGTGAAAGCAAAAGATAGAGATATTATTGACGCAGCATCTTGGGAGGTTGACGAAAGTAGTATGAAAGCATCTGATATTATCAAGAGAAAGCTAAAAGAGTGTGGGGGCAGAGCTGTAGTTACCTCATATTCAGGCAAAGAGTACGAAGTATGGGCAGAAACGGATGGAAATACCTTTGGCTGCGATGCGCTTCATGGAATTTCCCATTCTTTTGAAATCTTTGATGTTGTTGTAGACTTTTTAAGAAACAATGGTGGAAAGGCGAAAAAAGGTACTGGCCGCGCCCCCCTTGGATCAGAAAAATGTGGTTTAGATACGATTTCCGGTGTAATTTTACATGAATACTTCGGTGTGGCGTTAGGTGGCAGCGGTTTTGACCCCTCATTTGTGGTGGCAGCTATATTGGAATGGGCTGGAATCGCTATAAATGGCAGAGGGTGGCTTCTACTCCGGGGTTGAGTTCCGTATTTCAACGTGGCAATATTTGAGCGGGGGGGATTTCTAATGGCGGTTTGTCCTAAATGCGGGGGAGCCAATATAAAATTTCATAGAGAGCCAGTAGGAACATCCTATAACAGCTATTATAGGCGAACAGGAGTTAAAAGCAGCTGGATTTTCCCTGCTGGCATAAGAAATGGACACCGAAAAATTGCTTATAGAACAGTTGGCCTTTGCAGTGATTGTGGACATACCTGGGGAATTGAAAGTGATGTTCAGCACTCAGGCTGGTGGTATCTGTTTCTCCTTCTTATTTGGCCTATCGCGCTTTCTGTGTGGTTTTGGAAAACCAACGCATTTCAACTTGATAAAAAGTGGCGAGCAGTTATACTGTCTATAGCATGGCTTATCCTTATTTCTGGTGTGCTAATCAGTGAAAGTAAAATGGTTGGCACAGAATCAAGCTCTATTTGGGCATCATCGTATGCCGAATTGAATGATTTTGAATATTACATTGACGGAAACGAGATATACATTAAGGATTATAGGGGAAACCGTAAGAAAGTTCGCATCAATTCATCATACAACGTAGATGGAACAATCATGAATGTCGTTTCTTTTGATGGAACCTTTGCTCTTGACAGTGTAACAAGTGTAATTATTCCGAATGGAACCCGGTATATGTCCAACAACATTTTTAATAGCTGCGGGATTGAATATGTGTATCTACCTGCTTCGTTGGAGGAATTCAAAGGATGGTCTTACTTCCACAATGTTGAAAAGATATATTATGGCGGAACAGAAGAACAGTGGAGCAACTTTTGCACCGTTGACAGATCAAGGTTAGATGTCGTCCAAATTATATGTAACGCAGACCCCAATGGCCTGAAATGAATTTGGGAATCATAAGGATTTTTGAAAGCAGTGAACAGCTATTGACAAACATCAGTTCTATATGCTAAACTTTACACCAAGTGAATAACACATATTAAGCACATCCCTTTTGGCGCTTGTAAAATACAAGGCCGGTACATCAAACTCGCTTCAGCGGAACGCAAAATTTCCGCTGAGGCTGGTTTTGATGTACCGGCTCCTTTTTTGCCCTGACAACTGAATGACTGCTGATGAGAAAACCTGCTGAAAGAAGAAACAGGGCTGTCATTTGGGAAGAACGGCGGAGCCGTTCAAATGCGCCGAAGGGAGAGTGGTATTGTCTTAACAAGCAACGTATTGGGGGGCACAAATCCCCCAATACCGCTTGTCAGGGAGTTCCCTGAAACCCCAAAATCAGAAAGGATGAGCGACCTATGAGAACAAGGGATCAAAAAGCCCGAATCCATTTTACGGAAGAAGAACTGCGGGATTTAGACCGCAAGGCGGCAGCGGCCGGACTTGACCGCTCCAAGTATGTACGTAAGGTAGTTCTGGCAGCGGAGGTCAAACCTGGCCCCCAGGTAGATGTCCCGGCCCTGATCGCTGTGACACACCAGGCTGGGCTGAGAGTAGCAGACGTGCTTGTCAGAGCCAACAGCGGTATGCTGGATGTTCCCGCCCTCCGCAGGGCATTAGCGGAGGTTGAGGGAGCTACACAGACTGTCCGCAGGGCCTTTGAGGAGGGGAATGCTGATGCTATGCACGATTGAACTGACAGGACGGCAGGCTGAGATTTTTGAGGAAGTGATGGAGCGGATAGATGAAACAGCGGTCTATCTTGTCAGCCTGTCCCACGAGGAACGCTTGGACTGGCTGAAAGAGCATCAGTACAGCCGCCCCATAAGTTTTGAGCGGGAGATTGGCGGGACGGTCTACACTGTCAATGCCCATTTTAGCGGGGACACGGCTGAAACCGCCGAGGAAAGAGTTAATCGCATTCTCGCTCGAAATATCACACGTTAAAGTGTTGAAGTTTTGCGCCGGATGTGGTATGATAATGCTACCTTGCAATTCATATCACATCCGGCTGCGGAAAGGAGTACATTTTGAAGAAAAAGCAGCCAAATGAACAGCGAATCACAGCATTATACGCCAGATTGTCCCGTGATGACGAGAAAGACGGCATCTCAGGCAGCATCCAAAATCAAAGGGCTATTTTGGAGAAATTCGCCGCAGACAATCATCTGCCAAATCCCCGGTTCATGTTTGACGACGGATACTCGGGAGTTACGTTCACCCGTCCAGCTTTCATGGAAATCATGGAACTGGCTGAACAGGGGCTTGTGGCAAATTTGGTGGTCAAAGACCATTCCCGGCTGGGCCGGAATCGCCTTGTGGTGGGCCAGCTTCTGGAGGAAGATTTTGTCCGGCTGAACGTGCGGTACATCGCCATCATGGACAACATTGACACCGCTAACGGCGTGAGTGACATCGTGCCAATGCAAGACCTCTTTAATGAGTGGCACGCAAAAAATACGAGCGACAAGGTGCGCCGTGTCATGCAGAGCCGTGGCAATGCTGGAATACCGTTGACCACCAATCCGCCCTTTGGGTACAGGAAAGACCCAGAGGACAAGAACAAGTGGCTGATAGATGAGTTTGCGGCGGGAGTAGTACATCAGATATTTCAGTTGTCCATTAGTGGCCTGGGGCCCACTCAAATCGCCAAGAAACTGCGTTCTGACGGCGTGATGACCCCCAGCGAGTATCTGCACAGCATTGGAGTGAGCTGCCCCACAAAGCCCCCGGCATATCCGCACAACTGGTGTTCTGCTACCGTAGCGGATATTCTGGATCGACAGGAGTACACCGGGGACACAGTGAACTTCCGTTCTTTCAGTCAGTCTTTCAAACAGAAGAAGCGTCTGGACAGGCCCCAGGAGGAATGGAAGGTATTTCCCGATACCCACCCTGCTATCATTGACCGGGAGACCTTTACCCTCGTTCAAAATCTCCGACAGCACCGCCGCAGGCCAGACCGCACCGGTATCGTGAGTATGTTCTCTGGGCTTTTGTACTGCGCCGACTGCGGCGAAAAATTGTATTACAGCAGCACCAACAGCTACAAGCGGGAGCAAGCCTATTTTTTCTGTTCCAGCTATCGCAAAAATTCCAGCGTATGTTCCGCTCACTATATCCGGGAACACACCGTGGAGCAGTTGGTACTGGAGGGATTACAGCGTCTTTTGTGGTACGTCCAAGCCTTTGAGCAGAAGTTTGCACAAGAGCAGGTGGAGCGGTTTGGTCTGCAAGCGAAAAAGGCGCTGACCGCCAAGCGCCGGGAGTTGGACAAAGCCAAACAGCGAGTGGTGGAGATCGACCAGCTTATTCAGAAAAGTTACGAGGACATGAGCAAGGGCCTGCTGTCCGAGGAACGCTTTGCCACGCTGACGGTATCTTTGGAAAACGAACAGCGGCAGTTGAAAGCGGCGATCCCGGAAATGGAAACCAGTTTGGATGCCACCACAGATAAAGCGGCTGATTTGCAGCGATTTATTGAACGGGCCAGACAGGTGACTCGGCTGACAGAATTGACGCCTGAAATCGTTCACGAGTTCATTGACAAAATTGTGGTATCCAAGCCAGACAAGGTAGACGGCAAGCGGCACCAGAGGGTGGACATCTACTACAACACCATTGGCCTGTGGGTAGCGCCGGAGCCGGAGGAACTGGAGCAGGAGTACCTGGACTACTACAAAGCCATGTTGAAGCGCAAGAAAAAGACGGCGTAGCCGTAACTACGCCATCTCAATCAAATAGTTTTTACTTGCGGACTCGCCTTGCGGGGAGGACTTCTTTACGGAGTTCTCCCCGCGGGCGCTTCCTTTTTTATGCTCAGGGCAGTTATGAAAGCCGTCCGGCCAGTTCCGCCTGGAACCGCGCCGCTGTCCGCTTTCCCTCCGCCACCTTCTCCCAGCTCTCCAGATATTCCTTGGCGTATTTCGGGTTGCTCAGCCGGACAATTTTTCGTTTATCAAAATCCACCAGCTTGGTGATTCCACCGGCTCCCAGGCTCAACACGCTCTGCAATTCCTCCATCATCACGATGTTGTAGGCGCAGACCGCCCCCGGCCTTGTCCAGCCCACGTTCTCAAAGGACCCGGACATATATTTCTGACGGTAAAGATAATACGGCTCATACCCCGCCTCCCGCAGCCTGCCGCCGCCCAGGGACAGCATGGCTTCCACCGTCTCCGGCACGCACAGCCTGCCGCCCTCCTCCGTCAGGCGGGAGCCCTTTTTCAGCGCCAGCGTGTGGACGGTGATGTTGGCCGGTTCCATGGCCAGCACCCGGTCCAGGGTCCGGCCAAAGCCCTCCAGCGTGTCGGCAGGCAGCCCGGCGATGAGGTCCATATTCACCATACCGCCGAAGTGCCGCTGTGCCAGCTCCATGGCCTCCTCGATCTGAGCGGCGGTGTGAGCCCGGCCCATGGTCCGGAGCACGCCGTCCTCCATGGTCTGGGGGTTGATGGAAATGCGGTGCACACCGTGGGTTTTCAACGTTTCCAGCTTGTCCGCGGTGATGGTGTCGGGCCGCCCGGCCTCCACGGTGAACTCGGCGCAGCGCTCCATGGGCAGGAAGTTTTCCACACAGGACAGCACCTTGTGGAGCTGTTCCGCCGACAGGGTGGTGGGGGTGCCGCCCCCCATGTAGGCGCAGCCGATATGCAGCCCCCTCTCCCGGAGCAGGTTTCCCGCCAGCTCGATCTCCCGGCACAGCGCCTCCACATAGGGCTCCACCAGCGACAGGGAGCGCTTCACATCCGCAGAGATAAAGGAGCAGTAAGCGCACCGGGTGGGGCAGAAGGGGACGCCGATGTAAAGGGCCATCCCGTCCTCCCGCAGCCCCCGTTTTACATCCAGCGCCGCCTGGGCGCACTCCACCGCCAGCGCCGCCCGGGGCGGGGAGACGCGGTATACCTTCTCCAGCTCCCGCCGCGCCTGCTTCGCCGTCCTGCCCTCCAGCATGGCACGGGTGGGCAGCTTCACGGGCCGCACCCCGGTGAGGGACCCCCAGGGCAGCTCATATCCCAGCAGGGCGGTCCCCGCCTCATAAAACGCCTGCTTCAGCGCGTGGGAAACAGTATGGTACACCGCCTCCTCCGGCCCGTCCAGCTTTTCCGCGGGGAAGCGGGCCACGCCGTTCCGGAGCTGGCCCTCCCGCTTCACCAGCACGCTGATACTGGCCTTGGCCCTCCCCCGGCTCAGGCCGATGAGAACGCCCTGATCGCCCTCCATGTCCGGGGGCGTCTCCGGGTACTCCGGTCTTTCGCCGGGGAACAGGGTGAGCAGCATCTGCTCGGTGGGAAACCGGTAGCGCTTCGGATGCCAGGGCCAGTTGTGTTCCGTAAACCAGATGCGCATATTAGCGGCTCATCGCTGCCTTGAGGCAGTAATTGCTTTTGCGCTCCCGCTCCAGGGTGGATTGACCCTCGTGGCCTGGGAGCACCTGATAATCCCCCTCCAACTCTCCCAGCCGTTTGAGAGACTTCATGATCGTGGCCTCATCGCCGCCGGGCAGGTCGGTGCGGCCCATGGAGCCCTCAAACAGGGTGTCCCCGGTGAACAGCACGTCCTCCGCCCGCAGGGTCACCGAGCCGGGGGTGTGGCCGGGGGTCTCCAAAACCTCCACATCAATGCCCGCGACGCTGACCCTGTCACCCTCCTTGTAGGGAGTGATATCCCCGAAGGAGCTGACGGTGGGGAAGGTCTCGCCAAACAGACCTGTGGTGCTCCTGCCCTCGCCCATGTCGGCGGGGTGGCAGTAGACGGGCAGATCGGGCCACTCCTCCCGCAGCCCGGGAATGCCCAGGATGTGGTCGAAGTGGCCGTGGGTCAGGAGAACGGCCTCCGCCTCCAGCCCCTTGTCCACCAGCCACCGGGCCACCTGCTCCCCCTGGTCGCCGGGGTCCACGACGCCGCACTTGCAGCCGCCGTTCTGACGGAAAATATAGCAGTTGGTGCCGATCTGACCCAGCCGCAGCACACTGATTTCCATAAAATCACCCCATCAATTCTTTTTCGATCAAATAATTTGTAAGCTCAAAGGCTTTTATCCGCCTGTTTGCCAATGTGATCTGAGACTTATAGTTTTTCATCTGTTTTTTCGCTTCAAGCGTTTTGACTGTTTCTCTGAGTTTATGCAGGGTCGAATCAATCTGCCGCTTGGCCTCTGACAAATCGTCCTTTGAAAAATCCATATTTTTGTTCCCTTATTCTGTTTAAAAAAGCCCCCGGCAGTGCCGAGGGCCTTTGTTTGTCCATTATTTCCCGGGATCGTAGGCCACTACCGTCCGGCGGTTGGGCTCGGTGCCGGTGGAGAAGGTGGACACACCGGGGTAATCCTGCAAGGCGGTGTGAATCACATGCCGCTCATAGGCGTTCATGGCCTCCAGCGTGATGTTCCGGCGGTACTTCACCACCTTGCCCGCCGTCTTGCGGGCCAGGCGGTTCAGGGACTCCTCCCGGCGGGCGCGATAGCCCTCGGCGTCCACGTGGATGCGCACCCGGTGGCTGCGGCCACGGTTAACGGCATAGCCGGTGAGCTGCTGAATGGCGTCCAGGGTCTCTCCCCGGTGGCCGATGAGAGCGCCCATGTTCTCGCCCTCCAGCACCACCTGATAGGTGTCGCCCTCCCGCGTGACCACGGGCCTGGCCTCCACGCCCATGTGCTCAAACAGGCCTGCCTGGAACCTCACGATGGCTGCGGCCACGTCGTCATCCGCCGGCTCACCCTTGGGGGAGGCCGGGACAGACTCCGCCCTGGGCACAGGGGCGGACTCCACCCTGGGCTTGGGCTCCGCCTTCGGCGCGGGGCGTTCAGCCTGGGAAGCGGTCCGCTCCGGCCTGGGGGCGGGGACGGGTTCCGGTTCGTCGGGGGCCTCATAGGTCAGCTTTACCTTGGCGGGTACGGAGCCGATGCCCAAAAATCCGGTTTTGCCGCGCTCCAGAATCTCAACGGATACGTCATCCCGGTCCAGACCCAGATGGGCCAGCCCCTTGGCAATGGCCTCATCCTCCGTCTTGGCGGTGAATTCCATATATTTCAGCACAAAACTGCACTCCTTTGTCAGGTGTTGGATGGAAATTGAAATGTTCGATTACTTTTCGCCGCTGTCCTCGTCCTCGGCGTAGGCTTCCTCATAATCCCCGTCCTCGGTAAGGGACTCGGCGGCAGACTTTTCCGCCTCGGCCTTGTCCCTCTTCACGGCCTCCGCCTGGGCGGCCTGCTCCGGGTTGGACTGGGCCACGATCTGCCTCTCCTCCTCGGTCAGCTCTGCGGGTTCCTCTTCAGCGGGCTTGGCAGGGCCGTTGGGGTCCCAATAGGGGGTGATGGGATAGCGGTTGGGGTCATAGGCACGGCCCCGGGCATAGGCCCGCAGACCCTCCCGGCTTGCGGACAGGTCCACACCCGGCTCCTGCTTCTTCTTCTGGTGAGCCTTCTTGGGGTCCTTGCCGGCGGCGATGGCGGCGGCCTTCTTCTCCGCTGCGATGCGGCGGCGCTCCTTCTCGGCCTCCTTGGCCTTGGCGGCCTGCTCGGCCATCTCCTTCTGGGCCTCCTCGTAGTCCTTGCGGAGCAGACGGCCGCAGATGACCTCCTGCACCATGCCCAGCAGGGAGTTGGCAATCCAATAAATACACATGCCGGCGGGCATGGCGAAGCCGATCCACAGCGACATGATGGGACCCATCAGGATCAGGGACAGATTCATCTTGGGGGGCGCTTGGTCCTTGTTCATCTGGTTGGTCTTTTGCGTGACCAGCATAGTGACCACGGACAGCAGGGCGGAGATCACCGGCAGCAGGAACAGCCCGAAGGTCCCCCAGGAGACCCCTTCCTTCCAGAACATCAGCTGGGGCACCTCGGACAGGTTGATGCCGAAGAAGTCGAAGTTGATGACAAACATGCTGGTGGTGGCGGCGATTCCGGTGGACGCGGCGGCGGTCTTGGCCGCCTCCAGGTTGCTGGAAGTCATCATGGACGCCAGGATCAGCTCGTTGGAGCCGCCGATGGTGAAATCCGCCCAGCCCACGGCGCCGGCCACGGCCTTCACCGCGTCCTCAGTCAGCCACATCATGTACTTCAGCGGGCGGCGGATGATGGCGTACAGGGGATACAGGATGATCAGGGGGATCATGGACCAGCCGCAGCCGCCCATGGGATTGACGTTGTTCTCGGCGTAGAACTTCTGGACCTCCTGATTATAGCGCTCCTTATCGCTGCCGCAGCGCTTCTGGATCTCCTGGAGCTGGCCGTTCACCACGTTCATCTTGATCATGCCCTTTTTTCCCTTCAGGTTCAGGGGGAAGAGAATAACCTTGATGACGATGGTGAACAGGAACAGGGCGATGCCGTAGCTGTTGAACACCTCGCAGAACAGCTTGAGCATCCAGCTGAACGGGGTCATGAGGATTTGCCAAATATCCATGTTTGGCCTCCTAAACTCTTTTGATTTTCTTGGGGGGCACCGGGTCGTAAATGAAGGACTTCTCCTTGTGGAACGGGTGGCACCGCAGAACGCGCCACAAAGCCAGCGCTCCGCCCTTGACGGCTCCATGGACCTCCACCGCCTCCAGCGCGTAGGTGGAGCAGGTGGGGATGAACCGGCAGCAGGAGGGACGGCAGGGCGAGATATCCCGGCGGTACCGGCGGATCAGCGCCAGCAGCAGCTTTTTCACTTCGTCCCTTCCTTTTTCAGCAGCTCCAGCTTGTCCGCCAGCCGGAGAAAGGACTTTTCCAGCTGGTGATAATCGCTGGAGGCGGCCCGGACGCGGGCTACCACCACCACATCCGCCCCGGAGATCAGCCTGTCTTCATTGAGGCGGTAGATCTCCCTCAACCGGCGGCGGACCCGGTTGCGCACCACCGCGTGACCCAGCTTGGTGGACACAGTGAAGCCCAGACGGTTTTCCTTTCTGCCATTGCGCCGGACGTAGAGAGCCAAACGGCTGTCGGCGGATGTCTTTCCCCTGTTATATGCCCGGCGGAAGAGATGATTTTCCTTGAGCGGCGCGGTTTTCTTCATAGGACCTCCATGGGAATTGTGCCCCTGCTTTGGTTGTTGTCACGCTTTGCCTGCCCACAACGGCTCCGCGCTTTTTCGGGAAACGGACACAGGGGCGAGGGAAAATTCCCGCGCCCCGGTCGTATCGATTATCCCGATGTGTGCGCCATCAGTGGCTCAGGCGGGCGCGGCCCTTGGCGCGGCGGCGGGCCAGAACCTTGCGGCCGTTGCTGGTAGCCATGCGCTTACGGAAGCCGTGGACCTTGGAACGCTGACGCTTCTTGGGCTGATAGGTACGCTTCATGCGGGAACACCTCCTATATGATTTGGCGGACATCCCGGGTGGGAGCCGCGCTCCACAACGCCCTTTCAGGCGCGGTTGGCATACTTGCGCGTAATCGCGTGTCAAAGATTATACATTTAAATTTTCTGTCTGTCAACAAAAAATCGGCAATATTCTTTTTTATGGTGTGGGACACAAGATGTTGTGTCTCTTTTCCATTTGGCGCTCGTTTTGTCA
This sequence comes from uncultured Oscillospiraceae bacterium, assembly GCA_910587395.1. Taxonomy (GTDB): domain Bacteria; phylum Bacillota; class Clostridia; order Oscillospirales; family Oscillospiraceae; genus Enterenecus. The sequence continues at coordinate 154,021 of CAJULJ010000001.1, read as the reverse complement.
AAAAAACCGCGGGGTTTTCCCATACTATTATATAAAAGAATTGGGAAAAAGCCTTGTGCATCATTTCCTTTTTTGGTATAATTGATTAGTTACGATATTTGATGATTTAGGAGGCTGCTGCCCATGAGATCGGCTGCCGACGTCTGGGAAAAAGTAAAAAGCCTGATGGAGGGCAGCATGACCGCCGTCTCCATTGAAACCTGGTTTGGCGACGTGGAGGCCGTCGCGCTGGAGGACACCCGGCTGGTGCTGTGCGTGCCCACCGACTTCAAGCGGAACATCATCCGCACCCGGTTTCAGTCCGGGGTGGAGGCTGCGCTGAAGGAGCTGTTTTCCTTCGACGTGGACGTGGCTCTGCTGCTGCCCGAGGAGCGGGACACCTACGCCCGGCAGTCCACCGTGCCCGCGCCCGCCGGAGGGGACGGCTCGGAGCGGTACACCTTTGAGCGGTTTGTGGTGGGCTCCACCAACCGCTTTGCCTACACCGCCGCCAAGAAGGTGGCCGAGGAGCCGGGAGGAGCCTATAACCCGCTGTTCATCTACGGACAGTCCGGGCTGGGCAAGACCCATCTGCTCCACGCCATCGCCAATCAGGTGCGGCATAATCACCCCGGCTACCGGATTCTCTACGTTCAGAGCGAGGATTTTGTCAACGAGCTGATCGGAAACCTGCGCCGCGGCATCGACATGCAGGGCTTCCGGGATAAATACCGGCTGGTGGACCTGTTTCTGATGGACGACGTTCAGTTCATCGCCGGCAAGGACTCCAGCGAGGAGGAGCTATTCCACACCTTTAATACGCTCTATGAACAAAAAAAGCAGATTGTATTCACCAGCGACCGGCCGCCCCACGAGATGCTCCGACTGGAGCAGCGGCTCAAAACCCGGTTTGAGCAGGGCCTGCCTGCCGACATCCAGCCGCCGGACTATGAAACCCGCGTGGCCCTGCTGAAAAACAAGGCGCTGGAGCGGGGGATTTCTCTGCCTGACCCGGTGCTGTCCTACGTGGCGGAGAACATCACCTCCAATGTGCGGCAGATTGAGGGCGTGGTCAACAAGATCATGGCCTTCCAGGAACTGATGGGCGCTCAGGTGGATGTGGAGACCACCATCCGGGCGGTGCGGGATATCTTACGGGCCAAGGAAAACTTTCTGCCCTCCGCAGACACCATTATTCAGGAGGTAGCCCGGTTTTACGAGCTGGAGGCCGGCGCCATTACGGGACAGAGCCAGAATAAGGAGATCAGCACCGCTCGAAATGTGGCCATGTACATCATCCGGGAGATGACTCAGCTGTCTCTGGCGGAGATCGGCCAGCAGTTCGGCGGGCGGCACCACTCCACCGTTCTGAATTCCATCAACCGAGTGGAGAAGATGATGAAAACCCAGCCTGAGTTGATGGAGATCATCCGAGACATCACCAACGCCGTCAACTCCGCGTATTAACCGGAGCTTCCTTCCCCAGGGCGGTCTGTTTTTTATATCCACAGCTTCCACATTTTTGCGGCCTGTGCTGTGGAACCATGTGGAACCATAGCGGCGGTACGAAATTCTTCTGGAGACTGTGCATATTTTGATTATTCCTGTGTGGAGGCTCAATCCCTTGCCACTCCAGGACTTTCAGAGTTTTCCACACATTCCGCACCCTCTACGGACTACTACGAATTTTAAACCCTTCCTCTCCTTGCGGAGGAGGGAGAAAGGAGCCCCATATGAAATTCTCCTGCGAAAAAGCAATCCTTCAATCCGCCGTTACCACCGCCGGACGGGTTGTTGCCGCCAAAAGCTCCGTCCAGGCCCTGGAGGGCGTGCTCATTGAGGCGGACCCCACCGGTCTGAGCCTCAGCGGCTACAACCTGGAAACCGGCATTATAACCAGCGTATCCGCCGACGTGGCCGAAGCGGGCGCCATCGTCCTGTCCGCCCGTCTGTTCGGAGAGATGCTCCGGCGTATGCCCGACGACGTAGTATCCATCGTTACCGATGGCTATTCCGTTCACATTCAGGGCGGGCCCACCTCCTACGATATGATGGGCAGCAGTGACGAGGATTTCCCGGAGCTGCCCCGTGTGGACGACGGAAACGGCTTATCCATCACTCAGGGCAATTTGCGCTCCATGATCGGACAGACCATCTTTGCCGTCAGCGACAACGAAAGCCGTCCCATTCACACCGGCGCTCTCTTTGAAACGGACGGACAGGAGCTGACCATGGTGGCGGTGGACGGCTACCGCTTGGCTCTGCGCCGGGAAAAGCTACTGAGCCAGGACGGAGCAGAGAAGCTGTCCTTTGTGGTTCCCGGCGCGGCACTGAAAGAGGTGGAAAAAATCTGCGCCGATTCCGATGAGCCCGTAACCGTCACCCAGGGGGACCGCCATGTCACATTCCAGATCGGCGGCACTCTGCTGGTGGCCCGGCGGCTGGAGGGAGAGTTTCTCAACTACCGCCAGACCATCCCCCAGAATAACGGCATCGCTCTGGAAGCGGACACCTCCGACCTTCAGCGCTCCATTGACCGGGCGTCCCTCATTATCAACGACAAGCTGAAAAGTCCCCTGCGGTGCAAATTCGATGATGGCGTGCTGTCCATTACCTCAAAGACCGCCATGGGCGCCGCCTTCGATACCTGTCCCATCTCCGGGGACGGCAAAGGGCTGGAGATCGGCTTCAACAACCGTTTTCTGATGGATGCGGTAAAGGCCGCCCCCTCCGGCAAAGTGCGGCTGGAGCTGAATACAGCCACCTCTCCCTGCCTGATTCTGCCCCGGGAGGGGGAAGCGGACAACTTCCTCTACATGGTGCTGCCGGTGCGCCTGAGGGCGGCGGAGTAAATACTTTTTTAAGAAAAAAGGTATTCAAAAAGAGCTTTGGTTTGCTTCCAAGCATTGCGTAAACGTCAGGTTTTCGCCCGACAACCGAACAGGAGAAAACTGGTATGAAAGAAGAACGGGTTAAAATCAATACGGAATTTATCAAGCTGGACGCCCTTTTGAAGTTTGCCGGAGCGGTGGAAACCGGCGGTGAGGCCAAGCTGATCATTCAGGACGGCGAAGTCAAGGTGAACGGAGAGCCGTGCGCCATGCGGGGCAAAAAGCTGCGTCCCGGCGACCGGGCGGAGCTGGATGGCCTGGTGCTGGTGGTGGAATGACCGTCGATCAGATCTCGCTGGACTTTTTCCGGAGCTACGTTCACCTGGACGCGGAGTTCGATCCCGGCGTAAATGTCATTGTGGGGGAGAACGCCCAGGGCAAGACCAATCTTTTGGAAGCTGTGGCCTACTTGTCCTCCGCCTCCTCCCACCGGTCGCGGTATGACCGGGAGCTGATCCGGCACGGAGTGGACCACGCCTTTCTCAGGGGCAGGATCACCAGCCGGGACCGGACCGTCACTCTGGAGGCGGACCTTCACCGGGGAGCCCGGCGTCAGCTGCGCTCCAACGGGGTGAAGCTGAAAACGGCGGGGGAGCTGTCCGGAATACTGCATACGGTGCTGTTCTGCCCGGAGGATTTGTATCTCATCCGTCAGGGAGCCGAGGCCCGGCGGCGGTTTCTGGACAGCTGCATCTGCCAGCTGCGGCCGAAATACGCCCAGGCCCTGGCGGAATACAAGCGGCTGTACCAGCACAAGACCCGGATTTTAAAGGATAGTGAGCAGTACCCCGGCCTGCTGGACACGCTGGACGATTTTTCTCTGCGGATGGCCCAGTGCGGGGCGGTGATCGTCCACTACCGCGCCCACTTTATCAGGCGGCTGGCGGAGACCGCTCCCGCCATCCACGCGGACTGTTCCGGGGGGCGGGAAAAGCTGGAGCTCCGGTATGAGACGGTGTCCGCTGTCACCGATCCGGAGGCCGGTCCGAAGGTGCTTCTGCCTCAGCTTCTGGCCCACCAGGAGAGCCACCGGGAGGCGGAAATTGCGGCAAGGACTTGTCTGTCCGGGCCTCACAAGGACGAGCTTGTGGTGGATATCAACGGGAGCGCGGCAAAGGCCTATGCCTCCCAGGGGCAGACTAGGACGGCGGCGCTGGCGCTGAAGCTGGCGGCGCGGGATATTTTTTATCACGACTCGGAGGAGTGGCCTGTGCTTTTGCTGGACGACGTGCTCAGCGAGCTGGACGCCCGGAGGCAGGAATTTGTTTTGAATCGCATCACCTCGGGACAGGTGTTCATCACCTGCTGCGAGGAGGAGAAGCTGGCCCGGCTGAAGGAGGGAAAGGCGTTTTGTGTAAAGGATGGGAAACTGATTGGGTAAATCAGTGTTCCGACATGGCGAACACACCCAGCTTCAGACCGATTGCCAGGCCGGCGCGAAATGTGGAAAGATTCTCATAATTTTCTTCCTCATCGCGATTTTCAGCGTACAGTTTGAATAGGCGGAGGGATTCTCCCTCCAAAAGGTGCTCCAGCTGATCGCGCAGCTTTTCTATGGAACGGGCGGCGGAGCGGTATTCCCGGAGCTCATCCCGGTCCATATAGCGGTTTTTACCGCTATCCATGGCGTAGGTGTAAAGACTTTGTAAGATTGAATTCATGATATCACTCCATTTCTGCCTATTTGGGCATGTCAAGAGAGAAGTGAAATTTTTGGATATTTTTTCAGATAGAATTCGTGAACTGAGAAAAGCGAGGAAATGGACACAAGAAGAAGCGGCAGAGTTATTTAATGTACCATTACGCATTTATTGCCGTTATGAAGCTGGAGAAAGAGAGACACCGTTTCCTATAGCAGTAAAAATTGCTGAAATTTTCGAGGTTTCTCTGGACTACTTGGCGGGCCGCACCGATGGCCCCCATTTTGAGGCGCGTTGAGATGTACCTGCATTTAGGCCAGAACGTCATGGTGCGCAATCAGGACGTAGTCGGCATATTCGACCTGGACAACACCACTTGGTCCTTCCGCACCCGCCGCTTTCTGGAGCTGGCGGAGCAGGAGGGACGGGTGGTGGCCGTGGGCGACGACCTTCCCCGCTCCTTCGTCCTGACGGACGGCGGGAAAGGGAGGCCAACCGTCTACATCACCGCCCTTTCCTCCGCCGCGCTTTCCGCCCGCGGGTCGCGAAACAGCTTTGAATAATACCAAAACAGGAGGATATGAAATGGAATCCATTGAGTATCTGTGGAAGGACCGCAAACGAGTGCTGGGGATGCCTCTTTCCTTTACCCGATACAGCCTCAGCGAGGACAGGCTTTTTTGTGAAAAGGGCCTGTTCAACCTGAAGGCGGACGAGGTGCTGCTCTACCGGGTCCAGGACCTGGTGCTGACCATGACCCTGGGCCAGCGCATTTTCGGGGTGGGGACGGTGTGCGTCCACTCCTCGGACAAGAGCATTCCCCATCTGGACCTGAAAAACGTGAAGCGTCCCAGGCAGGTCAAGGAGCTGATCCATCAGAATGTGGAGCGTGCCAAGGACCGCCGCCGAATGCGGGCCACCGAGCTGCTGGGCAAGGAGGGCGGCCCCGCCTGTCACGACAGCGACGATCTGGACTTCGGCCTGGACGAGGACGGCGGGGACGATATTGTCTAAGAAGAATTTTAGCGGAGGAACATCATGTCAGAAGAACGTAACGAGCTGAACGAATTGAACACCACTCAGACCGAGCACGAGTACGGCGCGTCTGAAATTCAGGTGCTGGAGGGCCTGGAGGCCGTCCGTAAGCGCCCCGGTATGTATATCGGGTCCACGTCGGCGTCCGGCCTGCATCATCTGGTATACGAGATTGTGGATAACGCCATCGACGAAGCGCTGGCGGGATACTGCAACCATATCACTGTGGAAATTTTAGAGGGCGACGTGATCCGGGTCACCGACAACGGACGCGGCGTGCCCGTTGACATCCAGGCCCAGACCGGCAAGCCCGCGCTGGAGGTGGTGTATACCGTCCTGCATGCCGGCGGAAAGTTCGGCGGCGGCGGATATAAGGTATCCGGCGGCCTCCACGGCGTGGGCGGAAGCGTGGTCAACGCGCTGAGCGAGTGGATGGAGGTCCGGGTCTACAAGAACGGGCAGATTTATGAGGTCAAGTTCTCCCGGGGCAGCATTACACAGGAAATGACCGTTGTGGGCGCCACGGAAAAGACGGGCACAGAGGTGGTCTTCAAGCCCGATCCCGAGATGTTTGAGACCACGGTATATGATTATGAGACCCTTCACCGCCGGATGCGGGAGCAGGCGTTTTTGAACGCGGGCGTAAAAATTCTCATGGCCGACCGCCGTCCCGGACAGGAGGCGGAGGAGTTCATGCATTATGAGGGCGGCATCCGGGAGTTCGTCACCTTCATCAACCAGAACAAGACCCCGCTCCACGACAGTGTGATCTACATGGCGGGCGCCAGGGACGACTCCATGGCGGAGATCGCCATGCAGTATTGTGAGGACAGCTACAACGAGATCATCGTGTCCTTCGCCAACAACGTCCACACCCCGGAGGGCGGTATGCACGAGGAGGGCTTGAAGCGGGCGCTCACCAGCGTGCTCAACGCCTATGGAAAAAAGTCGGGCATTTTCAAGGGCGAGGAGAAGGTGTCCGGAGACGACTGCCGGGAGGGCCTGACCTGCGTCATCTCCGTCAAGCTCACCGAGGCCCAGTTTGAGGGTCAGACCAAGGCCAAGCTGGGCAACAGCGAGATGCGCACTCTGGTGAACAACGTGGTGTCCGACAGGCTGGAGCAGTTTCTGGAGGAAAATCCGGCTGTGGGTAAGGCCATCCTGGAAAAGGCCCTCATGGCCAACCGGGCCCGAGAGGCCGCCCGGAGGGCAAGAGAGAACATCCGCCGCAAGAACGCCCTGGAGGGCTCCACCCTTCCCGGCAAGCTGTCCGACTGCAATGAGCGCGACCCGGCGCTGACCGAAATTTATATCGTCGAGGGAGACTCCGCAGGAGGCTCCGCCAAGCAGGGCCGGGATTCCCGGTTCCAGGCCATTCTGCCGCTGTGGGGCAAGATGCTCAACGTGGAGAAGGCCCGGGCGGACAAGATTTACGGCAACGACAAGCTTCAGCCCGTGATCACCGCCCTGGGGGCTGGTCTGGGCGAGGACTTTGATGAGAATAAGCTGCGCTACCACAAGGTGATTATTATGGCCGATGCCGATGTGGACGGGTCCCACATTCGAACCCTTCTGCTCACCTTCTTCTTCCGGTTTATGCGGCCCTTGATCGAGAAGGGATACGTCTATGCCGCCGTGCCGCCGCTGTTCAAGCTGACCCGGGGAAAGACGGTTCGGGTGGCCTTTTCCGAGGAGGAGCGGGACGCCATCTCTTCCGAGATGCGGGGCGGCAACCCCAATGTGAAGGTGGACATCAACCGCTTCAAGGGCCTGGGCGAGATGGACTATGAGGAGCTGTGGGAGACCACCATGGACCCGGAGCGCCGCACCCTCAAGCGGATCACGATGGACGACGCGGTGAAGGCGGACGCCATTTTCACCCTGCTCATGGGTGAGAAGGTGGAGCCCCGGCGGGCGTATATTGAGGAAAACGCGTTCAAGGCGGTCAACCTTGACTATTAAGAAGCGCGAGGCAATAAGATCAGGATACGGCAACCCCACAACAGGAGTGATTCGAATAGATGGCTAAAAACGACGAGTATATGACCAGGGATATTTCATTTCCCAATCAGAAGATTGTCAATATAAATCTGGAGCACGAGATGGAAAACGCGTACATTGAGTACGCCATGTCCGTCATCAAGGGCCGGGCCCTGCCCGACGTACGGGACGGGCTGAAGCCTGTCCACCGGCGCATTCTGTACTCCATGTACGACACGGGCCTGACCTCGGAAAAACCCTTCAAAAAATCCGCCACCTGCGTGGGCGAGGTGCTGGGCAAGTACCATCCCCACGGCGACCAGTCTGTGTACGACGCGCTGGTCCGTCTGGCTCAGGATTTCTCCATGCGCTATATGCTGGTGGACGGCCACGGCAACTTCGGCAGCGTGGACGGCGACCCCCCGGCGGCTTATCGTTATACCGAGGCCCGCATGGCCAAGATCGCCAACGAGATGCTCCGGGACATCGACAAGGACACCGTGGACTGGGACCCCAATTTTGACGAGTCCCTGAAGGAGCCGCGGGTCCTGCCCTCCCGGTTTCCCAACCTGCTGGTGAATGGATCGTCCGGCATCGCCGTGGGCATGACCACCAATATCCCGCCCCACAACCTGCGGGAGGTCATCGACGCGGTGATCTGTGTGCTGGACAACGAGCACGCCACCCTGGACGATTTGATGGAGCACATCAAAGGGCCGGACTTTCCCACCAAGGGCATTATTTTGGGCCGGTCCGGCATCCGGGCGGCCTATGCCACCGGCCGGGGCCGGATTCAGGTCCGGGCCCGCACCGAGATGGAGGAGTTCGGCCAGGGCCGTACCCGGATTATCGTCACCGAGCTGCCTTATCAGGTGAACAAGTCCCGGCTGGTGGAGAACATCGCCGAGCAGGTGAAGGACAAGCGCCTGGAGGGCGTGTCCGGCCTGCGGGACGAGTCCGACGGCAAGAAGGGTATGCGCATCGTCATCGAGCTGAAAAAGGACGCCAATCCCCAGGTGACGCTGAACCGGCTGTTCAGCCAGACCCAGATGCAGGTCACCTTTGGCGTGATTTTGCTGGCGCTGGTGGACAACCAGAAGCAGCCGAAAATCCTCACCCTGCGGCAGATTCTGGATGAATATATCGCCTTCCAGGAGGAAGTGCTCACCCGGCGCACCCGGTTTGATCTGAAGAAGGCTCAGGAGCGCGCCCACCTGCTGGAGGGCCTGCTCATTGCCCAGGACAACATCGACGAGGTTATCAAAATCATTCGAACCAGTTACGACAACGCCAAGGAACGGCTCATGGAGCGCTTCGGGTTGGACGACGTCCAGGCCCAGGCCATCTGTGAGATGCGGCTCATTGCCCTTCAGGGCCTGAACCGGGAGAAGCTGGAGAATGAGTATAAGGAGTTGGAGGAGCGTATTGCCTACTTCAACTCCCTGCTGGCCGACGAGGGCAAGCTGCGGGGCGTGCTGAAGGACGAGCTCATTGAGATCCGCGACAAGTACGGCGACGAGCGCAAGACCGAGATCGGCTTTGCGGAGAACGACATCGACATCGAGGACCTGATCGAGGAGGAGCAGTCCGTCTTCACCATGACGGCCAACGGCTACATCAAGCGCACCTCCGCCAGCGAGTACGCGGCGCAGGGCAAGGGCGGCATGGGCAGGAAGGGCATGGCTACCCGTGAGGAGGATTATGTGAACACGGTGTTCACCGCCTCCACCCACGACTATATTCTGTTTTTCACCGACAAGGGCCGGGTGTTCCGTAAAAAAGGGTATCAGATCCCAGAGGCGGGCCGTACCGCCCGGGGCACCAACATCGTCAACGTGCTCCAGGTGGAGGCGGGCGAAAAGGTGGCCGTCATGATCCACACACGGGACATCAGCCAGCGGGACGAGCCCTGCTACCTCACCATGTTTACCCGGAACGGCACCGTGAAGCGGCTGGACGCCTCCGCCCTGAAGAACCTGCGCAACAATGGTCTGCGGGTGATTCTGCTGGATGAGGGCGACGAGCTCATTGAGGTGCGGGAGACGGACGGCCGTCAGAACCTGCTCATCGCCACCCACGACGGCATGGCGGTGGTCTTTGAGGAGGACCGGGTGCGTCCCACCGGGCGCAACTCCATGGGTGTGCGTGGCATCAAGCTGCGGGAGGGTGACTACGTGGTGGCCGCTGCCCGTGCCAAGCCGGGGAAGGCTGTGCTCACCATTACAGAAAACGGCTACGGGAAGCGCTCCCCCGTGGAGGATTACCGGGTCACGGACCGGGGCGCTTACGGGATCAAGAACTACGGCCTCACCGACAAGACGGGTCCGGTGGCGGGCGTCAAGGTGGTGGACGGCAGCGAGGATCTGCTGCTGGTCACCCAGTCGGGCACTTTGATCCGCACCGATGTGGACGAAATCCGCACCTGCGGCCGCGCCAGCCAGGGTGTTATTGTCATGCGCTTCAAGGAGGAGGGCGACCGGGTAATCGCCATGTCCCTGGCGGAGAAGGAGCCGGAAGAGGACGCTTCATCTGAAGATGAGGACGCCTCTGTGGAGAAAGCCGCCGGGAGCCGGGAGCTTGAAACGGAAGAATAAGCAAAAGCGGACAGGCTGTCGGCCTGTCCGCTTTTTAATCTTTGAATTCAAATAGTTTATATAAAGGGACATTTAAAGCTTTGGCAACATCAATAAGTGTATCAACACTACAACCTGCGGAACCACTTTCAAATCTTTGTACATGATTGGGACTTAAATTAATAGCTTCAGCCAATTGAGCTTGTGTCAAACGTTGTTCTTTTCGATAATATAGAATATTTAGACCGATTTTCACCCATATATCATAATGCTTAACTTTCATTGTCATCACCTTGAGTATATTTTACTTTGATGACAGCAAATTGATACAACTTTAAAAAGAGAATAAACATATTTTAAAGTTGTAATCTGGATATAAATATGTTATAATACCATCAAAAAGGTGGTATTATAATACGATGGAAATAATTATACTCATTTTAATATGCGGATCGACTATTTTCTCACTGATCTATATCGTGGATCAGTTCATACTGAGCATTGCCCGGTTTGCTCATAAGCCTGAGTTGCTTGACCGCAGGAACAGGGTAATTGACTTTTTATGTGATTTCGTGTATCCTGGATACTGGAAAAGCTTACCGCGCAGGTGGAGAAACCATCGAAACAGGAGAAGGAACCAGGATATGAAAACAGTTACTTTATATACGGACGGCGCTTGCTCCGGCAATCCAGGTCCCGGCGGCTGGGGGGCAATTCTTATTTTTGGCAGCCACGAAAAGGAGCTGAGCGGAGGGGAACCAAAGACGACCAACAACCGCATGGAGCTGACGGCTGTGATTCGCGGACTGGAGGCGTTGAAGGAACCCTGCATCGTAGAGCTCTATACCGATTCCAAGTACGTGATCGACGCGCTGGAAAAGGGCTGGGCCAAGGGCTGGAAGGCCAGGGGCTGGGTAAAGGCGGACAAAAAGCCCGCGCTGAACCCCGATCTTTGGGAGCGCCTTCTGGAGCTGTGCGAAATGCACACCGTGTCCCTTCACTGGGTGAAGGGGCACGCGGAAAATCTTTATAACAACCGCTGCGACAAGCTGGCGGTGGGGGAGTGGCAAAAGCTGAAATAAGAAAGCGCCGGGGTGTCCCGGCGCTTTTCCTATTCTGACTCTTCCCGTTCCAGCTGTTCCAGATGGGCCCGAAGGGCCAAATTGATATAGCTGGACACGGAACGGTCGTCGTACTCCGCCAGACCCTTGATCTTTTGATAGATGGGGTCATCAAGAGTAATACTAATCCGTACTTTTAAGGGCTTCATAATATCACCGTCCAAATCATAGCATTTCAGACAATTATATATTGACAACTCATATTAAATCATATATAATATGATTAGGTGATATTATGAATGAAATTGAATTTGATAAAGCCCTCTCTGATTTTCTAGACGATAATGAGTGCGAGAAAGTCAGTCAGGTGATTTTTGACCTTGTACGAGGCGCTTTTACCGCCGGATGGAAGGCCGCGATAGGGTCTGACCTGAATGGCATTATGGATATTGATAGAAAATAAGAAATCCCCTCCCAGCCGGGAGGGGATTTCTTTGTTTACTCTTCTTCTTTCGCGGTGCAGGCGATGTTCAGCTCATCCAGCTGCTTCTGTTCCACAAAGCCGGGTGCGCCCATCATCACATCCTGGGCGTTTTTGTTCATGGGGAAGGGGATAATTTCCCGAATGGAATCCTCTCCGGCCAGCAGCATGACCATGCGGTCTACCCCCGGCGCGATGCCCGCATGGGGGGGAGCGCCGTAGGTGAAGGCGTTGTACATGGCGGGGAATTTGGCCTTTACGTCCTCCTTGCCCAGGCGCACCAGCTGGAACGCCTCGATCATGATCTCGGGGTCGTGATTCCGCACGGCGCCGGAGGACAGCTCCACGCCGTTACAAACCAGGTCATACTGGAAGGCGGTGATGGTGAGAGGGTCCACCTCGCCGGCGGCGGCCTTTTTGAGAATTTCAACTCCGCCGTTGGGCATGGAGAACGGGTTGTGGCAGAACTCCAGCTCGCCGGACTCCTCGCCGATCTCGTACATGGGGAAATCCACGATCCAGCAGAACTCGTACCGTTCCACGTCCATGTGGCCGGGGCAGAACGCGCCCAGCTTGGAGCGCAGAACGCCTGCGGTTTTCTGGGCGGCGAGCAGCTTCCCGGCGGTGAGGCCCACGAAGCAGCCGGGGGTAAGGCCCAGGGCCTCCACCACCTGCTCCTTGATGGGCTGGACGAACTTGGCGATGCCGCCCACGATCTCCTTGTTTTCGTCGTAGCGGAACCAATACGCCTTGTCGCCGGACTGCACCTCCACCTCGTTGCACAGCCCGTCGATCTGCTTGCGGGTGCCGGAGAAGTCCGTCACTACAATGGCCTTGACGGTATTCCCCTCGAAGGGCGGGAACCCGCACCCGGACAGCAGGGAAGTGGCGTCGGTGAGGGTCAGGTCGATACGCAGGTCCGGCTTGTCGGAGCCGTACTTGTCCATGGCCGACCGGTAGGGGATGCGCTGGAAGGGAGCCGCAGAAGCAACGTTGTATTTGCCGTACTCGGCGAAGATGGGGGGCAGAACCCGCTCCAGCACGGAGAACACGTCGTCCTGATTGGCAAAGGCCATTTCCATGTCAAGCTGGTAGAACTCGCCGGGGGAGCGGTCGCCCCGGGCGTCCTCGTCCCGGAAGCAGGGGGCGATCTGGAAATAGCGGTCGAAGCCGGAGGCCATCAGAAGCTGCTTAAACTGCTGGGGAGCCTGGGGCAGGGCGTAGAACTTGCCGGGGTGCTTGCGGGAGGGCACCAGGTAATCCCTGGCCCCCTCGGGGGAGGAGGCGGTCAGGATGGGGGTGGTAATCTCCAAAAAGCCCTCGTCGATCATGGCGGAGCGCAGAGCGGTCACTACGTTGCAGCGCAGGATGATGTTGTTCTTGACCTCCGGATTGCGCAAATCAAGGTAGCGGTACTTGAGCCGCTGAGTTTCGTCGGCCTCCCGGGAGCGGTTAATGGGGAAGGGCAGCTCGTTGTGGCGGCAGCGGCCCAGCACCTCGATCTTGCTGGGCACCACCTCGATATCGCCGGTGGGCAGCTTGGGGTTTTTGCTGTCCCGCTCCCGGACCACGCCCTCCACCGAGATGGTGGATTCTTTGTTGAGTCCCTTGACCGCAGTCATCATATCCTCGGTCTCGATGACCACCTGGGTGGTGCCATAGAAGTCCCGCAGGACCACAAAAGCCAGGTTCTGGCCCACCTCCCGGACATTTTCCATCCACCCGACGATCTTCACCTGTTGCCCCACATGCTCCATGCGCAGGTCGTTACAGGTGTGGGTGCGTGATTGAACCATGATAATCAACTCCAATTTGTATAGTAGATATATTTGATAACTTTTGTTTAATCTTCTTGAAAAGTTCCGTATTCCTGAATGATCTGGGTCAGCTCCTGATACAGATTTTCATCCGTGTAATAAAGGTTTTCGCCGCAAAACATCTGCCCGTTATCACCGACGGAAAAGCTCCTGTAGGTTTCATCACTCCAGATAATGTCGATCAGAACACAATTAGCCGTACCTGTTCCTCTGTCGTCCCAAGGGTTCAGGTTTCTCAGGCTTTTCCGATAGGAGTGGTTTTGGAATACTTCAAGTATGGCCTCTGTAGCGGGTCCTTCTGCCTCTTCCCACTGGATCAGCCAACTATGAAAGCCAATATCAACTTCCCCGTTGGCGGAGGTCTGGTGGTAAAGCTCGATGACCGCGCCGCTCAGGCTGACGACTTCATCCGTTACCGGGCCCGTGAGGGTGTTCCAGCCCCTGGGCCAGACATACCACAGACAGAGCAGGGCTATGGACCCCACCACCGCCAGAAACCAGGCAATTTTAACGTTCTGTTTTTTTCGAATCTCCGCCCGGTGCTCCAGGAAGCGTTTCACCGCCTCCTCGTCCTCGTCGGGGGGAAGAGAAATGGGCGTGCGCATTTTCCGCAGCTCCTCCCGGCATTCGGGGCAATCCTTCAGATGTTCCCGCACCATCTGTGCGGTCTCCTCGCTGACCACATTGTCCTCATACAATGGTAAAAGGTCCCGGATGACGTCACAGTTAGTCTCTTTCATGGCCCATCGCCTCCATATGCTCAATAATCTGTACTTTGGCCCGGTAGAAGGTCACCCGCGCCCAGTTTGCGTTCCTGCCAAACAGCCGCCCAATCTTCTCGTAGGGCAGTTCCCCGAATACCCGCAGGGAGAACACCTCTTTGTAGGGCTCCTCCATGGCGTGCAGGAACTGGTGGATGGCAAAGGCGCTCTCCTCGTCCTCGATGCGCTCCTCAATGCGTACGCTGTCCGCCAGGTCCTGGGGCAGGTTCTCTTGGGACAGTGTCCGCTTGCGGGCGCGGCAGTAGGAGTACCAGGCGTTGCGGGCGATGGTGAACAGCCAGGCGCGGATGTCCTTGGACCCGTCGAACCTGTCCAGGGACTTCAAAGCTCTGAAAAAGGTATCTTGAACGATTTCCTCCGCCAGCGCCCTGTCTTGGGTCAGGCCCAGGGTGAAGCGGTAGACATCCCGGAAATACCGTTGGTAGACCTCCTCAAATTCCATGGCTGCCACCTCCTTCCACTAGACTAACGCACAAGAGGCGGTTACGTTACAGATTTTTTCACATATTGGCGGTTGGGTTTTTCAGCTCCCTGCCGGTTCCTGAATGGGGGCGGCGTCCCCGTTGGCCTTCACGGTCCCCAGGACGGCGTTCACAGCCTCGTCGATGGTCAGGAGGCTTTGTTCCCCGGAGCGCATGTCCTTCAGAGACACCTTGCTCTGGGCAATCTCATCCTCCCCTAAAAAAGCGGCGTAGGGCACGCCCAGCCGGTCGGCGTAGGTCATTTTTTGCTTGAACTTCTTCTGCTCGGTGTAGAGCTGGGCCCGCACGCCCGCCGCCCGGAGCTGAGTGGCGAAGGCGATGGCGGGGGAGAGGTCGTCGGTCATGGGCAGAATGAGCACGTCGGCGGGGGCGGTAATCAGGCCGTCGTTGAGGTAGCCTTGCTCCTCCAGCACGTAGAACAGCCGGGTTAGACCAATGGAAATTCCAACACCGGGCAGTTGTTTATCCGTATAATATTCCGCTAAGTTGTCATATCTACCCCCGGAACAGATGGAACCGATCTCCGGGTGGTCGGTCATGAAGGTCTCGTACACGGTGCCGGTGTAGTAGTCCAGGCCTCGGGCAATGGTCAGGTCCACCGCAAAATTCTTTTCGGGTACGCCGAAGGAGCCCAGATATTTTACCACTGTGTTCAGCTCTTCCAGCCCCTGGTCAAACAGCTCGTGGCGGCCCTTATATTCCTCCAAGGCGTGAAGAACATTATTATTACTTCCCGTAATGGAGATGAACTTCAAAATCTCGTCCGCCTGCTCCCCGGTGAGGGCGATCTCCTCATCCATAAGGATTTCCCGCACCTTGTCCTCGCCGATTTTGGGCAGCTTGTCCACCGTGCGCATCACGTCCCCGGCTTTGCCGGTGAGACCCAGCATGGCGTAAAAGCCGTTGAGAACCTTGCGGTTGTTTACTCGGATTTGGAATCTTTTCAGCCCCAGGGTGGTAAAGGTCTGATAGATGATGGCGGGGATTTCCGCCTCGTTGACAATGTCCAATTTGCCGTCGCCGATGACGTCGATATCCGCCTGGTAGAACTCCCGGAACCGGCCCCGCTGGGCCCGCTCCCCCCGATATACCTTGCCGATCTGGAAGCGGCGGAAGGGGAAGGACAGCTCGGCGTAGTGCAGCGCCACGTACTTGGCCAGCGGTACGGTCAGATCAAACCGCAGGGACAAATCGGAGTCGCCTTTGGTGAAGCGGTAAATCTGTTTTTCCGTTTCGCCGCCCGCCTTGGCCAGCAGGACCTCGCTGGCCTCAATGATTGGGGTGTCCAGGGGGGTAAAGCCGTAAAGGGAGTAGGATTTCCGCAGCAGCTCCGCCATACGTTCAAACTGCGTCTGATTTGCCGGCAGCAGCTCCATGAACCCGGACAGGGTGCGGGGTTTTTGCTTTGCCATGATGATTTCTCCTTTGCGTATTACATCAAAATAATACTTGTTGTATTCAATCGAAGGCTCCAGAGCCGCACCGAATGGTATGGCTGATCTGGAGGCAATTAAAGAAAGACAGTCAGCATCCGCACCACCGCCCAGACAGGTACGGCGTGGGCCGAAAAACGAAGAACAACGCTCCCGCCCCCATGCTTGGGACGAGAGCGTAAAACCGTTTGCGGGCGTGGATATTATATCAGTCCCGTGGGAAAAGTCAAGGCTTATACCTTCAGCGGCGCGGTGGGATGGCTGATAAGGCGCCAATCCAAATCCCCTCGTGCCAGACCATGGATGAGCATTTCAGCCGTGGCCGAATTGGTGGCGATGGGCACGTTATGCTGGTCGCACAGATTGATGATGTAGTGCAGATCCTTCTCCAGATCGTCCGTGGTAGGGTCGTTGAAGAAGAGCACCATGTCAATCTCGTCATAGGCAATGCGCGCGCCGATCTGCTGGCTTCCGCCCTGGGCATGGGCCAGAAACAGCTGGACAGGCAGGCCGGTGGCCTCCGCCACTTGGCGGCCGGTGTTGCTGGTGGCGCAGACGGTGTGCTTGGAGAGAATTCCGCAGTAGGCGATGCAGAATTGGACCATCAGTTCTTTTTTGTTGTCGTGACTCATGAGGGCAATATTCATGCAGATCGTCCTTTCTATGGGATATGGGGCGTAGACTAGCGGATGCGGAGCAATGGGACCCGTTGTCCCAGGAGTCTCTTGGCGATATTCAGATAGGCCGGCGCCGCCCCTTTGTAGGTGGTGAGAATCAGGGGAACTCCGGCGGCGGTGGCCATGGTGACGTTGGGGTCCTCCGGTACTACTCCCAGCAGGGGGAGCCCGGCGGCGTCCATGGCGCTGTCTATAGAGGTCCTCAATTTTGAGATGAGTTTGGGCTGGACTCGGTTCATCACCAGATGAAGCTGGGTCAGGGTGTGGAGCTCGGCCACGGTCCGCTGAGCGTCCCGCAGAGCGGCGGGATCTACGGCGGAGACCACGATCACCCGGTCGGCGGCGGCCATGGCGAGCTGAAAACCCTCTCCCAGTCCGGCGGGGGAGTCCATAAACACATAATCAAAATAATCGTTTGCCTCCTCCACCACGGCCTGGAACCGTTTTCGATCCAGCCCATCGGAGGAGTGGGGGGCGGTAAGCAGAAACAGGTTTCGGATTTCCGGCTGCTCCACCGCCGCGCTGAGCAGGGGACAGCGGTATTCCATCACATCGCTGAAGTCCATCAAGGCCCTGTCGGACATACCCAGAGTTAGATCCAGATTGCGCAGGCCGATATCCAAATCAATGCACAGCACCCGGCGGCCCAGCGCTGCCAGACAGGAGGCCACTCCCGCGGTCAGGGAGGTTTTGCCTGTGCCGCCCTTTCCAGATGTGACCATGACGGCAGTACCCATGGGATGCCTCCTTCCGATACCTTAGAATCATAACACGGATTGATGAAAATGGCAACAAAAATTGTGAAAATCCTGAAAAATAATTCGTCGTTTTCCACATGCTGGGGAAATTTACCGGTTTATAGGGGGGCTTTTTGAATTTTACTCCAACGTCGAGGATATTTTTCCAGAACCGGTGTGATTTTCCTAATCAAAATTACTCTGTGGGCCACGTCTGTGTGGGGAATGGTATAGTCAAAACAGCGCTCTACCTGTCCCCCCAGGATTCGGATGGCGGAGAGGGCGCTGGTCAATTCGTCGTCAGAATCGGTTCCCTTCATGGCGAGGAAGTAGCCGCCCACCTTGACAAAGGGGAGGCACAGCTCACTCAAAAGGCGCAGTTCTGCTACGGCGCGGGCGGTGGCGAAATCGAAGCGCTCCCGCAGGGCGGGGTCCTGTCCGGACTCTTCGGCGCGGGCGTGGATTGCCCGGATACCGTCAAGGGAAAGGGCTTCACAGATTTCCGACAGCCAATCCACCCGTTTGTTCAGGGAGTCCAGCAGGGTGACCTCCAGGGAGGGAACCAGAATTTTCAGCGGCAGGCCGGGAAATCCCGCGCCGGTGCCCACGTCGATGAGGGTTTTTCCCTCAAAACCGGCGCAGTCCAGCAGGGCGGCGCAGTCCAGCATATGAAGGGTGGCCACGTCGCGGGGATTGGTGATGGCGGTGAGGTTCATGACTTGGTTTTTTTCTAGGAGGAGCTGTCCGTATCGGGACAGCAGGGCAGGGGCGGCGTCAGGAACGGATGCGGTCTGACCAAGCTGAGCCAAGCCGGTTTGGATAAGAGTTTCCATGTTCACGCTCCCAAAGCGGCCAGCAGGGCGGGGACGCCCAGAGCCAATCCAAAGAACACGCCGGCGGCGCAGACGATGAGGCCCAGCGCGGCCCCGGCCACGCCGCCGGGCAGGGTTTTGGACCTGAGGCGGTGGATAAGCACCACAGCTAGGGCCACGGATACGGGGACCAGAAACAGGGGAAAGGTGCCGGGAAGCTGGCGTCCGCCTGTGAACAGGGTAAAGTTCAGGATGAACAGAAGCATGAGAACATATGCGATTCCCATCCAGGCGGCGGTCCTCTTTTCAAAGGAAGCAGGGGTGTAGACGGGCTTTTGATCGTCCATGTTCATCCTCCGTTCATCAAATCAGGGGTTGATCGTCAAGGGATACAGGAAAGAAGCCGGCAATGTGTGCCGCGCCCAACGGAGGCGCTGAAAGGAGACCCACTAACGGACCGTTCGATTACAAAGCGCAGGCCCGCTGTGGGCCGAACAGCGAAGTGAGCCAAATTCCTCAAACGCAATAGCCGTTTCAAGTGCCTGCGTTCTACCTACAGCCCCCGTAAACCGGGGTTCTTAGGGGGTAAATCCTGTGAGCAAGGCCCGTTTACGGGCCTCAGCCGAACCGGATTTTCCCCCTAAGCGCGCTCTTTGGTTACTTTCTCTCGCGTGAGAGAAAGTAACTCCCGCCGAAGGCGCCCTTCGAGGCTGGGAACCCTCAATTAGAGATCGGGATCAAAATCCTCTTCAGTGACCACCGGATCGGCGGTCTCCTCCGTCGGAGAAGCTTCTTCCGCTTCAGCAGAGGCGGAAGCGTCAGCCTCAGCGTCATCCCCCATATCGGCGAAAAGAACGGCCTCGTCAGGGTCCTCAGTGAACAGCTCCCGCTCCTCACGCACCTCCTGGAGGGGAGATTTGAACCCAAGAGTGATATCCACCTGATTCTTCTCCTCGCCCTCGCCGGGGCGGCGGGTCAGCTGCCACAGCAAGGCGTCCACCGTGGTGACATCCTCCTCCCTGTCCTTACGGATGCGGTAAGGGATAACAGCGGCGGCCAGAGCGGTGATGCCAAGGGCTTTCCAAAACTTTTTCATGGTAATTTCTCCTTTCAATGGTGGGGGTTAATGCATGGGAACCAGCGCTTCAGCGCCGCCCATATAAGGACGCAGAACCTCGGGCACCTTCACGGAGCCGTCGGCCTGGAGGTTGTTTTCCAGCAGTGCAATGAGCATACGGGGAGGCGCGGCCACGGTGTTGTTCAGCGTATGGGGCAGGTAGGTACCCTTTTCGCTCTTGACCCGCATTTTCAGCCGCCTGGCCTGGGCGTCGCCCAGATTGGAGCAGGAGCACACCTCGAAGTACTTTTTCTGCCGGGGAGACCAGGCCTCAATATCGCAAGACTTCACCTTCAAATCCGCCAGATCGCCGGAGCAGCACTCCAGTTGGCGCACCGGAATTTCCATGGAGCGGAACAGCTCCACCGAATACTGCCACATTTTTTCGTACCAGTCCATGGAGTCCTCGGGCTTGCATACCACGATCATTTCCTGCTTTTCAAACTGGTGAATGCGGTACACGCCCCGCTCCTCGATGCCGTGGGAGCCCTTCTCCTTCCGGAAGCAGGGGGAGTAGGAGGTCAGGGTCTGGGGCAGCTTCTCCTCGGGAATCATCTGGTCGATGAACTTGCCGATCATGGAGTGCTCGGAGGTGCCGATCAGGTACAGGTCCTCACCTTCGATCTTGTACATCATGGCATCCATGTCGGTCTGGCTCATAACGCCCTCCACCACGTTGCCGTGGATCATGAAGGGGGGGACGCAGAAGGTGAAGCCCTTTCCGATCATAAAGTCCCGGGCGTAGGCCAGCACCGCCTCATGGAGCCGGGCGATGTCGCCCATCAGGTAATAGAACCCCGCGCCGGACACCCGGCCCGCCGCGTCCATATCCACGCCGTCGAACCGCTCCATGATGTCGGTGTGATAGGGGATGTCAAAGTCGGGGACGGCGGGGTCGCCGAAGCGCTCCACCTCCACATTGGCGGAGTCGTCCGGGCCGATGGGTACGGAGGGGTCGATGATGTTGGGGATGGTCAGCATGATCTTCCGAATTTCAACGGCCAGCTCGTCCTCCAGCTTTTCCAGCTCCGCCAAGCGGTCGGCGTTGGCCTTGACTTTGGCCTTGGCCTCCTCCGCCTCCGCCAATTTTGACGGGTCCTTCTTGGCCTGACCCATCAGCATCCCCACCTGCTTGGACAGCTTGTTGCGGTCGGCGCGGAGGGTGTTGGCCTCGGTCATGGCGTCCCGGTTGCGGCGGTCCAGCTCGATGACCTGATCCACCAGGGGGAGCTTTTCTTCCTGGAATTTCTTTTTGATGTTCTCTTTGACCAGCTCCGGGTTCTCCCGGAGAAATTTGATATCTAACATAATTTTATCATCCTTTTATGTGTTGTAGTCAGTGGTATTTCCAGCTCCATGTCTCAGGGAGTTGGAAGGGAAGGTCGTACCGTTCATCGGTTTGGGAAGCGGAGTAATTTTTGATGATGGAGCCGTCGGCCAGTACGGTGATATACCAATCCTTCGTCAGTTCATCCTTCATGATTTGAAACTGCTCCAAGGTGAAATCGCTGGCCAGACGGGACACATAGTCCTGATACCCGGTTTCAGGCTGGCCCAGGGGGTAATAAAACAGATATTGGGCGGCGGCATTATCCCCTTCAAGTAAAAAGTGTGCATTCAAAGTGCACCAGAGGTTGTAAAGTGCCGCCACGTCGTCCCGTTCGCTGGGGCTCCACTGGTCGGTGAACCAGATGCGGAAGCCGTTGTTTTCGGGGGATTCGTCCAGCTCCTGCAAATAGCCCCTGTTGATGAGTTCCCGCCGGTAGGCATCATACTGCTCTATCTGAGCGGGATTGATGGCAACTTGAGTATTCCACGTCTCGTGAAGAGAGTCCGCCTGAAACAGGACCGCAGCAGCGGCCATGGGATAATCCTTGTTCTTCATGAATTGGTCGATATACCAAAAGTACCTCAGGGTCAATAGTTGGATATTTTGATTGTTCCAGTGGTTGTTGGAATTTTCGTAAGCGCTTCGGAATTGTTCGACCTCTTTATTTTTCTGGGTGACCCGGCTCTTTTGATACTCCACCTCTTTTTGCAGCTGGTCCCGCTCCTCCTCCAGGGCCTTGATCTCCTCCAGCAGTTCTTCCCGGGAGGCGGTGGTGGAGCGCAGGTCGTCCATAACGTCGTCGTTGTTTCTCTGCTGGATGAAGTAGGCCAGCAGCAGCATGAGAAACGCCGCGCCGAACAGTACCGCCAGATAGATATAGGCGGAGGAGGGCTTATTTTTCACCGGTGGGGAGGGGGGCGCTTCTTCCTCCGCTGGGGAGGCTGCCTCCTCCTGGCCGGAAGCTTTCTTTTCGGTCTCCTCCTCGGGCGCCGTTTGAGACAGGTTCATGCTCCGATCCATAATCTCGTTCAGCATGGCCTGTTCTGGAGACACCGGCGCTTCTTGTGTTTCACGTGAAACACGCCGGGGAAAAGCCTGCTCTGATTCGGAACGTTCCGCCGGGTGCTCCTTTCCCCGTGCGGGCGGCTTTGTGGGACCCCCGGGCGCTATGGAAGCATCGGAGTCAAGCTGTGGCTTCTCGCTCATCCCTCCACCTCCAGATCCTCCGGC
This sequence comes from uncultured Oscillospiraceae bacterium, assembly GCA_910587395.1. GTDB lineage: Bacteria > Bacillota > Clostridia > Oscillospirales > Oscillospiraceae > Enterenecus. Next base: position 131,964 of record CAJULJ010000001.1, on the reverse strand, counting down.
TTTTTCAGGGGGACAATGCGTTCCAGCTGATCCAGCAGGTCGTTGAGGTCGTCCACATTATAATACTCCAGCTCAAGCTTGCCCTTTTTGGCCCCGTTTTTAATGGACACCTTCCGTCCCAGCCGAGCGGACAGGTCCTTTTCCACCGCCTTGACGTAGATCAGGTGCGGGTCGGGAGAGTCCTTGGGGGGCAGGTCCTCCGGGGGCAGGAGGGTGAAGGTTTTCGCTCTGGCCTCCGCCTGACGGACGTTCCAGCCCTCGTCCACGATCTTCCGGGCGAAGGCGGTTTGTGCCTGTTCACCCTCCACCATGAGCACCGCCCGGCCGTGTCCGGCGGAGATGGCGCCCTCTGCCAGCATGTCCCGCACGGCGGGGGGCAGGGCGGTAAGCCGCAGGGCGTTGGCAATGGCGGGGCGGGACTTGCCCATCCGCTTTGCCAGCTCCTCCTGGGTCAGCCCGAAGTCGGTGAGCAGGGCCAGATAGCCCTCGGCCTCCTCCACCGGATTCAAGTCCTCCCGCTGGAGGTTTTCGATGAGGCCGATCTCCATCACCTTGCGGTCGTCGGCCTCGATGATGACCACAGGAACCTCTTTCCGCCCCGCCAGCTTGGCCGCCCGCCAGCGGCGCTCTCCGGCAATGATTTGATAATATCCGGTGGACAGCCGCCGCACCGTCAGAGGCTGGATGATGCCGTGCTCCTCGATGGAAGCGGACAGGTCGGCCAGGGCCTCGTCGTCAAACCGCTTTCGGGGCTGGTTCAGCCCCGGCTCCACCTGGGAGATGGGCAGCATGACCGATCCGGCTTCCTGACTTTGCAGGGTGGCGGTATCCCCCATGAGGGCGTCCAAGCCCTTGCCCAAACCTTTGGCTTTTGCCATTTGGTTTCTTCCTTTCTTGAAGTCTATATTTATCGGACCGCAATGGGGTTGTGTGCGAGAAATTCCTTGGCCAGCGCTTCATAGGATTCCGAGCCCCGGGACAGCGGGTCGTAGACGGATACGGGCACGCCATGGCTGGGGGCCTCGGACAGCCGCACATTGCGGGGGATGACGGAGGCGTACACCTTGCCAGGGAAGTGGCGCTTGACCTCCTCCGCCACCTGCAGGGAGAGGTTGGTCCGCCCGTCGTACATGGTGAGCAGGACGCCCTCCATTTCCAGAGAGGGATTCAGCCGCTGCTTGGCCAGCCGGACCGTATACAGCAGATCGGACAGACCCTCCAGCGCGTAGTACTCGCACTGCACCGGTACCAGCAGCGTGTCGGCGGCGCACAGACCGTCCAGAGTGAGCAGCTCCAGGGAAGGGGGGCAGTCGATAAAGATAAAATCGTAGGAGCCCTTCACCTCGTCGATGGCATCCTTCAGCCGAAACTCTCTGCGCTCCAGGCTGATCAGTTCCACCGTGGCGCCGGACAGGGCCTTGTTGGCAGGCACCACGTCGCCCCACTTGGTGGTGACGATGGCCTTGCTCATGGGCGCGCCGCCCAGGATCACCTCATAGACGCTGGGGGAGTGGGTTTTGTCAATGCCAAAGCCGGAGGTGGCGTTGCCCTGGGGATCAAAATCGCACACAAGCACCTTGGCCCCTTGCGAGGTGAGCGCGGCGGCCAGATTGACGCAGGATGTGGTTTTGCCCACGCCTCCTTTTTGATTGACAATGGCGATGGTCTTACCCATAGGATTGCTCCCCTTTCTCCAGTGTGAATTGCGAATGGCAGCAAAGCAATTCACGGCGGTGAAATTTATTATATCCTGTTCCGGACTTGATTTCAACCATTTTACAAAAATAAGGTACTTGGGAAAGAGAGAAAAAAGGCAGGCCGGTGGGCCTGCCTTTTGGAGAAAAGAGGAGGGTCAAGTGTTTCACGTGAAACATGACAGGTGAAGAGGAATAGATGTTTCACGTGAAACATGTAATTCTCCCAGGGCGCAGAAGGTGGACAGTACCCAAAAGTCAAGACCTGAATAGGAAATCAGCTGAGCAAAATGGAGCACACCAGCGCAAGGCCGCCGGTACCGGGAAGATTGATTCAAAAGCCATATAAAAGCTTTTCTGTAGGGGCTCTCAGGGCAAACCCGGCTGTGGACGAGGAGCGTCCATTCGGAGGGTACTCGCCAAGCCCCCTTTCACTTGGGGATGTGGATGGTCAGCGTTATTTCGCTGTCGGTTTCCTCCCTTCCGCACCGGGCGTTTACCCCTGCGGACTGCATCACCGCAAGACTTTTTTTCACCGTATTGAGAAACAGCCGCACATCTCGAAAGCGATACACCGGCGCTGCCCGGCGGGGCGCCTCCAGCCGCTGAGCCAGCCGGTCGATATATGCCTCCGTCTGTGCCACATTGAGCCGGTGCTTTACAATATGATCCAAAGCCTTGCGCTGGAGTTCTGCGTCGTCCAGCCTCAGCAATGCCCGCGCGTGGCGTTCAGAAAGCCGGCCGGCGCGCAGTCCTTGAATCACATCCTCCGGCAGCTTCAGCAAGCGCAGCTTGTTAGCCACGGCGGATTGGCTTTTGCCAACCTTCCGCGCGGCATCCTCCTGGGAGAGGTGGTGGCGGTCAATCAGCTGGCGCAGGGCGGCGGCTTCTTCCCACACATCCAGGTCCTTGCGCTGGAGGTTTTCCACCAGGGCCAGCAGGGCGGAGGTATCGTCATCCGCCTCCACCGGCAGACAGGGAACACAGCGCAGCCCTGCCAGCTCGGCGGCTCGTAGCCGCCGCTCCCCGGCAATGAGCTCCCAGCCGCCGGAGGTGCGCCGGACGGACAAAGGCTGAAGCACTCCCACCTGGGAAATGGACTGGGCCAACTCCGCCAGCTCCTCCGGTCCGAATTCCTGCCGGGGCTGATGAGGGTTGGGCCGGATGTCATGGATGGGCAGGTCCAGAACCTGCCGCCGGCCTGTTTTCTGAAAGAGGGACATAAAAACGCCTCCCACTGTGTACTGCTCAAAGCATATCACAGCCGGGAGGCGAATTCCATCGAAGAGAGAAGGACAAGCTTTGCAGGGCCTGCTTTATACCCGCATGAAGCCCTTGCCAAAAATTTCGCTGGAGTTGGTGACCAGGATAAAGGCGTGGGGATCCGTTGACTTCAAATACAGCCGCAGCGCGACCGCCTGGGAGCGGGACAGAGCGGTCAGCACCACCCATTTGGGCTCATGGGTGTAGGCGCCCTCCGCCTGCCAATAGGTGGCGGAGCGGTGGAGGGTGTGGGTAATGAAATCACACAACTCCTGGGGGCAGGAGGTAACCGCTAAAAAGCTCTTACGCCGGTTCAGCGACTCGATCACGGTGTCCACCACCACCGACTTGAGCACCAGGCCCAGCACGGAGTACAGCCCCGTCTCAATGCCCACAAAGAATAGAGTGGAGGCGGCAATCAGCACATCGACACACAGCAGCGCGTTGCCGATGTCCAGGCTGGAAAACCGTTTAAGGATCATGGCCAGGATATCGGTGCCGCCTGTGGAGCTCTGCATGTTGAACAAAATGGCGGAGCCTAAAGAAGGGAGAATCACCGCGAAAAACAGCTCCAGCGTCTTTTGGTCCGTAAGCGGAGCGTACAGGGGGCACAGCCATTCCAGTCCGGACAGCATAGCGGAAAACAGCACGGAGCAGTATACGGTGCGCAGGCCAAAGCTGCGGTCCAGAGCCACAAAGCCAAGCACTAAAAAGGCAATGTTGATGACGGAGGCGAAGGTAGACGGGCTGACAGCTGGAATCACGGCGTTCAGGATAACAGCCAGACCGGTGACGCCGCCGGTGTTGAAGCTGTTGGGAAACTTAAAAAAGTATACCCCCGCGGCCACCAGAAAGGTGCCCAGGGTGAGCAGGAGATAGTCACGCACAGTCTCTTTGACGCGCTGCATGGCAAAGACCTCTTTCCGAACAGCATTTCAGCCACTTGTCCCTGCTGTGGCCGCCGATATTGTACCAAAAAATAGCGGGGAGGGCAAGAGGCTTTTGAGGAGAAAAGAGTGGAAAAACAGCGGTGATTTTGGTAAAATGATAAAATAAAAAGAAAGGAGAGCGGGACCATGCGGGAATTGGAAGAGCGCATCCGCCGGGACGGCATCGTGGAGGACGGAGAGGTGCTGAAAGTGGACAGCTTTTTGAATCATCAGATGGATGTGCAGCTGTTCGCGGCTATGGGGAAAGAGTGGGCGCGGCTGTTCGCGGGGGAAGGGGTCAACAAGATTCTGACCATTGAGGCATCCGGTATCGGCATCGCCTGTGTCGCCGCACAACAGTTTGGGGCGCCGGTGGTATTCGCCAAAAAGAGCCGCACCAAAAATATTGCCGGGGACGTGTACCATGTAAAGGTGGCCTCTTTCACCCACGGCAGGGTAAGCGACGTGATCGTATCCAAACGGTTTCTGCTGCCCAGCGACCGGCTGCTGCTCATCGACGACTTTCTGGCCAACGGCGCGGCGCTGGAAGGGCTCATCGCGCTGGCGGAGCAGGCCGGGGCCACGGTGGTGGGCGCGGGGATCGCCATCGAGAAGGCGTTCCAGCCCGGCGGGGAGCGCATCCGCGCCAAGGGCGTGCGGGTGGAGTCTCTGGCGCGGGTCAAGTCCATGGAGGGCGGGCACATTGAGTTCTGCTGAGCCTCTGGACGCAAAAAAAGAGAACCGGGACCTTTCGGCCCCGGTTTTCTTTGAAATGAGGAATGGAGGATAGAATGAAAAAGAAAGGATATCTCTTGCAAGGATTAAGATACCAAAGATATGTTGCAAAAGTTTACGTTTAAGTGTTACAGTAGTATTAAATCTCCCGGAGATTTTGAAAAAACTCCTCCAGCAGGGCGCGGCATTCCGGCTCCAGCAGGCCGCCGTACACACGGGGACGGTGGTTGAAGCGCTCTTCAAACAGGTTGAGCACCGAGCCGCAGCAGCCGGATTTTTCTTCCCTGGCCCCATAGCGCACCGTGCCGATGCGGGCGTTGATGATGGCCCCGGCGCACATGGGGCAGGGCTCCAGGGTGACGTACAGGGTGCAGTCCGTCAGCCGCCAATGCCCCACCACGGAGCAGGCCATGTCGATGGCCTCCACCTCGGCGTGGGCGGTGGCCTTGCTTTCAGCCTCCCGGCGGTTACGGCCCCAGCCGATGATGTCCCCGGTTGGAGACACCACCACGCAGCCCACCGGGACGTCGCTGTCGGGCAGGCAGGAGCGGGCAAGCTCGATGGCTTCTCTCATATAGTCCTCGTGGGTCATAGGGCACATCTCCTTGTGTTTCACGTGAAACAAAAATGGACTCCCCTTTTGTTGGGGAGTCCATTATATCATTTATTCCAAGACATAGCTAGTACCGTTTGTTTCCGGTGGTTCATCAAATGTAATTCCCAACTGCTCCATCCCGGCCAGCAGCCAGGGATGATCCATAGCATCGTCCCAGTAGACGCCGCCGAAACCACCGACACTGCGCCGGTTATTTTCCGGATTGGTGAGCACAAAGCCGGAGGTAATACTCACCGGGTTTCCATTCTCGTCAAAGTCAACAGCTCCGTCGTCAAACAGATACGGTGTCTGAATCCACTCAAACCAGCCGAAGGATTCCGGTGTGCCGCCCATTATGATATAGTAGGCCATTCCGGTATCCGGGTCGCTGCCGTCATAGATATAGGGAGTCTCCTCGCCGACCAGATCGGTGATGTCAATGCGCTGGCCGTCGTCTTGGGTGAAAATTAGGCGGCCGTCCTCATATTTCACAACTTCACTGTTGTGCACAAAGGCTGTGATTCTGCTGCCGTCCGCGTTCTGCTGGAAGCTCAGCGTGCCACCAACCAGACGATGCTGGATATATGGGAATCCCGCGCCTGCCAGCACCACCATGACCGCCGCCAGTGCCGCAGCAAGGAGTACCTTTTTCCTTCTGGGCATCTGCTTTTTCTGCTTTGCCGGCTTGGCGTTGGCCAGCACCCAGCCTTTTACCGCCTCTGGATTGGCGGTGCTTCCGCCGGTGGGGAAAAATTCTGTGTCCGTGTATTCATCCATGAGCTTGGAAATTGTCAGCCTCTTCATGGCCGTATCCCTCCTTTTCCAAAATTGCTTTCAGTGTCTCTCGCCCGCGGCGCAGCCAGGTCTTGGCCGTAGACAGGTTCAGCCCCATGGCAAGCGCCGCCTCCTGCACCGTCTGCCCGTAGTAATAGTGCCGCACGAACAGCTCCCGCTGGGGACGGTCCAGCCGGGACAGCGCTTTGTTTACGATCCGGGCCGTCTCCCGGCGGTCAAGCTCTTTGTCGGGGCCGTCCGTCTCCAGAATCAATACGTCTTCCTCCAGGGGCAGGCTCTCCCGGTCCGCCCGGAGCAGGTTGAAGGCCCGGTTCCGGGCGATGGCCCCCAGGTAGCCCTTCACCTGGCCGGGGCGGAGCTTGTCCCGGTTGTCCCAGGCGGCCAGGAATACGTCCGCCGTCAGCTCCTCCACGTCCGCCTGCCGGCCCCGCAGGATGCGGGCGATCACCGAGGAGACGTAGGGCGTATACCGGTCCAGCAGCTCCTCCAGGGCGGGCAGGTCACCACGGCGCAGGGCCTTAGTCAGTTGTTCTTCCGTCAAAAAATCACCGCCTCAGATGTTTCACGTGAAACATCATATTCATATGGATAGATGAAAAGCGCTTTTCATCTATCATAACACAGCAGAGAGGGAAATGGTTTCAAGCGGCTCTCATTTTTTATCCGGAAAAAGAGAGGACAAGGCGGCGGAAATGCGGTATACTGAATCCAGTTTCGAAACTAAAAAAGGAGCGAGGCAATATGGAATGGATCGACCGGCTCAACCGGGCGGTGGAGTACCTGGAGGGGCATTTGGAGTCCCCCGACCTGCGGGAGGCGGCGAAGATCGCGTGCTGCTCCCCCTACCACTTTCAGCGGATGTTCACCCTGCTGTCCGGGGCGCCGCTGTCGGAGTATATCCGGCGGCGGAGGATGTCCCGGGCGGCGGCGGACCTGCAAGGCGGGGAGAGAATTGTGGATGTGGCGCTGAAATACGGCTACAGCTCGCCCACCGCCTTTAACCGGGCGTTTCAGGCGGTCCACGGGCTGCCGCCCTCGGCGGCGAAAACGCCGGGGGCGGTCCTGAAAAGCCATCCGCCCCTGCGCTTCGCTATCACAGTACAAGGAGTGGAAGAAATGGAGTATCGGATTGAAAAAAGAGGCCCGTTCCGGGTCATAGGGGTGTCCGCGCCCCTGGAGAAGGACATGGAGGAGAACTTCAAGTGCGTGCCCGAGCTGTGGGACAGGGCATCGGCGGACGGCACCATCCCCCGGCTGGCTGAGCTAATGGACGGCGAGCCCCGTGGCCTGCTGGGGGTGTGCGACGGTGTGGACAGCTCCCGGTATTATATCGCCGTGGCCTCCTCCGCCCCGGCGGAGGGAGGGCTGGAGGAGTACGCCGTACCCGCCTTCACCTGGGCCGTGTTCCCCGGAAAGGGGGGCGGAGCCGCCGCCATCCAGGAGCTGGAACGGCGGGTGGTTACCGAGTGGCTGCCAACCTCCGGCTATGAGTACGCCGAAGGGCCGGACGTAGAGGTATACCTGGACCCCGATCCCACACAGGGTCAATATGAGGTGTGGATTCCCGTAGTCAAGGCTAAAGGATAAAAAGAGGGCCCGCACGGCATAAAACCGTGCGGGCCCCTTTTGCTTGAAACTGATTAAGTATTTTACCGCTTGTTGCTCCTGCGCCAAATACCCATCTTTTCCGCATTGGCGATGAGCTCCTCCCGGAAATCGGGGTGGGCAATACTGATGATGTCCGCAGCCCGCTCCCAGGTGGACAGACCCTTCAGGTTCGCCATGCCGTACTCGGTGACCAGGTACTGCACGCAGGATCGGGGATCAGTGACGATGGAGCCCGGGGTCAGGGTGGGCACAATGCGGCTCTTGACGCTGCCATCCTTGCCCTTCACAGTGGAGGACAGGCAGATGAAGCTTTTGCCGCCCTTGGACAGGTACGCGCCCATGACGAAGTCAAGCTGTCCGCCGGTGCCGGAAATGTGCTTCAGGCCCGCCGACTCCGCGTTCACCTGACCGAACAGGTCCAGGTCAATGGCGTTGTTGATGGAGATGAAGTTGTCCAGCTGGGCCAGCACCCGCACGTCGTTGGTGTAGTCCACGGGAGCCGCCATCACGTCCGGATTGCGGTTCACGTAGTCGTACAGCTTCTGGGTGCCCGCCGCGAAGGCGTACACCTGACGGCCCTTGTCCAGGTTCTTGCGCCTGCCGGTGATCTTGCCTGCCAGGGCGATGTCCACGAAGCCGTCCACATACATCTCGGTGTGGACGCCCAGATCCTTCAGGTCGGACTGGGCAATCATAGAACCAACCGCGTTAGGCATACCGCCGATTCCCAGCTGGAGACAGGCCCCGTTGGGAATTTCGGGGACAATCAGGTTGGCGACCGCCTTGTCCACCTCGGAGGGCTCGCCGCCTCCGCCCAGCTGGGCGATGGCGGGGTTATCGCCTTCCACCACGTAGTCAACATCCTTGACGTTAATCTCACACCCGGTCAGACCATAGACCCAAGGCATATTCTGGTTGACCTCGACGATAATGGTCTTGGCCCTGTCCAGCATGTCCGCCAGATGGGAGGAGGCCAGGGCGTAGCTGAAATTGCCGTGGTTATCCATGGGGGCGACCTGGATCATGGCTACATCCACATCCACGTTCTCCCGGTAAAACCGGGGCAGCTCGGAATAGCGGATAGGGGCGAAGAAGCCCATGCCCTTGGCCATGATCTTGCGGTCCACGCCGGAACAGTGCCAGGCGTTCCAGGTGAAGTGATCGCCCGCGTCGTCGGCCTTGGCGATCTCAGGCATCCACATGGTGACGCCGCCGCGGACTTTTACGTCAAACAGCTCGTCCTTGCGGGCCGCCAGAGCCGCGTCCAGAGCTACGGGGTGGTTGGTGCACCAGCCGTAATCCACCCAGTCGCCGGACTTAACCGCCTTCACCGCCTCCTCGGCGGTGGTGAGTTTTTCTTTGTAAAGTGCCTGGTAGTCCATATCAGACCCCTATGCTCAGCACTTCTCGAAGATGGTGGCAACGCCCATGCCGCCGCCGATGCACAGAGTGGCAAGGCCGCGCTTGGCGTCGTCCCGCTTCTGCATCTCGTGGAGCAGGGTGACGATGATACGGGCGCCGGAAGCGCCCACGGGGTGGCCGATGGAGATGGCGCCGCCGTTGACGTTGACCTTGTCCATGTCGAACTCCAGCTCACGGGCAACCGCGATGGACTGGGCGGCAAAGGCCTCGTTGGCCTCCACCAGGTCGATGTCCTTGATGGTCAGATCGGCCTTCTTCATGGCCTCGCGGGAGGCGGGCACGGGACCCACGCCCATGATCTTGGGATCGACGCCGCCGTGGCCCCAGCTGACCAGCTTGGCCATGGGCTTCAGGCCGTACTTCTCCACAGCCTCGCCGGAGGCCAGCACGATGGCGGCCGCGCCGTCGTTGATGCCGGAGGCGTTGGCGGCGGTGACGCGCTGGACGTGCTTCTTGGTATCGGCCTCGTGGGCCTTGGTGACCTCGAAGGTGTGGACGACCTCGTCCTCAACACCCTCGGGACCCACGGGGAACGCGCCGCGCAGCTTGGCGATGCCCTCGGCGGTGACGCCGGCCTTGGGGAACTCGTCCACCTTGAATTCCACCATTTCCTTCTTCTTCTTGATCATCACGGGGACGATCTCAGCCTCGAACTTGCCGGCCTTCTGGGCGGCCTCGGTCTTCTGCTGGGAAGAGGCGGCGAACTGGTCCAGCTCCTCGCGGGTGATGCCCCAGATGTCGCAGATGTTCTCGGCGGTGGTGCCCATGTGGTAGTTGTTGTAGGCGTCCCACAGGCCGTCCTTGATCATGGTGTCCACCAGCTTCTTATCGCCCATGCGGGCGCCCCAGCGGGCGTCCATGGAGGCAAAGGGGGCCGCGCTCATGTTTTCGGTGCCGCCGCAGACCACGATCTCCGCGTCGCCGGAGCGGATGGCGCGGGCGGCCTCAATGACGGACTTCATGCCGGAGCCGCACACCATGCCCACGGTGTAGGCGGGCACGCCGAAGGGGATGCCGGCCTTGATGGCCACCTGACGGGCGGGGTTCTGGCCCTGGGCGGCGGTCAGGATGCAGCCGAACATAACCTCGTCCACCTGCTCGGGCTTCACATTGGCGCGGTTCAGGACCTCCTTCACCACGGCGGCGCCCAGGTCGGTGGCGGGGACATCCTTCAGGCTTCCGCCAAAGGAGCCCACCGCAGTACGGCAGCAGCTGACCACATATAAATCTTTCATGGGAATCGACCTCCAAATCAAAATTTTGCTGATCTATGTTTGTTAGAAATCTGACATTGTTAGAATTCTAACTAACAAACATTATAAACAGGTCCCACCAAAATTGCAACAGGCAAACAGGATTTTTCGCCAAAACCTCTGAAATTTTGCGGACCGTTCACCGGGTGCGGCGGAGGGCCTTTTCGATCTCGCAGACCACCAGCGGGGTGAGGGAGAGCCCCAGCACCACCAGCCACTCCACGGCATTCAGGGTGCAGACCTGGAATACCGCTTGCAGGGGCGGGATGAGCAGCACCGACAGCTGAAGGGCCATGCCCACCAGGAAGGCCTTGTTCATGGCGGGGTTGGTGAGCAGGCCGATATGGGCGATGGACTGGGTTTCGCTGCGCACGTCGTAGGCGTGGAACAGCTGGCAGAAGGTGAGGGTGGCAAAGGCCATGGTGTTGGCGGTGGCGTCCGCCAGGGTGGGGTCGCTGAGGACATATTCCCCCAGCCAGTAGGCCGCCAGGGTCAGCAGGCCCACCATGGCCCCCTGCCAGGCCAGGCGGATGGAGAAGCGCCTGGTGAACAGCGGCTCCGAGGCGGCCCGGGGTTTTTCCTCCATCACGGAGGGCTCCACCGGTTCCATGCCCAGGGCCAGGGCGGGAAGGGAGTCGGTCACCAGATTCAGCCACAGGAGCTGGACCGCCACCAGGGGGGGCTGGTGGAAGTTCAGCAGAGTGGCAAGAAACAGGGTGACGATCTCGCCGATGTTGCAGGAGAGCAGGTAGTGGATGGCCTTCTTGATGTTGGAGTAAATGCCCCGGCCCTGTTCCACAGCTTTCACAATGGTGGCAAAGTTGTCGTCGGTGAGGATCATGTCCGCCGCGCCCTTGGCCACGTCGGTACCGGTGATGCCCATGGCGCAGCCGATGTCCGCCACCTTGAGGGCGGGGGCGTCATTGACCCCGTCGCCGGTCATGGCCACCACCATGCCTTTTTTCTGCCACGCCTTCACGATGCGCATTTTGTGCTCCGGGGAGACGCGGGCGTAGACGGCGAATTTGTCCACGTCCTGCTCCAGCAGCTCCTGGGGCATGAAGTCCAGGTCCTCGCCGGTGATGGCAAGGTCGCCGGAGCGGAAAATGTCCAGCTCCCTGGCGATGGCAACCGCGGTCAGCTTATGGTCGCCGGTGATCATCACCGGGCGGATGCCCGCGGCGTAGCACTGGGCCACGGCGTCCTTGACCTCCAGCCGGGGCGGGTCGATCATGCCCACCAGGCCCACAAAGGTGAGTCCGGTCTCCAATTCCTCGCTGATAGGGTTTCCGGAGGGTAATACTTCAATATCTTTATACCCGCAGGCGAGAACGCGGAGGGCCTGCTCCGCCATGGAGGCGTTGGCGGCCTCCACGTCCCGGGCCAGGGAGGCGGTGAGAGGAACGGCGGACCCCGCCAGGATGTGGGTGCACCGGGACAGAAGAACATCCGGCGCTCCCTTTACCATGACCCGGTATTTCCCGCCCACGGGGTGGACGGTGCTCATCAGCTTGCGGTCGGAGTCAAAGGGAAGCTCGGCCACACGGGGGAGCTCCTTTTCCATCACGTTTTTGTCCAGGCCGTCCAGCAGGGCCGCGTCCACAAAGGCGGTTTCGGTGGGGTCGCCGGTGGTTTTGCCGTCGGAGGCAAGCACGGTGTCGTTGCAGAGCGCGCCGATGGTCAGGGCCTCCCTGCGGTGGCGGTCGCCGGGGGTCCAAACCTGTTTCACCGTCATTTTGTTCATGGTCAGGGTGCCCGTCTTGTCCGAGCAGATCACGCCCGCGCAGCCCAGGGTCTCCACGGCGGGGAGCTTTTTGACGATGGCGTTGTGCTTTACCATCCGCTGAACCCCCAGGGCCAGCACGATGGTGACGATGGCGGGCAGGCCCTCGGGAATGGCGGCCACCGCCAGGGACACCGCCGCCATCAGCATTTCCAGCATGGGCCGGTGGTAGAGCATGCCCACGCCGAACATGACCGCGCACACGGCGAGGCAGACGAAGGACAGGGTTTTTGAAATTTCCGCCAGCTTGCGCTGAAGAGGGGTGGAGGCGTCCTCCTCGCCCATGAGCATTCCGGCGATGCGGCCCACCTCGGTGTTCATGCCGGTGTCCGTCACCACGCAGACGGCCCGCCCGTTGGTGATGACGGTGGACGAGATCACCATATTGCTCCGGTCGCCCAGGACGGTTTCCGGAGGAAGCACCTCCTCCGCCTGTTTGTTCACCGGGACGGATTCGCCCGTCATGGCGGATTCGTCCGCCTTGAGGTTGGCGCACTCCAGAATGCGGGCGTCGGCGGGCACCAGGTCCCCCGCCTCCAGCACGATGATGTCGCCGGGGACAAGGGCGTCGGTCTCCAGGCGGAGCTGCTGCCCGCCCCGGATGACCTTTGCCAGCGGCGCAGACATCTTTTGCAAAGCCTCCAGCGCCTTTTCCGCGCTATCCTCCTGGGAGATGGAGATGCAGGCGTTCACCACCACGATCACCAGGATGATGAGGGCCTCCACCCAGTCCTCCCCGCCGGAGGACAGCAGGGACAGCGCCGCCGCGGCCAACAGGACGAGAATCATGGGGTCCTTCATCTGAGCCAGGAAGCGGGCGGCCAGCGATTCCTTTTTCGCCCCGGCCAGTTTGTTGGGACCGTATTGCGCCAGCCGTTCCTCCGCCTCGCGGGGAGAAAGGCCGGAGGTCCGGCCGGCGTTCAGCTCACTGAGCACCTGGCCGGAGGTCTTGGCGTACCATTGGCTCATGAATCAACACTCCTTTTCTTTTCTTCTATGATAACGATTGTCTGAGTCGAATGATAGGGAAGAGGACAAGCGGGAAAAGAAAAAGACTTATCCGCAGTCTCAGACTGCGGATAAGTCTTATCGTTTCATACGGAACCAGGCGGAGACCGCCTTGCTGTTGGCTGCCGCAACGGGACAAGTCCCGCCGATTACTCCCTTATCACAGGAAAATCATAGCAGATGGGGAGGCGGCTGTCAAGAGGGGAAAGGTGGACAGTCTGCGTCCAACGTCAAAAGGGTCAGCCCACGCCGCCGCTCTCGAGGGGCGCGCTTTCGGCGGGGGCGTTCTGCTCTGACCGGGCTTGCAGGTAGGCGTTCATCCGGGCGTAGAAGTCGGGCACGTTCAGATTGGTCAGGGCGTCCGCCCGCGTGATCTCCGCCTCCTCCTGCCACAGATCGACCTGGTCCCGCAGAGAGGTGGTGCGGAAATTATTTTTGTACTGGGTAAGGGTCTCGCCGGTGAGAGGCAGGCGCAGAATGATGTGATAGCCGAATTCCGACTCCACGATGCCGGACAGCTCCCCCTCCTTCAAGGCCAGGGAGGCCTCCTCAAAGGGGGCCACCATCTGGCCCTTGGTGGCGGTGTAGCCATCGGGATTGTTCTGAGGATTGTCCTCGCTGTGGGCCATCATCAGCTCGTCAAATTTTGCCGGCAGCCCGTCTGAGTCCACGGCCTGGAGTTGGGTGAGTAGGTCCTCCGCCTGGGTCCTTTTCCCGGCGATCACGTCGTCGGACAGGGGCTGGCGGTTGTCGTCCACGGTCTTGAGCAGGATGTGTTTGACGCGGTAGACCCCTTCGGAATCAATATACTCCTGAAGCTCCTGCTCGTCCGGCTCGTGGGTGACGGCGGCCAGCATATTGTCATAGTAGGCGTCCGCCAGATAAAGGTATTCCAGGGAGCGGTCGGTAAGTCCATAGCCGGATTTGAACAGGTCGATGGTGTCCGGATCGGCGTTCATCTGGTCCTTGGCCTCCTGGACCTGGGCGTCGGTGGGCAGACAGCCCAGTTGGGCCGCCCGCTGGCGCAACAGGACCTCGCTGACGCACAAGGACACGGCGTCCTCCAGCAGCGCGCCGCCGTACTCGTCAAGGCTGGCCCCATAAATGCCGTATTGATACATAAACACATAGCAGTTGTAATCAAGCCAGTAGAGCATCAGGTCGGCGGGGATCTCCTCGCCGTTGACGGTGAGCAGCACGTCGTCAGGAGACAGCCCCGCCGCGAATTCCAGGGGGCTCTGGCTCAGGTCGGCCACGATCTCAGGGGTGGCGGAGGCGGAGGGATCGCCGGACGCCTCCGCAGAGGAATCGGGATAACCGGAGCTGGCAGGGTCGTTTCCAGCTCCGCAGGCGAACAGGGACAGGGCCATGGCCCCGGACAACAGCAGGGCCAGAAGTCGTTTCCAGTTTTTCATTATATTCTCCAATCCTAGGAAAAGTTTTACACCATACAGTGTGTTCCGTCATTATACACCAGCGGCGCGGGAAATGCAAATCAGGTTTCCTGGGGAGCGGACGGGGCCGAAGCCAGCAGGGCGGCATACCGCTCCACCGCCTGAGAAGCGGCGCGCAGGGGGTCGTCGGTCTTTCGCAATTTCAGGGTGAAGGCGGGGACGTCGCCCGGAGAAAACAGCAGCCGGCCCGGATACTGCCCCGCCAGGGCGGCGATGGACTCCAGATCAAACCGGTCCAGAGTGAACACCAGCCCGGTCCCCTTCTGAGAGATGTCGGTGATGGCGCAGGCGGCGGCCCTGCCCCGAAGGAGGGCCACGGTGATGAGGGCGTTGACCTGCCGCGGCGGGTCCCCGAAGCGGTCGATGAGCTCGTCGGTCACATCGTCGGCATCTTCCTCGGTGCGCACCCGGGCAATGCGGCGGTACAAATCCATGCGCTGGCCCGCGTCGGGCACATAGCGGTCGGGAATGGAGGCGGACACGGTCAAATCCACCGTGCACTCGGGAATTCTGACCGGAGCCTCGCCCTTCTCCTCCAAAACAGCCTCCTCCAGCAGCTTCAGGTACAGGTCGTAGCCCACGCTCATCAAAAAGCCGGACTGCTCCGGGCCCAGCAGGTTGCCCGCGCCCCGGATCTCCAGGTCCCGCATGGCGATTTTGAACCCGGAACCGAACTCGGCGTACTCCCGGATGGCGGACAGCCGCTTGGCGGCAATCTCGGTGAGTACCTTGCCCTGCCGATAGGTCATATATGCGTAGGCCCGCCGGGGGGAGCGGCCCACCCGGCCCCGGATCTGGTGGAGCTGGGACAGCCCCATCTTGTCCGCATCCTCGATGATCAGCGTGTTCACGTTGGCGATGTCGATGCCCGTTTCGATGATGGTGGTGCACACCAGCACGTCCACCTCGCCGTCGGAGACGCGGGACATCACCTCGGACAGCTCCTCCTGGCTCATTTTGCCGTGGCCCACCGCCACCTCCACGTCCTCTCCCAGCATCTCCTTGATGCGGGCGGCGGTGCGCTGGATGGTGTCCACCCGGTTGTGGAGATAGTACACCTGTCCGCCCCGCTCCAGCTCCCGGCGCATGGCGTCGGCCAGGACGGACCAGTCGTGCTCCAGCACATAGGTCTGCACCGGCTGGCGGTTGGAGGGGGGCTCCTCAATGGCGGACATGTCCCGGATGCCGCTCAGGGCCATGTTCAGCGTGCGGGGGATGGGAGTGGCGGACAGGGTGAGCACGTCCACCTGCTTGGACATCTCCTTCAGCCGCTCCTTGTGGGTGACGCCGAAGCGCTGCTCCTCGTCCACCACCAGCAGGCCCAGATCCTTGAACCGCACGTCCTTTTGGAGCAGGCGGTGGGTGCCGATGAGCAGATCCACCGAGCCGTTTTCCACCCCGGCCAGCGCCTTTTTCATCTGGGCGGGGGTTCGGAAGCGGCTGACCACCTCGATCTCCACCGGATACTTGGCGAAGCGCGAGCGGGCGGTGAGGTAATGCTGGCGGGCCAGGACGGTGGTGGGCACCAGAATTGCCGCCTGCTTGCCGTCCAGCACGCACTTCATGACGGCACGGAGGGCCACCTCCGTCTTGCCGTAGCCCACGTCGCCGCACAGCAGGCGGTCCATGGGCCGGGGGGTCTCCATGTCCTGCTTGATCTCCCGGATGGAGCGCAGCTGGTCCTCCGTTTCGTCGTAGGGAAAGTCCTCCTCAAATTCCTTCTGCCAGGGGGAATCGGGGGCGAAGGCGTACCCCGGCTGGCGCTGGCGCTGGGCGTAGAGCTGGATGAGGCCCTTGGCAAGGTCCTTGACCGCCTTGCGGGTGCGGGTCTTGGCCTTCTCCCACTCGGTGCCCCCCAGCTTGGACAGCTTTTTGGTCTCCGGGTCGTCCCCGCTGCCGATGTACTTGGCGATGGCGTCCAGCTGGGTGGCGGGCAGATAGAGCACGTCCGCCCCGGCGTAGGCCAGCTTGACATAGTCCTTGTCCACCCCGTCCACCGTCATCTTCACCATGCCTACAAAGCGGCCGATGCCGTGGTGTTCGTGAACAATGAGATCTCCGGGGGAGAGGTCTGTGAAGGAATCCACCTTGCGGCGGTCGGCGGCGTTTTTCAGGCGCTTGCCCTTTTTGCGCGGCTCGTTTCCGCCCTCCGTCAGCACGGCGTAGGGGCAGCCGATGTAGTCAAACCCCGCCGACAAGCCCCCCACGGCGATGGTGATCCCCCCGGGCTGGGGCAGATCGTGGAGCTGAAAGTCCACCGCCGAGCGTACCTTTCGCTCCCGGAGCAAGGACTGCAGATTCAGGGCCCGCTGTTCGCTGCCCACCAGCACCACAGTGCCCGCGTTGGAGGTCTGGAGCTGGGTCAGGTCCGCCGCCGCCGCGTCCAGGCTGGCGCCAAAGGAGGACAGCTGCCGCCCTTGAGCGGTCAGGATATCCCTGGGCGGCAGGGGCGCGGCGGAGGTGGTGAAGGAATCCAGGAAACACAGGGCGTGGTCGGAGAGCACCGCCATCAGCTCGTCCATCCCGGCGGCGAACACCGCGTGCCTGCCGTCCAGCTTGCCCGCCTCCAGCAGGGTCTTGATATCCTCGTTCAGCTGCCACAGCCAGTTTTTGCCCCGCTCCGCCACCCGGCTGGACTCGGACAGGCACACCACCGCGTTCGGGGGCAGATGGTGCGCGGCGGTGGCCAGCCGGGCGTAACGGGCGGGAAGCTGCCGGTCGCCCAGGCGCTCCCACCGGCCGTCCTTCCGGATGGGGAGCAGTTCGCTGACGGGAAGAAACACCGCCCGGTCCAGCCGCCCCACCCGCCGCTGGGAGGACACGTCGAACAGGCCCATGGAGTCCACGTCCCGATCCCAGAACTCCACCCGGACAGGGTCCTCCTGACCGGGGGAGAACACGTCCAGGATGCCGCCGCGCAGGGCGAACTGGCCCACGCCCTCCACCTGTTGGCACCGGGTGTAGCCCAAAGCGGCCAGCCGGTCGGCCAGCTCGTCCAGGTCGTAGCTGCCGGCGGCCTCCACCGTGACCACGTGGGCGGCCAGCTCCTCCGGCGGCAGGGTGCGCTGCAAAAGGCCCTCCACCGTGGCGGCGATGAGCCTTGTCTGGCCCAGCGCCATGGCGTGGAATGCCGCCAGGCGCTGGTGCTCCCACTGCCTGGAGGCCACCGCGCCGTCGTGGAACAGAAATTCCCGTGCGCCGATCATGGTGGCGGGGGCGCCGGTCAGCGCGGTGACATCGGCCGCAAGGCGGGCGCACTCCGCCTCGTCGGCGCAGAGCAGGACTACGGGGGCGTCCAGGCGCTCCAGCAGGCCCGCCGCGAAGTGGGCGCGGTGGATGGGGGACAGGCCCGCCACCTCCACCGGCGAGCGGCCCGCCTCCAGGTCGGCAGTCAGCCGGAGAAACTCCGGCACCTTGTCCAAAATGTTCAACAGCTGTTTCATGGGCTACCTCAAAGTTTGAAAAATTGGAAAACTCGGGCGTCAGCGTGCCGGGAGGCGGCGGCCCTCCAAAGCAGCTCCGCTAGTTATAGCGGTTCATGGCCTTCTGGGGGCCGTCCCGCAGAAAGCACTCCACCGCGTCGGCGGCCCGCTGCACCGCCTCATCCATGACTTTTTTGTCCTCGCCCTGAAGCCTGCTCAGCACCCAGTCCGCCATATCGTAATCCGGGCGGGGCTTTCCCCCCACGCCCACCTTGAGCCTGGGAAACTGATCGGACCCCAGATGCTGAATGATGCTTTTCAGCCCGTTATGTCCTCCGGCGGAGCCGCCCGTGCGGAGCCTCAGCTTCCCCAGCGGCAGATCAACGTCGTCGGAAATGACCAGCACATGGTCCGGCGCGATCTTATAAAACCGCGCCGCCTCTCCCACCGCCTCGCCGGACAGGTTCATATAGGTGGTGGGCTTCATCACCAGCGCCCCCTGCCCTCCGATGACGGCGGTGTTGGTGAGCGCATGATATTTCAGCCGCTGGATGGGAAACTTTCCCCGTTCCCCCAGCTCGTCCGCCACCATGAAGCCCACGTTGTGGCGGGTGTCCTCGTACTTGCCGCCCGGATTGCCCAGCCCCACGACGAGCCAGGATACGGGAGCCTTTTTTTGGAAAAACACGTCGATACCTCCCAAAGGGAACAACCGCTCCGGAGCCTTGGCCCCGGAGCGGAGTTTTCTTGAAGAATTAGAAATTTGTGAAAAGCGAAGCCGTTCTTACTGCCACAGCTTGGATACGGAGCGCTCCTCATAGATGCGCTCGATGGCCTCGGCAAACAGGTGGGCCACAGACAGGTATTTGACCTTCGGGCAGATATCCTCAATATCGTCCCTGGGCTGGATGGTGTCCAGGAATACCACCTCGTCCAGCACGGATTCGTTGATGCGGTCGATGGCGGGGCCGGACAGCACCCCGTGGCTGGCGCAGGCGGTGACGGATCTGGCGTGGCCGATCTCCACCAGGGCCTGGGCGGCGTGGCAGAGAGACCCGCCGGTGTCCACCATGTCGTCCAGCAGAATCACGTTCTTGTCCGTGACGTCGCCGATGATGTTCATGACTTCGGAGGAGTTGGCTTTCTGGCGGCGCTTATCCACGATGGCCATGGGCATATCCAGCTTCTGGGCGAAGGCCCGGGCCCGGGCCACGCTGCCCACGTCGGGGGAGACAACCATGGTCTCATCATGCACGGGGGCGAAGCGGCGGAAGAAATGCTCCACAAACACGGGGGAGCCCAGCAGGTTGTCCACCGGGATGTCGAAGAAGCCCTGGATCTGGTTGGCGTGGAGGTCCATGGTCAGCACCCGGTCCGCGCCGGCGCGGGTGATGAGGTTGGCCACCAGCTTGGCGGAGATGGGGTCGCGGGGCTTGGTCTTGCGGTCCTGCCGCGCGTAGCCGAAGTAGGGGATCACGGCGGTGATGCGCCCGGCGGAGGCCCGCTTCAGCGCGTCGATCATGATGAGCAGCTCCATCAGATTGTCGTTCACCGGGGAGCTGGTGGACTGGACGACAAACACATCGGAGCCGCGGACGGTCTCAAAGATGGACACAAAGTTTTCGCCGTCGGAGAACGCGCCGGTCTCGGCGTCTCCCAGGGGGATGCTCAGTTCCTTGCAGATGTCGCGGGCCAGAGCCTTGCTGGAGCTGCCGGAGAAGATCTTCAAATCCTTGCCGTGTGAGATCATGCTTCCCATCTTCCTCTCTTAAATCGTAATATTCACTTCCACCCATATTTTCACTTCCAGCTGCAGCGGGAAGCGGATTGACACGAGAACATTATATCAGAAATCAGGATTTTTTGAAGGGATTTTTCACACTTCTGAAAAATTGTAACATTATTACAAAAGGAAGGGGGACAGATCGGGGAAAAGCAGTAAAATTGTCGATGGGACCGTAAAATGTTTACGCGGCGGTGGAGGGCAGCCATCGCTGCACCCGCCGGGTCTGATAGAGGTGGATGACCTCCATGGTGGCGCACACCTTGTCGGCAATATTGACCACCAGGGCCTCCCGGCACCGGGGCAGGTGGACGGCCAGGGGGAACATGTGGGACACGATGGCGTTTTTCTCCTTGACGGACAGGTCGGGGCACAGGGCGGAGGCGTTGCGCAGGGCGAATTCCGGGTGGTCCAGGCACTGGTTGCCGGGGTGCGCGGAGGCGTCGGCGGGATCGTATAGGTACAAATCGTGGAGCAAGCCCGCCCGGGCGGCGGCCCGGTAATCCCAATGGAGCCTTCGGGCCAGCCGGAAGGCCATATAAGAGACGAACAAGGAGTGCTGGTAGCAGGTGATGGAGAAGTGGTGCCGCCACTTTTTCATGGACCCGACCTCCTGAGTTTCCAAAAGGGAGCCCACACATTGAAGGAAAGCGGCGGTATTCAAATCATGCTTGGACATATGAAAAAACTCCTTTCGCGACGGGACGCGGACACAGGCCGGGAAACGCATCAATCAAATGCCCCGCAGGGCCTTGCGAGATCATTATAGCAGGGTGAAATGATTTTGTCAGCATTCTTTCGCAAATTTAATCTGTAAAATTTGGAAAAATTTTCATGCACTTGACAAGAGCCGCGGGATATGATACAGTAACTGTATTAGTACAGATAATACAATTGTCGAAAGGAGGCGGGGCAATGCTCAGCCTGAATTACCGGGACAGCCGCCCCATCTACGAACAGGTACGGGACGGCCTGCGCCGTCTCATCATCACGGGGGCCATCCCGGCGGGGGATAAGCTGCCCTCCGTGCGGGCCATGGCGGGCCAGCTTGCCATCAACCCCAACACCATACAGCGGGCCTATGAGTCGCTGGAGCAGGAGGGCTACGCCTACTCGGTGCCGGGCAAGGGCAGCTTCGCCTCCCTGCCCCAGGACGTGACCGGCAAGCGCCGGGAGGAGCTGCTGGAAAAGCTGGACGCCATCGTCCAGGAGCTGGCTTACCTGGGGATGGCCCCGGCGGACATCGCGGCGCGCTGCGCGGCCTGGAAGGAGGATGCGAAATGATTGAAGTCAAAAACGTGGTCAAAAGCTTTGACGGCTTCCGCGCCCTGGACGGGCTGACCATGACGGTGCCCAAGGGGGCCATCTACGGCCTTGTGGGGCCCAACGGGGCGGGCAAGTCCACCATCCTGCGCCATCTGTGCGGCGCCTACCGCCAGGACTCCGGAGAGATCACCCTGGAGGGCGCGCCGGTCTACGAAAATCCCGCCGTCAAAACCCGGATGGCGGTGATCCCCGACGAGCTGTATTACTTCGGCTCCGCCTCCACAAGGGACATGATGAGGTTTTACAAGGGCATCTATCCCAGCTTCGACATGGAGCGCTATGCCAAGCTGAAGGAGGCCTTCCCCGAGGTGGACGAGAAGCGGGCCATCCGCCGCCTGTCCAAGGGGATGCAGAAGCAGTCCGCGTTCTGGCTGGCCCTGAGTTGCAAGCCGGACTACCTGCTGCTGGACGAGCCGGTGGACGGCCTGGACCCGGTGATGCGGCGGCAGGTGTGGTCCCTGCTCATGGGGGACGTGGCGGAGCGGGGGACCACGGTGCTGGTGTCCTCCCACAATCTACGCGAGCTGGAGGACGTGTGCGACCATGTGGGCCTGCTCAGCCACGGCAGGGTGGCGCTGGAGCGCTCCCTCACCGAGCTTCAGGGCGGCACGGTAAAGATGCAGATCGCCTTTGAGACCGAGACCCCGCCCGAGCTGCCCGCCGGACTGGAAATCATCCACACCAGCAATGTGGGCCGGGTGTATACCTACATCGTCCGGGGAACGGCGGAGGAGGCCGCGGCGAAATTCAGGACGCTGAACCCCCTGTTCGCCGACGCGCTCCCCCTGACCCTGGAGGAGATCTTTATCTATGAAATGGGAGGTGAGGACTATGCGGTCCGGGACATCGTTCTTTGATTGGACGGTTTTCAAGAAAACGGTCTGCCGCTTCTGGCCCCTGTGGGTGGCCTATTTCGTCCTTTGGCTCATCATGCTGCCGCTGGAGGGGCTGATTTACCTGCGCATGGACGCCAATGACCTGAACGGCTTCGGCGGAAGCTATATCAAGGAATTCGCCCAGGGCATGGTGGGAAACCGGGCGGGGGGCGCCCTGCCCATGGCGGTGGTGTTCGGCGTGCTGGCGGCCATGGCGGCGTTCAGCCACCTGTATAACGCCCGTTCAGCCAACCTGTACGGCTCCCTGCCCGTGCGGCGGGAGGGGCTGTTCGCCAGCCACTACCTGGCGGGGCTGTCCTATCTCATCGTGCCCAACGGGGCCATCTTCCTGCTGACCCTGCTGGTGGAGGGGTTGGGCGGCTATGTGGACATGCAGGCGCTGCTGTTCTGGCTGGCCGTCACCTGCGGGGAGTGCTTCCTGTTCTACTCCATGGCGGTGTTCTGCGCCATGTTCACCGGGCACATCCTGGCCCTGCCCGCGTTTTACGGCGTGCTCAACGTGTTTGTGGCCGGGGTGGTGCAGCTGTTCTATTTGACCCTGGACAACTTCTATTACGGCTTCGCCGGGTTCGGCGACTGGGTGTACGGCATTGCCAAATGGCTGACTCCGGCATGGAAGCTGGAGGGCGATGTCAGTTACTCCGTGGGGTATGCTGCGAACCCGTCCGGCGTGGGGGACGCGTTCGACTACAGCCGCCGGACCGTGACCGTGTGGGGCCTGGACACGGTGGGCATCTATGTCCTGGCGGCGGCGGCGCTGACGGCGGGCGCCTTCTTCCTCTACCGGGCAAGGCGGCTGGAGAGCGCCGGGGACGTGGTGTCCGTGCGGCCCATGCGCCCGGTGTTCAAATACGGCGTGGCCATCTGCGCGGGCATGGTGTTCGGCGTGGGCACCTATTTCATGCTGGGCGGCGGCGAGCTCACCCTGATGGCCGCCATCCTGATCTGGGGCGTGACCGGTTACTTCGCCGCCCAGATGCTGCTGGACAAATCCTTCCGGGTGTTCAAGCAGTGGAAGGGCGCCGTGGCGGTGGCCGGAGTGTTCGTGGCGCTGTTCCTGGTGGTGGGGCTGGACCTGACCGGGTACGAGACCCGCGTGCCTCACGCCGCCGAGGTGAAGTCGGTGCATGTCGGGGGGCTGAGCGCCGTCAACTTCGCCGACAGCGGCGACACGGTGGAGCTGGACATCGACAACCCCAATGAGATCGAGCTGCTGACGGTCATGCACCGGGCGGCGGTGGAGGACCGGAGTGATGAGTGGCACAACGGAAGCACTGTCGGCGCCCGGCTGGAGCTGGACTACACCCTGAACAACGGCTCCACCCTGCGGCGGTCCTACTATGTGGACGTGGACCCCAAGGAGATTGACCGGGAGGGCACCGCCGCCTGGGCGCTGGAACAGCTTTACCACAACACGGATTTCTACTGGAGGGCCTACGGCTTCGACGTCCTGGAGGAGGAGATCGCCGGGGGCGGGCGGCTGGACAGCGCGGAGTTCGGCCACTATGATGAGGAGTGGGGCAGCGCCAGCGACGTGGTGGGCTACGGGGACGACGCCCGGGCCCTTCTGGACGCGGTGGAGGAGGATATGCGGGCCGGACGCATCGGCGTGCGCACCCTGGCCGGGGCGGAGGACTCCTACCGCTACAACCCCAGGGACTGCCTGAGCTTCCGGGTGGTGGACCCGGCCGGCGGTGACACTCAGTACACTCTGGAGATCGCCCTTCAGGACACGGCGAGCAGCACCCTGGCGGAGTTGGACCGGCTGGAGGCGAATCTGGACAACGAGTATATCCGGGAGGCGTTTGAGGAGTGGTTGAAATGAAACCATGCGTGAAAATAACGGCTTGCCTGCTGCTTCTGCTGGCGCTGTGCGCGTGCGGCAGCTATGAGTCCAGGATCGCGGGCACCTGGCAGGGGGACGGAAGCCTGGACTCAGGGATGGAGGGGGCAGACCCCCCGCCCCCCTTCGACGGCGCGGAGCGATGGGTGTTCGACGGGAAGGAGAGCGCCATCGTGACCGTGGACGGAAGGGACATCCAGCTCCACTACTACGCCAGCGACGACACCCTGACCCTGAACGACGGCGGGGAGGTGTCCTGGGGCGTGCTGTATGAGCGGAAGGGCGATACCCTGCGCGTCGGCGGCGCCGAATTTGTAAGGGTCAAATAAAGAGGGCGCGGAGGGGGTGCAAAAACCTCCTTGCCTTCCCGCTGTAGCCGTGACATAATTGTTGCAGAAGGGAGTGCTTTCAATGGGCATGACAGATAAGCAGTTTCAAAGCTGGGTGCGCTTCCTGCTGGGCAGCTTAAAGGTTGCGGTCCAGGAGACCGATCCGGAGAAGTAAAGCGGCCAAGCTGGCGGAGATCATGGAGAACCTGCAAAAGACATTGGAAGACTGAACCAGGCGCCGGGGTTGCCCCCGGCGCCTTTTTGTGCTATAATAGCGGAAAATCGTTTCCGGCGGTACCCAGTCCAAAAGTTTCTTTTTGCCCCGCTTTTTCTTTACAAAGAAAAAGCGGGCCGCCGGAGGCAAAACGAGGAGGGCGCGCTATGCCGGGAAAAGAGGAATTCATCGAAATTTACCAGGAGCACATCCGCCGGGAGGGCTCCGCCGAGCTGCTGGACTACCTGGAGAACAAAAGCGACTTTTTCACCGCCCCCGCCTCCGCCCGCTACCATGGGGCCTACGCCGGGGGGCTGTGCGACCACAGCGTCAACGTATTCCGCTGCCTGGAGGCGTATCTGGCCCGGGACCGGGTGAAAGAGGCCTACGGCCTGGACTATCCCATGGAGTCCGTCGCCATCGCCGCCCTGCTCCATGATTTGTGCAAGGTCGGCTGCTACCGGGCGGGCACCCGCAACGTCAAGGACGATGCCACCGGCAAATGGGAAAAGGTCCCCACCTTCTTCTACGAGGATAAGCTGCCCTACGGCCACGGGGAGAAGTCGGTGTACATCATCTCCGGCTTCATGCGCCTGACCCGGGAGGAGGCCATGGCCATCCGCTGGCATATGGGCTTCTCCGGCACCGAGGACAACCGGGTGGTGGGCCAGGCCCTCCAGCAGTACCCCCTGGCCTTCGCCCTGGCCACGGCGGATATGGAGGCGTCCTATTTCCTGGAGAAAGCATGACACAGGCCCCTCCCCGGAATCCGGGGAGGGGCCTGTGTCATGCTGCGCCGTCCGGGCCTCAGCCCTTCTGCATTTTCTCAAACACGCTTTTGCTCATGGTCACCCGGAGGGTGTGCATCTCCTCAGAGGAGGTGTTCTCCGCCTCGAACCGGAGACTGCCCTGGGCGATGGTCATGTCCCAGGTGACCTTGGAGGCGTCCTCTTTCTCCTTGGCGCCCCACTCCTTGGCAGTGTCGAAGGACATGTCCTTGACATCCATGCCGTTGTAGGTGGCGGCGATCTTCTCCGTGGCGGACTGGCTCAGGCTGACGGAGTAGACGATGCCCGACTGGGAGGCCTCGCTGGACTCCTTGTTGATGTTGGTGCCGCCGTAGTAGGGGGTGTACACGGACACCCAGAACTGGTGGCCCGTGCCCTTGTTCAGGCTGTACATAAAATAGATGTACTTGTCGCCGTCACGGGCGGCGTCCTGCCGTCCAGCGGAGTTAACCTCATAGCCCCAGCCCCGCAGATCCTCCATGGTAGTCTTGCCCAGGGTGATGGTGTGGCCGTCAATGACCGCCTCCATGGGCATGTCAGGCCCGGAGGACCCGCAGGCCATCAGGCCCAGCGCCAGCGCCAGGGACAGGGCCAGCAGGGTGAAACGCTTGATGGTACACATATTCTTTTCTCGCTCCTCATCTTGCATATTAAGCCATATCCTGCCCCAAATACCGGGCGGCGCATGGCTTTACCATGCTTTTCGGCGAAAGCGGGAGGGAATATAAGCCGGGAATTATTAAGATTTTCCTAAGGCCGCGGGGGCAGGCGGACAAAAGCGCCCCCGTCCTGTGACAGGGGCGCTTCCTTCAATAAATGGAATCCAGAATCTCAATCGCCTGGGCCACGGCGTGTTCGTCGCAGTGCCTCAGCACCAGGGCCCCCCAATCCTTCACCGGCTGGGAGCAGTTGGCCGGCGCAAAGGGGATGGCGCTGAGGGCCAGCATGGGGATGTCGTTCTGGTTGTCCCCCATGCAATAGAGATTCTTCGGGTCAATATAAAGCAGCTGAGCCACCTTTTCCACCATGGCGCCCTTGTGGCACCCCTTGGCGGTGACCTCCAGCAGGTAGCGGTTGGAGAAAATGGCCTCGCACTTGTCTCCCCAGCGCTCCAGGAAGCGGGCCTGCACGTCCTCCAGATAGAGCTGGTCCTGCTGCAAAATGACCTTGCTCCAGGGGGTGGGCATCTCCAGGATGGGACAAAGAATCTGTGTGCCCCCCACCTTGGCCAGATGCTCCCTCGTAATGCGGTTGGGGTTGTGGACGTAGATGTCCTCGCCGTGATACGCCTCAAACCCCAGGGCGGGGAACTGATCGCACAGCCGGGCCAGCCACTGGGGCGCGTCCTTGTCCAGGCAGGAGTCCAGCAGATAGCGCCCTCCGGCATAGTCGTAAATGGCCGCGCCGTTGGACAGCACCACGGGGGCGTTGAGGGGAATGTCCTCCTTCTCGATCTGGGGCGTGAAGGTCCGGTGGGCCCGGCCGGTGGCGATGGAGAAATAGCCGCCGTTGTCGATCAAGTATCGGACGGCCGCCCGGTTCTCCGGGGAGACGGCGCGCCGGCTGTTATATAAGGTGTCGTCGTAATCCGCGAAGAAGAGTACGCCGTCAAATTTGCCCACGTGGAGGCCCCCTTTGTAAAAGTCAGATGCGGTCGATGACGCCGAAGTCCTCACACTTGAGGTACCTCTTCAGCGGCGTGGCCATCAGCGCCGAGATGACCGCCAGGCACAGCGCCAGGTCGATGACTATATAGCTGCCGTTGTAGGCCAGGGAGTAGAGGTACGGGTTGGTGAAGGTGGTGTTGAACAGCTCCGTGGGCATCAGGATGCGGTACACGGTGATGCCGCTGATGAAGTGGACGACGAACCGGGCCAGGGACGCGATGACGGAGGAGATGTAGATTTTCCCTTTGGCGACGCCGCCCAGCCCCATGACGCCGAAGGCCACGATGTAGTCCAGGATGATGGACACCCAGCCATAGCTCACCGCGCCCTGGACGAACACCTGGAGAATGCCGAAGGCAAAGCAGCCGATGAGGCCGCTGCCCAGCCCCCACCGGGCGATGAAAATGAACAGGGGCAGCATTTCCAGGGAAATGGAGCCGCCCTGGGGCAGCTCGAAGGGCTTGAGCAGCCCCAGCACCAGCGCCAGGGCGACCATGAGAGCCCCCTCGCACAGCATACGGATGGTTTGTCGTTTGGTCATTGTCGTTTCCTCCTGAAATTAAGTATACCGCAATGCAAACGGTGCAATGCGGTAAGCGAGAGAAACGACAACGGCCCTTTTTGTCGAATACACTTCCTACGCCGGCATTACCCGGATCAGGTACGAGGGACCGGGAGGGCTTTCTTCCTCCACATCACAGCCGGAAATGCTTCCAGCGCCCCTGTGATATTCCATTCACGCTGCGGTGCGTCTATTGTATTCCAACCGGGGGACGCTGTCAAGAGGGTGGGCAAAAGGACGAAAAGGGAGGGGTAAATTTTGGCGTTTTTGCCGGGTCCCCAACAAAATGTGCCGGAACGTCCAAAATATCGCCGGAAGGCAACAAGATATGCCCGGCTCAAACGGCTGTCCGGCCCCGAGAAGGAAATTCGGGGGTTGACGAGTGGGACAAAATGGTGTACCATAGGGCTGTAACCAATTTGTAACTCTTTTCAGAAATTTTGTTACTAGGGTTTCCACGAAGACCAAAGCCAACAGGAGGGACATTTCGTGAAGCAGAGCGAGAACGACCACAAAAACACCGAAAAGCTGGAGCCGCAGACCGGGGCGGCCGGCCAAAACGGCGACAGGGAAAGCGGGAGCGCCGGGAGGCCCCGCTCCTGGAGAGAATATATTGAGGAGACCGAGGCTGCTGAAAAGAAGGCGGAGCGGGAGGCCGCCAGGGAGCGGGCCGCCCAGATCAAAAAGGAAAAGCACAGCGCCGCCGCCTGGAAGGAGAAGGCCAAGGCCGCGCTGGGCGGGGCAAGGACCGCGCTGGACGAGGCCAAGGCCGCCGGCAAGCGGGTCCAGGAGGAGCCGGTGAAGGAGAAGGCCGCCCGGGTGGCCAAGGCTGTGGGAGCCGCCGGCGGCGACGCCTGGGAACGGGTGTGCGACTTCACTGCCGACGGCTGGGACCGCGTGAGCGGCGCGCTGGGCAAGGTCCGCTCGGTGGTGGCCCGCCACCCTGTGTCCCCGCTGCTGTATGTGACTCTGCTGGCAGTGGTGGTGGGCGTTGTCGCCTTCAACGGCACCTATACCCGGGCCTACGCCCTGAACCTGAACGGCCAGGAGCTGGGCGTGGTGTCCAGCCTGGAGGAGAGGGACGCCATCGTCAGCAACGTGGAGTCCCGCGCCGCCGACATCCTGGGCGAGGACTACAGCTTCGACGCAGAGAAGCTGTCCACCACCCCGGTGTATGTGGCCCCCGATGAGATCAGCGACGCCGCTCAGATTGAGGCGGTGCTGTTTGAGGACGTGGGCGCCCTGGTCCAGGCCTACGGCCTGCGGGTGGACGGCGTCGAGCTGGGCTGCGCCGCCACGGAGCAGGACCTCCAGGCGCTGCTGGACGAGGCCGCTCAGCCCTACCTTACCGAGAATACCATCAGCTACGAGTTTGTGGAGGATGTGGAGATTTACCCTGTGGAGCTGCCCTCCAACACCCAGTACGACCTGGAGTCCATCCGCGAGACCCTGAGCGTGATGCGGGTGGAGCAGTCCACCTACGTGGTGAAGAAGGGCGACACCTTCAACGCCATCGCCTATTCCCTGGGGATGTACCCCAACGAGCTTTCCATCCTGAATCCCGACGTGATCGTGGATAAGATCTGGGTGGACCAGGAGCTGGTCATTCAGGAGGCGGTGCCGTTCCTGTCCGTGCAGAACTTCACCGACGAGACCTACGAGGAAGTGATCGCCAGCCCGGTGGAGTATATCGAGACCGCCGATCTGTATGTGGGTGATACCAAGGTCAAGGAGCAGGGCGAGGACGGCTTGGCCCTGGTCAACGCCAAGGTCACCTATGTGAACGGCGTGGAGGTGGACCGGGAGGTCGTGAGCTCCGAGACCCTGGTGGAGCCCACCACCACCTATTCCTACACCGGCACCACGCCGCGGCCGGTCACCGCCTCGAACGGCTACTTCATCTGGCCGGTGCGGGGCACCATCACATCCAACTTCGGCGGGCGCAACCTTTGGGGCAGCTATGACTTCCATCTGGGCCTGGACATCGCCTGCCGCACGGGCACCAGCATCAAGGCGGCCGACGGCGGCACCGTCATTAAGTCGGGCTGGAGCGGAAGCTACGGCAAGCTGGTGGCCATTCGCCATGACAACGGCTACGTCACCTATTACGCCCACAACTCCGAGCTGCTGGTGAGCGTGGGAGACAAGGTGTATCAGGGTCAGGTCATCGCCCGTGCGGGCAGCACCGGCAACTCCAGCGGCCCCCACTGCCACTTCGAGGTGCGCATCAACAACACCAGCGTCAACCCCAGAAATTACCTGCCCTAAAATCAAATTATTTCAGTTTCGCCCCCGGTGATTGCCGGGGGCGAAAATTTTTCAAAAAATATCGAACAAATTCGCAAAAATATCTTGACAAGCTCGAACGAATATATTATTATAAGTAAAACTAGAACAAACAACCGAGCACTCTGGTTTTTCCGGAAAAAAGACCGGTTTATGGGACCATATGGACGGTACGGTAAGGCCATCACAGACGAGGAGGCTTTGAGCCATGAAGACAGCGTACTACACCTTTACCACCTGGGATGACGGCGCTATGGCCGCCGGGTTTGACCGCACGGTGGGCGAACCCCGTCAGGCCGCCATGATCCGCCGGACGGAGGGGAGGACCCGCGCCCTGGATGAGGACAAGGTCATTGACCTGGCCGTCTGGCGGGCCGCCAACCTGGACCAGGAGGGGCCGGAGGAGTCCGCTTGGGACGGCGGTGAAGGGGAGTGGACGGCAGAAGCGCCGGAGGAGCCGCCCGCCGTCCCCAGGCCCCGTAAAAGCCGCCGGGCCATGCTCACCGCCGAGCTGGTGTCCACCCTGAGCGTTGTGGCCGCGGCGCTGGCGCTGATTGTGCGGGTACTGACGTTTTAACGTGCTGTGAAAGAGGAGGACTGACGGGGTCAGTCCTCTTTTTTTGCAGATCGGGCAATTTGTAGGGCAGTTTCCAACGGAATCAAATTGACGGATGGAAAGCAGTGTGTTATAATCTTAACGATTGCCCGGCTGAACCGCCGGGACGCTGAACAGGTATAACCCGAAGCCATAGGAAAGAGGAGAAGCTATGTATCGGATCGTAACAAAACGGGTGCTCAATCCCACCGTATCCCTGATGGAGATCGAGGCCCCCGCCGTGGCCCGCAAAGCGGAGCCCGGCCAGTTCATCATCCTCCGGGTGGACGAGGAGGGCGAGCGCATTCCCCTGACCATCGCCGACTTCGACCGGGAGCGCGGCACCGTTACCATCATCTATCAGGTGGTGGGCGCCACGACGGAAAAGCTGAACCACAAGGAGGAGGGCGAGTTCCTCCAGGACTTCGTGGGTCCCCTGGGCCGCGCCACCGAGACCGAGGGCCTCAAGCGGGTCGCGGTCGTGGGCGGCGGCGTGGGCACCGCCATTGCCTACCCCGTGGCGAAAAAGCTCCACGACGTGGGCTGCCATGTGGACCTCATTGTGGGCTTCCGCAGCAAGGATCTGGTGATTCTGGAGGAGGAATTCAAGGCCGCCTCCACCAACCTGATTATCGGCACCGACGACGGGTCCTACGGCAAAAAGGCCCTGGTTACCGAGCTGCTGAAGGAGCAGATCGAGGCGGGGGCCAAGTACGACCGGGTCATCACCATCGGCCCGGTGATTATGATGAAGTTCGTGTGTGAGCTGACGAAGCAGTACAGCATCCCCACCGTGGTCAGCATGAACCCCATCATGATCGACGGCACCGGCATGTGCGGCGGCTGCCGGCTGAGCGTGGGCGGTGAGACCAAGTTCGCCTGCGTGGACGGCCCGGAGTTCGACGGCCACAAGGTGGATTTCGACGAGGCCATGGCCCGGGGCGCGATGTACAAAGAGTTCGAGCGGCACGCCCACGAGGCGGCCTGCAACCTGTTCAAGCAGGAGGTAAAGTGATATGCCTAACATGAGACCAGATAAAAACCCCATGCCCCACCAGGACCCCCAGGTCCGGGCGTGCAACTTCAACGAGGTGGCCCTGGGCTACACCAGGGAGCAGGCCATTGACGAGGCCCAGCGGTGCCTGAACTGCAAGCACCGCCCCTGCGTGTCCGGGTGCCCGGTACAGATCAGCATCCCCGAGTTCATCGCCAAGGTGGCGGAGGGCGATTTTGAGGGAGCGTACCAGATTATCGCCAAGGATTCCGCCCTGCCCGCCGTGTGCGGCCGTGTGTGCCCTCAGGAGAGCCAGTGCGAGGCCAAGTGCGTGCGCGGCATCAAGGCCGAGCCGGTGGGCATCGGCCGTCTGGAGCGCTTCGTGGCCGACTGGCACAACGCCAACGCCACGGAGAAGCCGGTGAAGCCCGCCTCGAATGGGCACAAGGTGGCGGTGATCGGCTCCGGCCCGGCGGGCCTGACCTGCGCGGGCGACCTGGCCCGGAAGGGCTACGAGGTCACCATCTTTGAGGCCCTGCATCTGGCGGGCGGCGTGCTGGTGTACGGCATCCCCGAGTTCCGCCTGCCCAAGTCCATCGTGCAGAAGGAAGTGGAAGGCCTCAAGGAGCTGGGCGTGGAGGTGGAGACCAACATGGTCATCGGGCGCGCCATCACCATCGACGAGCTGAAGGAGGAATTCGGCTTTGAGGCGGTGTTCATCGGCTCCGGCGCGGGCCTGCCCAAGTTTATGAACATCCCCGGTGAGAACCTGAAGGGTGTGTACTCCGCCAACGAGTTCCTGACCCGCATCAACCTGATGAAGGCGTACAAGGATGGCGCGGACACCCCCATTCAGCGCTCCACCCGCGTGGCCGTGGTGGGCGGCGGCAACGTGGCCATGGACGCAGCCCGCTGCGCCAAGCGCCTGGGGGCCGAGGTGTACATCGTCTACCGCCGTTCCGAGGCCGAGCTGCCCGCCCGTGCCGAGGAGGTGGAGCACGCCAAGGAGGAGGGTATCATCTTCAAGACCCTCACCAACCCGGTGGAGATCCTTGGCTATAACAATCCCGATGACAAGCGGGACCCCCGGAACGGGTCCGTGTCCGGCATCCGCTGTGTGGAGATGGAGCTGGGCGAGCCGGATGCCTCCGGGCGCCGCCGTCCCATCGTCAAGGAGGGCAGCCAGTTCGACATTGAGCTGGACTGCGTTATCATGGCCCTGGGCACCAGCCCCAACCCGCTGATCAAGTCCACCACCAAGGGGCTGGACACCGAGAAGTGGGGTGGCATCATCGCCGACGAGAACGGGCTGACCAGTCGGGAGAACGTGTACGCCGGCGGTGACGCGGTGACGGGCGCGGCCACGGTCATTTTGGCCATGGGCGCGGGCAAGACCGCCGCCAAGGCTATTGACGAGGCCCTTTCCAAATAAGAAAAGCTGTGATATAATAACTGCCAGGGCTTCGGCCCTGGCAGTTGTTTTTTAGCCTGCGGGGGTGGTATCATGGTGCGGGAAGCAGAGTGCGGGGATTTGGAGGAAATATTGGAATTATACCTGTGCCTTCATGAGACATCAATACCCGAGCATTCAGAACAGCTGGCGTCGGCGTGGAGTCAAATCTTACAGGACGAAAACCACCACCTGATTGTCAACGAGGTGTGTGGAAAAATTGTCTCCTCCTGTGTCTGCGTCATTATCCCCAATTTGACCCGGAATGTGCGGCCTTATGCCTTTGTGGAGAATGTGGTCACACATTTGGATTACAGGGGAAAGGGCTATGCCACACAGTGCCTGAATTACGCAAAATTCGTGGCGAAACAGCGCAACTGCTATAAGATAATGTGTTTGACTGGTTCAAAAGAGCAAAAGACGCTGGATTTTTACACCAATGCGGGATACAACTGCGCCGATAAGACAGCGTTTATTCAGTGGCTGTAAAACCGTTGATGGAGAAAGCTGGTTTTCCGGTCCGGATATTTTCGGGGGTGCTGCAAAATGGGCTCTCTTGTGCAAGACGCCGTTTATTTCCTTGCCAGCCATCTGCTGGTCCTGCCGATAGGAATCATTTTCCTGGGGTACGTGATTTTTATCGCCGCCAGCGTGTTCAAGGAGCTGCGCAAAAGCAGGGAGAGCCGCTCCCCGAATTCCTGCCCCGGCCGCTGCCGGCAGGAGGGGCGTTCCATGAGGCAGGCTGACCTGCTGGAGATGGTTGACCGCTGCATTGCCCTGTGCAGGGAGGAAAAGGCGGCGGGCTATCCCGGCGAGGCCACCCGGGAGCAGGTGGAGCAGTATGTCCTGCCGGAGCTGTACGAGCTGCGGCAAAAGGTGGCCGGCCGGGACATCCCCAGTGACCGCAGCCAGCGGTACTTGACGGCATTTGGATATGCCTTCAAATGCTGGGATTGGAACATGCGGGAGGCGACGGAATTATATAACGCCCTGGCACAGCTGCATAACGCCTATCGGGATTGTGCGGCCCTGCTATAGGGAGGGCGGCGCTGCGATTGGCGCCGTTCCCGCCGTTTAGATAGGGGAATTTGGATGGACATAAGAAACGCACAGTGGGACGACATCCCGGCGCTGGTGCGCCTTGACCGGCACATCTCCCGGCAGGAGCTGGAAAACAGCGTCCGGCTGGGCCGCGTATATATTGCGGAGGAGCAGGGAGAATTTGCGGGCTGGCTGAGATATAACCTGTTTTGGGACAACACCCCGTTCATGAATCTGCTCTATGTTCTGGACGGTCATCGGGGAGAAGGCTTCGGCCGGGCGCTGGTGGAATACTGGGAGGTCCAAATGAAGCAGGCGGGATATAAGACGGTCATGACCTCCACCCAGTCCAATGAGTATGCCCAGCACTTTTATGAGCGGCTGGGTTATGCCTTCGCCGGCGGGTTTCTGCCCCCCGGCGAAGGCTACGAGCTGATTTTATCCAAGAAACTGTAACAGAAAGGCTGATCCCATGTTTTACGCCATCCTGGCCGCCGCCCTGGTGGCCCTCGACCAAATTGTGAAATTCCTGGTCCGCGCCAACATCGAGCTGGGCGCTTCGGTCCCCTTTATTCCGTTCCTGCTGGACCTGACCTACGTGCAGAACACCGGCGCGGCTTTTTCCATACTCCGCTCCCATACCTGGCTGCTCACCCTCACTTCCGCCGTGGTGGTGCTGGTGATGTGCGTTCTCATTTTGAAGGGCTTTTTCAAAAACCGCCTGGGGCTGTGGTCCGCCGCCCTGGTGCTGGCGGGGGGCATGGGCAACCTCATCGACCGGGCTGTGTTCGGCTTTGTCACCGACATGTTCAAAACCACTTTCATGGAGTTTGCCGTATTTAACGTAGCCGACTGCTGTATTACCATTGGCGTGCCCCTGCTGTTTTTGTACGTGTGGCTGTATGTGGGCAGGGACGAGAAAAAGGAGGGTGAGCCCGATGAATCAGCCCAGCTTCCCCCTGACGGTAACTGAGGCGGGGCGGGCGGACGCGGTGCTGGCCGCGGCGCTGGACGGCCTCACCCGCTCCGCCGCCCAGCGGTGGCTGGAGGAAGGCCGGGTGGTTTTGAACGGAAAACCGGTGAAAAAAAGCGAAAAGCTCCAGCCCGGAGACAAGCTGGAGATCTTCCCGCCCCAGCCTCAGGCCATTGACCTGACGCCCCAGGACATCCCCCTGGACGTGGTGTACGAGGACGGCGACGTGATCGTGGTGAACAAGCCGGTGGGCATGGTGGTCCACCCCGCGCCGGGGCATCCGGACGGCACGCTTGTCAACGCACTGTTGTATCACTGTGGGAATACGCTTTCCGGCATCAACGGAGAGCTCCGCCCCGGCATCGTCCACCGCATCGACCGGGACACCTCCGGCCTGCTCATCGCGGCAAAAAACGACAAAGCGCACCTCTCCTTGGCGGAACAGCTCCAGGACCACTCCCTGTTCCGGCTGTACCACGGGGTGGCCGTGGGCACCTTCCGGGAGGACTCCGGCACGGTCAGCGCCCCCATCGGGCGGCATAGAACCGACCGCAAGCGCATGGCGGTGTGCCCCGACGGGCGGGAGGCGGTCACCCACTGGCAGGTGGTGGACGCTCAGAATAGCTATTCACACATCACCTGCCGCTTGGAAACGGGCCGGACGCATCAAATCAGGGTGCATATGGCCTACCTGGGCCACCCCCTGCTGGGAGATGTGGTGTACGGCGCGAAAAAGCCGGTGCCCGGCCTGACGGGACAATGCCTCCACGCGGCCCAGCTCACGTTTACCCATCCATCCACCGGGGAGCGCCTGACGGTGGAGGCTCCCCTGCCCGATTGGTTTCGGGCGGTTTTGAAGCGATACGAGCTGCAATAGTGGAAAAACTGCCCGTTATCTCTTCACGGCGTAATCGGTCATTACGTCGGACAGCAAACCATAAACATTCTGATACAATTCCTGGTGATCGACAATGTGGTAATGGGTGTCAAACTGGGCGGAACTGTAATCGGGGCCATTGCTGAGATTCACACGCATGGATGAATGCTCCAGCGACACTTTGACCGTGATAAATACAGAACCATTTGCGATATCATAAGACTGCGGACGGGGCAAAAGTCTGTTCCGCATTTCTGTGTTGAGGAATAAGGAGATCAGGGCATCATTCAGCTCATCGGATATTCCGCTTTCGGGGATATTGTAGTCATAGGTTTCTCCGTCCTGTCCAACGATGACGCCGATGGACACGACGCGGGGATTATCTGCGGGTTTAATCATGGGCTTATGACGGAAAAACACAAGGGCGGCCACGATGGGCACCACGGCAAAAATGCCGATTCCAATGCCTGTTTTCAGCTTTTTATTCATGTCAACCTCCTTATCATGCTGAATGGAAGCTTCCACTGTACGGACGGTCAGGAACAATGGCGGGAAGAGGATGCTATGTTCAAAATTCCAGAATATGCTAATTTATATTATACACGTGGAGTATGATAAACGCAATAGGAAGGAGTGGGAAAAGTGAATCTTAAAAAAGTAAAGTACCTGATTTATGCCCTTGCGGCGGCCTGTGCGCTGATGATAATTCTGTTTGGCGTCACAAAATCTATGGTGTTTCTCTGGTTGACGTTGGCCTTTGCTGCGGCCGGTGTGGCCGTCAACCTGGCCTTGTGGCGGTGCCCTCATTGCGGCGGGCATCTGGGTCGGGATGTGTCCCAATATTGCACCTATTGCGGGAAAAAGCTGGATGATTTAGAGTAGAAGCGCAGTGTAAAAGTTTCTTTTTGCCCCGCTTTTTCTTTACAAAGAAAAAGCGGGCCGCCGGAGGCAATTGAAATAACCCCTCTGCTTTTTGGGCAGACTAGCTCCAAAAACGGAAGGGGTTTTTATATGCTCAATCACCGCAAGGCCGCCGTCATCGGCTGCGGCTTCGTAGGTTCCTCCATCGCCTTCAGCCTGATCCAGCGGGGGCTGTTCAGCGAGCTGGTGCTCATCGACGCCAACCAGGACAAGGCCGTGGGCGAGGCCATGGACCTGAGCCACGGCCTGCCCTATATCGCCGCCATGGACGTGCATGCCGGGGGCTATGACGATTTATCCGACTGCGCCCTCATCGTCGTCACCGCCGGAGCCAACCAGAAGCCGGGCCAGACCCGTTTGGAGCTCATCGGCCAGAACGTGAATATTCTCAACTCCATCATCCCTCAGATTACCGCCCGGCCCTTTGAGGGCATCCTGCTCATCGTGTCCAACCCCGTGGATGTGCTGACCTACGCCGCGTTCCGCATATCCGGCTACCCTGCCCACCGGGTGATGGGGTCGGGCACGGTACTGGACTCCGCCCGCCTGCGCTACTTGCTGGGGGAACACTTGAACGTGGACAGCCGCTCCATCCACGCGGTCATCGTGGGTGAGCACGGGGACAGTGAGCTTGCCGTATGGAGCGGGGCCAATGTGTCGGGGGTTCCGCTGGACGATTTCTGCGAGATGCGGGGCCGGTCCGACCACGAGCAGGCAAGAGAAAGGATATATGAGGACGTGCGGGACAGCGCCTACGAGATCATCAAGCGCAAGGGGGCGACCTACTACGGCATCGCCATGGCGGTGGCTCGGATCGCGGAGTGCATTATGAAGGATGAGCGGGCCATTCTGCCGGTGTCGGTGGTGCTGGGCGGGCAGTACGGGCTGAGGGATTTGGCGCTGTCCATCCCCTCCATTGTGGGGCGGCGGGGGGTGGAGCAGATCCTGGAGATTCCCCTGGCGGATAGCGAGCGAGAGGCCCTCCAGGGGTCCGCCGAACAGCTGCGGGAGGTCATCTCCGCGCTGGACTTGCCGTAGAGCCGGAGAGCAAAGCGGGTCCCCGCTCTCTCGGTCCGAGCCAGTCCCCCCTTTATCTGTGCCGGAACCCCGGCGCACAAGTGCGCCCAACCGCCGGAGCTGGCTCGGACACTCGTTCGGAGGACCCGCTTCGCTTTCCGAACCGCCCACGCGCATGTAGTCCGGCAGGAAGAGGCCCCCGGTGTAAACCGGGGGCCAGTTTGCTTAGTGATGGCCGTTTCCGTGGTGGCCGCTGGTGGAATAGGTACCGTTGGCCGCCGCCTGCTGGGCGCAGTAAATACAGCTGCCGTCACAGGTATTGCCGTGGTGGCCCGCGCCGCCGCAGTAGGTCGTGCCGCCGTGCTCATGGGGTCCGGTGAGGGCGCAGCCGTCCACTATGCACACAGGGTAAGAGGCGGAGCTGCTGGAAGGGGCGAACCGGTTGACGGAGCGATATTCACCAATAATGTTCCAATCAGCGTCGTATAGAGGCTGAGTCAAGGTATCCGGCTGGGTGGACAGCCATTCCATATATTTTACGGCCTCATCCGGGTTGGTAACGGTGCCGGGATAGGAGGGGTGGCACAGGAGGCCAGAGGGAATATAGCCATCCTTCCAGCCTGTGGCTTCACTGGGGACAAGGTGTATTAGGCCGCCGGCCGCCGGCTGGCCTGTCGGAGTAGGGTCAGGAACAGCGCCGGACGGTGCGGGTTCCATGTCCGGGTCAAGGACCACATACGCCTCGGGAGCCTTGCCTGCGTACTGTACGCCGCCGTGCTGGTGGGGCTCCTCGTTGGTGCAGTCCGGCTGGGCGCACAGCAGGCCGGGGTTCTCCTGGTACACCCGCACCACCTTGCCGTCGATGTGGCAGTGGTCGTAGGACACATTGCAGTCCTTTGCCGTGCAGAGCGCATAGCTCCCGGAAGAGGTGCGGATAATGTTGCCGGAGGCAGCGAAACCGTAGTCATAGTACTTTTGACCAAAGATGCCGCCATCCCCGCTGGGGGCGGGGAGCTCCACTTGGTAGCCGGTGGGGTTAGGGTCGAGCACATAGGAGCTTGACACGCCGTCCGGGCCTACGGGGATCAGGCTGCCGTTTGCGCTCCGAAAGTAGATTTCGGAACCGGAGGCGGGGTAGAAGAATTCGCCGCCATCCCCATCGGCATACGTAACGAGTTCCAGCTCGCCCTGGCGGGCCTGCTCCAGTATCTCCTCGGTGCCGGCCAGCCGCCGGTCGGCCTCCGCCTGAGTGATCTCGCCGTCGGCCACTTTTTTGGCTAGAAGCTCCTTCATCATGCTCAGATCCACGCGGTCCGGATCCACCGCCATGATTTTGGAGGCGGACGCAGAGGAGGAGAGATAGGGCGTCAGGTCAATGCCGGCGACATCAGGGTCAGTCCCGTCGGAGAAGTATTTGACCTGAGCCACAGTACCGTCCACGTCATAATAAATGCCAAGCTGGGGTTTATGCGTGTCGGGATCGAGTTCGTAGGTGTCGCTAAAAAGGCTGGAGGAAGAAAAGGAAGGCTCGCCCAGCAGGGCGCGCACCTCTTCCCGGGGCATGCCAATGGAGAGATCCTGGGCGTACGCAAGCACCTCGGCAGGCAAATTGGCCATTTGGGTGGAGCTGCCTGCCTTTTCGCTGCTATAAGCGTCCTGGGTGCTGGCGTCCCGGTCCTCGCGCAGCTCACTGGGCACGTAGCTGATGGCAAGCTGCTCCTCCTCGGTCAAGGTGAGATACCAGTCCAGCCAGTCCAGGGTTTCCTGGGACAAGCTGGTCCGGTTGAAGGCCTGGTCGTGGAATACAATAGTATCGTCCGGCTCCTTCGGCTCGCTGGCAAAGGCCGCGGTGACGGCCAGCACCAGCGCCAGGGAAAAAATCACCCCGATCACAGAGGTTTTCTTGAATTTCATGATAGACAATATCCTTTCCTCGGCCGCTTTCCGGCCGAACGTCTGGCAGAAGTCGGGACCCGACTCCTGGGTCGCCAGAGAGATGAGGGCTTTGGCATAATCCGCCCGCCGGTCCGCGCCCAGGCGCCGCACCGCCGCCCGGTCGCAGGACAGCTCGATGTCCCGCCGCAAAAGCCGGGACATGAGCCACACCGCCGGGTTCCACCAATGGACCACCAGGGCCGCCGCCATGACATAGTGCCACAGATTGTCCCGCCGGGCCGCGTGGACGCCCTCGTGGGCCAGAACGCAGTCCAGCTCCTCCCCCTCCAGGCCGGGGGACAGCACCACCGTGGGCCGCACCACGCCGAAGGTCAGCGGCGCGCCCTCTATGGGGCCCTCCCGCAAGCGGGCAAATTTGGGCAGGGGCGCATAGCGCTCGTCGCCGCAGTCCAGGGGGATGGCGCAGGACACCGCGCGGCGGGTGCGCTTCCAGCTCAGCGCGTACCGCACTGCCAGCGCCGCGCCCGCCATCAGCCAGAGGCCAATCAGCGCCGTTTCCCAGGAAATGACCGGGCCGGGGTCCGGAGCCGCAGGGGCGGGCGTGCCGCCGGCGGCGGGGGCGAAATGGTCCCACGGCAGGTAGGCGGAAGGCGCGGCGGGGACCTGCTCGGGTTCAAAAAGCCGGGACAGCCCCCACAGGGACAGCGCGCTCTCCGGCGCGGCGGGGGTGAGCAGGCGGAACAGGCACACCGCCCACAAAGCCAGCCGGGCCTCGGGGGCAAGCCGGTCCTTCAACAGCCCGCGCAGAAGGGCCACGGCCAGGATAAGCGCCGTGCCGTAGGCGGCGTTTTGGAGTAGTTGAGTCATATAGCACACCTCATAACTGTTTCCGAATTAAAATCGCGCCCCGCTGTCGTGCGGCAGTTTGATGGGACCGCCGGCGGAGGTGGCGGACCAAAGCTCTTTTTGGTTAATGTTTCTCTCGAGAAAAAGTGACGTCGATGAGCTCCCGAAGCTGGGCGGCCTCCGCCGGGGTCAGGTCTCGTTCGCTGAGGAAGGCGGAGAGAAATTGGGTCTTGGACCCGCCGAACAGCCGGGTGATGAGGCTGTCTGTCTCCAGCCGCTGGACCTCCTCCCGGGTGACCAGCGGGGTGCAGACGAAGCCCGGGTCGGACCGGGCCACGGCCTCTTTGTCGATGAGCTTTTTGATGACGGTGT
Organism: uncultured Oscillospiraceae bacterium; assembly: GCA_910587395.1. Taxonomy (GTDB): domain Bacteria; phylum Bacillota; class Clostridia; order Oscillospirales; family Oscillospiraceae; genus Enterenecus. Next base: position 91,327 of record CAJULJ010000001.1, on the reverse strand, counting down.
AGGTGGTGTTGCGGTTCCAGCCGCAGGCGTCCGCCAGCTTTTTGGCCAGCGCCCCCGCCGTCTGGGGACCGTCCTCCCACAAGGGCTCCATCACCTTCAGCTCCGAATCAAACAGCTTTTCCATGGATGTGACCTCCTCCTGCGCGCCGGGACGCGCAAAGTGACTATTGCAATAGTAACCCTAAAAAGATACTACTACAATAGTCATCCGGTGTCAAGGGGTTTTCAAAATATTTGTTCTCGTCATTCCAATCTTGAACATGTTTTCACTCAAATAGCACCCGCAAAAGGGGTCTAGGAATTCGTTTCCTGGGCTCTTTTTTTGTGCGCACCCCCGGGCAAAGCCCCCGCCAATCCTCTCATTTTTTCTCCTTCGGGGGCATCGGAACAGTTAGAACTATAGCTGAAAAATCCAGAAAAACAAGGTTTTCCCCTGCAAATTCTCCCCTTCTCCTCTCTCAACTTCTTGTGCTGCACTCCCCACGCCATCCCCATAAAAATCCCTCACAAAACCGGCGCGGGCGGCTGGTAATCCCGGCCTGTTTTTGAGAAAACAAGCACGATTTTCACCAAATTACTGAGCTACACTCTCAACTGGACGCTCACCCCGGAGGGGAGGACATGAGGGGGTGGCGGGAGACTCGCCTGGGGAGAAAACGAGGTCAAAATAATCCGGACAATGTGTGCGTTTTTCGTCAAACGTCAACATAGTAGCTCGCTTTAATTGCAATTTTTCCGAGATTTTGCGGGTAATTATTTCGAGATTTCGATACTAAAATTTCCAGTTGCTGTAAATTTCTCGCAAAATCTCCACCTATTCATAATTCATTCACATTCCACCCGCAAAATCTCCGCTCCATTTATCCCATCACATTCAAAAGGAGGTAGATATCAGAAAAGAAAGTGTGTGAAATTTTATGTTAGAAACACAGAAGCCGAAGGCTGAACAGCTTCTCTCCCCAAAAGCCCGCGCTCCATCCGTCAAACCTGACTACGAATGGGCCATCAAAACATTCTATTTTTCAGCAAAAAAGCTCTCTCTGCGGGGTGCCTATGAGATGATGCTGCTCCAACGCTACATAGACCATCAGGGTCAGCTTGCCCCCACCCGCCCCACATTTTGCAGCTTTCGAGCCTATTTTTATTCACGAAATTACCATAAATCACCCAGAAAAATCATCGCCAGGGACGGGTTGAGCCACTACCAGCGCAACTGCCAGCCCGCCTTCGGCACAGCTTCCGTATGGCGGAAATCCTCCGGCAGCTTCCAAATGGACGCCACAGAAGCTGACATTTATCTGCTCTCCGACAGCGGCGCCCCTTTCCGGCCCTACATCTACCTGGCTGTGGACAGCGCCACCCAGCTCATTGCCGGGGTGTGGGTGGGGGAGTCGTGCGATGAAATGTCTGTGATGCGCTGCTTGGAAAACTGCGTCCAGGATAAGACGGAGTGGTGCGGGCGGCATGGCATCACTATTACCCCGGAGCAATGGCCTTCCCATGGCCTCCCCTCCTCAGCTTCTGGATGTGGATGCGAAAGAGCTGCGATCAGCCGCAACGTCAACCCATATGAAAACCATGCCTCCTTCTCCATCGGAATGTTCCAGGCCGGGAACAAATTCAATGTCATCCCCGACACGGCGGTGTTCGAGGGAGCTCTGCGCTTCACCGACATCACCCGGAAGGACTACCTGTGGGGCCGGGTCTGCGACACCATCAACGGAATCGCCCAGGCGGGCGGCTGCACGGCAAAGATCACATACAACTGGACCCCGGCAAACAACAACGACCCTGCGCTCATTGAAAAGATGGTGCCCCGCCTTTGCGAAACCCTGGGGGAGGATCGGGTGGTGGTCCTGGACGTGTACAATGTGCTGGATGATTACGCATTTTTCCAGGAGCTCGCCCCCGGCATTATGGGGTCGATCAGCACCGCGCCGGAGGAAGCTCCAGCCGACGGCTCCTCCGTGCCCGGCCTGCAAAGCGCCAAAATGACGGTAAACGAACGGGGCTTAAAGGAGGGCGTAAAAGCCCTGGCGGCCTTTGCGCTCAAATTTGCAAATTAAAAAACAGAAAGGATGTTTAACTGATGGAACGTGGGACGATGCGGCTGCGGATGGGGGTCAACGACACCCATTACGCAGGAAATCTGGTGGCCGGAGCCCGGATTATTGAGCTGATGGACGACGCCGGCACAGAGCTGCCCATTATGGTAGGCGGTGACGAGGGGCTGCTGGCCTGCTGGAAGCACGTGGAGCAATATGTTCCCGTCTACCTGGGCGATTACCTGGAGGTTAAAACCTGGGTCAGCCGCTGGGGCAATACCTCCTTCGATTGGGAGGCAGAGGTCTACAAGGTATGTGAGCTGGCGGACAAAAGCGGATAGAGCAGCGCGTGCAATATCCTCGAGCCACCCGTTCTGGTGGCCAAGGGGTCCTATGTGGGGGTTATCCCCAAGGAGCTGAACCGGGGATTCCAGGTGCCCAAAGAAACGATTCCCTTTATCCCCCATAACGGAACGATGTGGTGGTGGAAAACTTCCGCCCGGGCGTGGCCAAAAAGCTGGGGATTGACTATGAAGCCATGAAGGCCGTCAAGCCCGACATTATCATGGCTTCGCTCTCAGGCTACGGGCAGACCGGACCCTATGCCACAAAAGGCGCCTTTTCCAATTTGGCGGAGGCGCAGAGCGGTCTGATGTACCTTACCGGCTGGCCCAAGGGGCTGCCAACCGCATCAGGCGTGGCCTTTGGCGACAGCGTGGCCGGGATGTTTCTGGTCCAGGGGATCATGTTTGCTCTGTTTCACCATGAACGCACGGGAGAAGGGCAATACATCGACGTTGCCATGGTGGATTCTCTTGTGGCCCTGTTACAGCATGGATTTGCACAGGTGCCTGTACTGGGGGAGGAGCCGGAGCGCGTCGGCAACCGGGACCTGGCGGATTATCCCTACGACACCTTCCAGGCGAAAGACGGCTTCTGTCAGCTTGGGAACGCCTCTGCGTCCAATTGGGCGCCCTTCGCCCAGGCCATCGGCCGCCCGGACCTGGGCGCGGACCCCGAGTATGCCACCGCCGGACAGCGGTGGGCCCACGTGGAGGAGCTGCATGACATCATCCAGGATTGGGCCTCCCAACACACGCGGGAGGAGATTGAGCGGATTTTCAACGAACACGGCCAGCTCTATTCCCCCCATTCTCAAGGTCAGCGAGGTCATGCGGGACCCACAGATTCTTCATCGGGAGATGGTCCTTGATCTGGAATACCGGGGCATCAAATTCAAGGATAAGGGGATACCCATCAAAATGAGCGGGATCCCTGGAAGTGTGCGGCGTATGCCCCCGGAAAAGGGACAGCACACAGACGAGGTTCTAAAAAGTGTCGGGTTCACGGACTCCCAGCTGGAAAGCATGCGGAACGAGGGGGCCATTTCCTGATAGATACCTGTTCCATTCAGACCCGAGCCTGGTGGATGGGTGCGGCGAGGGGATCAAAAAAATTCAGCATCCATACCGATTGAGCATAGCGTTGTCCTTCCAGGCTCCACACTCAAACGCATACGTACAGTACGGGCGGAGGGCAGCGCCAGCTGTCCTCCGCCCGTATCCTCAGTTGTACTTGTAGAAGCCCTCGCCGGAGGCCATGCCCAGCTTGCCCGCGTCGATGTGCTCCTTGAGCATTGCCGCCATGCCCTGGAAATTGTAGGGCGCGGCGGAGGCGGGCGCCTTCAGGTACATGGTCACGATGTTGTACGCCGTGGTCAGCCCCACTGTGTCCAGGATCTGGAAGGGCCCCTTGGGAGAGCCGGTGCCCAGCCGCCAGGCCATGTCGATGCTCTGGGGATCGGACACGCCGTTGACGTACAAGTCCATGCCGGAGAACAGCAGGGGCACCAGCATGGAGTTGAGCAGATACCCTGGCTGTTCCTTGCGCACCGGCAGGGGGATCATGCGGATCTGGGCGGCGAACTCCAAGACCTCATCGAAATACCTGGGGTCGGTCTGGGCCTGGGCCATGACCTCGGTCATGTTGTTGAACCAGATGGAGTTGGCGAAGTGGAGGGACAGGAATTTTTCCGGCCTGCCCGTGGCACCGGCGAACATGGAGGGCAGGAGGGTGGAGGAGTTGGTGACAATCACTGTTTTCTCGGGCAGGAGGGCCGCCAGCTTCTGGTAGAACGCCGTCTTCTCCGCCGGGTTCTCCGCCATGGACTCGATGACCAGATCCGCGTCTGCCACAGCCTTGGCCATGTCGAGCTCCAGCTTGAGGCCCTCATAGGCCCGGTTGACCTGGGCAATGCAGGCGTCCTTGTCAAAGGCATCCGCCGCTGCAATGCCCCGGGCCCACACCATGGGGCTCCTGCCCTCGGGGGCGGACATCTTCTCAATGGTGTCCAGATAGACCTGCTTCAGGTGGTCCAGCTTGGGCTGAGTGCGGCCGATGCTGCCCTCGCTGCGCAGCCAGATGGTTACGTCGAAGCCGCAATAGGCCGCCTGGAAGGCGATCTGACTGCCCAGCACGCCGCCGCCCGCCACAACAATGTTTTTGTACATAAAATTTCCCCCATTTTTGGAATGATGCAAAAAGTATACAATGGCACAGGGCGCAGCGCAAGCAGTATTTGAAAGATTATTACAAAAATGGCCAAATGTGAAGGGAACACGCACCATTTTTTCATTGATTTCCCGTCCGTTGCCCCCTGTGCTGGTAGTACGGCTCAATTGGAGGAGAGCCATCCATGGAGGTCACAGAGCAGGGGAAGCGGCGGTGGAACGAAATCTATTCCGCTCTGTGCGGCAAGCGCGCCCAGCTTTGCCAAATAAAACGTTATGGGTGGATGCCGCGGTTCTGGTCGCCGGAGTCGTTGACGCCGAACTCATAGTCCTTACCGGGGAGGACGGCGTTCAGCACAATGCCCGCGATGGCGGCGATGGCCAGGGCGGTCAGGGTGATGGACGCGCCGCCCACCTCAAAGGTCAGCCCCCCGGTGAAGCCCAGGCCGCACACCAGAATGACGGCGGCAATGATGAGGTTCCGGGAGTTGGTGAAATCTACCCGGTTCTCCACCACGTTGCGCACGCCGATGGCGGAGATCATGCCGTACAGGATGAAGCTCACCCCGCCCACGATGGCGGCGGGCATGGAGTTGACCACGGCGGCGAACATGGGGCTGAAGGACAGGACCAGCGCGTAAACCGCCGCCAGCCGGATCACCTTGGGGTCGTACACCCGGGAGAGCACCAGAACGCCGGTGTTTTCGCCGTAAGTGGTGTTGGCGGGGCCGCCGAAGATGGCGGACAGGGAGGTGGCGACGCCGTCGCCGATGAGGGTGCGGTGCAGGCCGGGGTCCTCGATGAAATTCTCCCCCACGGTGGCGGAGATGGCGGACATGTCGCCGATGTGCTCCATCATGGCGGCGATGGCGATGGGGGCCATGACCAGGATGGAGGTCAGGTCAAACTTGGCGATGGAGCCGCCGAAATCGGTGAAGAAGGGCTGGAGGCCGATGGGTCCGGCGGAGGCCACGGAGGTGAAGTCGATCATGGGCACGGCCACAGGGCCGTCGGCGGTAAAGCTCCAAACCGTGGCGCCCAAGGCGTTGGCGATGACGGCCACCACGTAAGAGCCCACCACGCCCAGCAGGATGGGGATGATTTTAATCATGCCCTTGCCCCAGATATTGGCCGCCACGATGATGGCCATGGCCACCAGGGCCAGCCACCAGCAGGTCTTGGCGTTGTTGACGGCGGAGGGCGCCAGGTTCAGGCCGATGAGGATGATGATGGGCCCGGTGACCACCGGGGGCAGGAAGCGCATCACCTTCTTCACCCCCACCAGCTTGATGACGCCGGCCAGGAGGACGTACAGCAGGCCGGCCACCACAATGCCGCCGCAGGCGTATTGCAGCTTTTCCGACGCCTCCATGGCGGCGTACTTGCCGGAATCCAGCTTGGACACAGCCTCAAAGCCGCCCAGGAAGGCGAAGGAGGAGCCCAGGAAGGCGGGCACCTTCAAGCGGGTGCAGACATGGAAGAACAGGGTGCCGATCCCGGCAAAAAACAGGGTGGTCTGGATGGACAGGGGCAAGCCGTAGTTGTTCACCAGGATGGGCACCAGCACGGTGGCCCCGAACATGGCGAACATGTGCTGGAGGCCCAGGACGAGCATCTTGGGCATCCCCAGCGTGCGGGCGTCGCGGATGGGTTCTTGATTGTTCATACTCTCTCTCCCTTTTCCTTAGTTTGCGCAAAAAAAGAGGCAACCGCCCAACGGCGGATGCCCTACTCAGGAAAAACGGAAATGATACGCCCGCTGAACCAGCGTCCCGGCAAACAGCGGCTTGCGCATATCGTCCCCTCCTTTTGCGTTCGGTCTATGATACCAGAAGCTGGCAAAAAGCGCAATTGGGAGATTGCATAAAAACCGCCCGGAAGAACCGGGCGGTTTTAACAAATCAAGTTAGAGCACCTTGGACAAAAATTCGATGGTGCGCGGCTCCTTGGGGTGGTCGAAAAAGGCGCGGGGCTCGTCCTGCTCCAGAATGTGCCCTTGGTCCATGAAGAGGACCCGGGTGCCCACCTCCCGGGCAAAGCCCATCTCGTGGGTGACCACCACCATGGTCATGCCCTCCTGGGCCAGCTCCTTCATAACCTCCAGCACCTCGCCCACCATCTCGGGGTCCAGGGCGGAGGTAGGCTCGTCAAACAGCATCAGCTTTGGCTTCATGGCCAGGGCCCGGACGATGGCGATGCGCTGCTTCTGCCCGCCGGAGAGCTGGGCGGGGTAGGCGTCCGCCTTCTCCTCCAGGTTCACCCGCCTGAGCAGGGCGGTGGCGGTGTCGTCCGCCTCGGCCTGGCCCATGAGCTTGGTCTGCACCGGGGCCAGGGTGATATTCTTCCGGATGGTCATGTTGGGGAACAGGTTGAAGTGCTGGAACACCATGCCCATCTGGCGGCGGATGGCGTTGATGTCGGCCTTGGGGTCGGTGATCTCTTTTCCCTCGAAGGCGATGGAGCCGGAGGTGGGCGTCTCCAGCAGGTTGAGGCAGCGCAGGAAGGTGGACTTGCCCGAGCCGGACGGCCCGATGACCACCACCTTTTCCCCCGGGTGGATATGCTCGGAGATGTTGTCCAGCACCAGATGGTCCCCGAAGGACTTGGACAGGTTTTGTACGTCTATCATGTCAGTTCCTCCTTCCCCGGGGGCCGTGCCGCAAAGCGGACAAGGGGCGGATAAACCGCCGTTCAGCGTCGATCACTTTGGCGCAGCCTCCTTTCCAGCCTGCCCTGGAGCCAGGTGAAGATCATGACCAGCACCAGATAGATCAGGGCTACCCCCATCAGGGGGAACATCTGCTCCCAGGTGCGGTTCATGATGCCGTTGGCGGCGTACACCAGCTCCTTGCCGCCGATGACGTTGAGCAGGGAGGTGTCCTTGAGCAGGATGATAAACTCGTTGCCCAGGGCGGGCAGGATGGCCTTGAACGCCTGGGGTATGACGATAAAGCGCATGGTCTGTATGTAATTCAAGCCCAGAGAGCGCCCCGCCTCCATCTGGCCGGGGTCCAGGGACATCAGCCCGCCCCGGACAATCTCGGACACATAGGCCCCGGAGTTGATGCCCAGGGTCAGCGCGCCCACCATGGTCAGGTTCCGGCTGCTTTTAAAAATGACAAAGCCCATAATCATGAGCTGCACCATCATAGGCGTGCCCCGGATCACGGTGGTATACACCCGGCAAACCAGGTTCAGCGGCCACAGCAGCACCCTGCCCGGGGTGAGGCCCTGCCCGGGCCGCTGCTGGTCGTAGGCGGTGCGCACCACCGCCACCAGCATCCCCAGCACCACGCCGATGCACAGGGCGACGGCGGTGACCAGCAGGGTGGTGCCCACGCCGTTCAGATACTGCTTCCAGCGGTCGGCCTCGATAAACGCCTGATAGAACTTGACGAAAAACTCCTGCCAGAAGGTCACGTCGCCGCCGCCCTGCATGATTGTCTTCCACTGCGCGTAATAGTCCGCCCACTGCACTGGCGCTCACCTCTCTCTAAGATAATGGGATATGCGGGAAAAGGGCGGTGTCAGCCGCCCCTTTCCCCCAACCGCAAGGTTAATTCGCGGGAATGTACTTGTCGATAATCTGCTGCACGGTGCCGTCGGCAATCAGTTCCTTCAGCGCGCCGTTGATGGCGTCCAGCAGGGCGGTGTTGCCCTTGTCCACGCCGATGGAGTAGTCCTCGTTGGCATACTCGGTGTCCAGGATGGTGAGGCCGTCGTTGGCCTTCACAAACTCCTGGGCGGGGGCGTTGTCGATGACCACGCAGTCCACCTTGCCGCTGACCAGCGCCTGGACGGCGGTCAGGCCGTTGTCATAGGCGGTGACGTGCTCCTCACCGTAGTCGTCGGTGCAGTACTGCCAGCCGGTGGTACCCTTCTGCACGCCGATCATCTTCTCGCCCAGGTTGTCCAGGGTGACGTCGGAGCCCTCCTTGACGATAACCACCTGGATGCCGGTGGCGTAGGTGTCGGAGAAGTCCATCACCAGCAGGCGGTCGTCGGTGACGGACACGCCGGCCATCACCATGTCGCTTTTGCCCTGGTTGACGGCCAGCAGGGCGGAATCAAAGTCGGTGTCCAGGATGTCCAGCTCCAGGCCCAGCTTTTCGGCAATGGCGGCGGCGATTTCCACGTCGATGCCCTCAAAGTCGCCGCTGTCGGTGGTCATCTCATAGGGAGGGAACGCGGCGTTGGTGGACATGGTGAGCTTGCCCTCCTCCACGGTGGTGAAGGCAGCGCCGCCCTGGGCGGGCTCGGAGGCTTCCGCGGAGGGAGCGGCGGAAGGCTCACCGGCCTCGGAGGGCGCGGCAGAGGGAGTGGGGGTGCTGTCCCCGCTGGAGCAGGCGCACAGGGCCAGCGCCATGCATAGGGCCAGCAGCAGGGCCGTCAGTTTTTTCATTGTTTTCATTTTCATTCATCTCCATAAAAGTCTGCGGATGGGAGGCAGGGGCCCGACGCCCCGCAGCGCTCCCCTGCGGCACGAAAAAGGGGACCCCTTTTTCGTGAGGTTGATTATAAACGTTATGCAAAAAGAATGCAAGGGGAATTTTTATAAAATCCTGTATATTCTGGCGTTTTCATCATTTTGACGGACAAGGGGCGGATAAACATACATTTTTATGCAAGATTATTTGCATATGTACTGCTGAATGATAAAAAGAGCCGCCGCAGAAACCTGCGGCGGCGCGGTAAGCTTTACTTTGCGTATTCGATTGCCTTCGTCTCCCGGATCAGGTTCACCTTGATCTGGCCGGGGTACTCCAGCTCGTCCTCAATCTTCTTGGCGATCTCCCGGGCCAGCAGCACCATGCGGTCCTCGCTGATGGCCTCGGGATTGACCATGATGCGCACCTCGCGGCCCGCCTGGATGGCGTAGGCCTTGTCCACCCCGGCGAAGGAGGAGGTCAGCTCCTCCAGCTTCTCCAGCCGCTTGATGTAGTATTCCACATTCTCCTTGCGGGCGCCGGGGCGGGCGGCGGAGATGGCGTCGGCGGCCTGCACCAGACAGGCCACGATGGTCTTGGCCTCCACGTCGCCGTGGTGGGCCTCGATGGCGTGGATCACGTTTTCGCTCTCCCGGTACTTCCGGGCCAGCTCCACGCCGATCTGCACGTGGGAGCCCTCCACCTCGTGGTCGATGGACTTGCCCAAATCGTGGAGCAGTCCGGCCCGCTTGGCCTCGGCCACGTTGACCCCCAGCTCCGCGGCCAGCAGCCCCGCCAACTGGGACACCTCAATGGAGTGGTTGAGCACGTTCTGGCCGTAGCTGGTGCGGTAGTGCTGGCGGCCCAGCAGCTTGACCAGCTCCGGGTTCAGCCCATGGACGTTGGTCTCGAACACGGCCCGCTCGCCCTCGGCGCGGATAGTGGCGTCCACCTCCCGTTTGGCCTTTTCCACCATCTCCTCAATGCGGGTGGGGTGAATGCGGCCGTCCAGGATGAGCTTTTCCAGGGCCAGCCGGGCGATCTCCCGGCGCACCGGGTCAAAGCAGGACACGGTGATGGCCTCGGGGGTGTCGTCGATGATGAGGTCCACGCCGGTCATGGTTTCCAGGGTGCGGATGTTGCGGCCCTCCCGGCCGATGATACGGCCCTTCATCTCATCGTTGGGCAGGGGCACCACGGACACAGTGGCCTCGGCCACGTGGTCGGCGGCGCAGCGCTGGATGGCCAGGGCGATCTGCTCCCGGGCGTAGGTATCCGCCTCCTCCTTGTAGCGAACCTGGATTTCCTTGAGCTTCAAAGCCTGCTCGTGGGTCACGTCGTCCTCCAGCTGGTCGATGAGGTAGCGCTTTGCCTCCTCCACCGTCAGGCCGGAGATCTGCTCCAGCAGCTCCAGCTGCTTGTCCTTCAGGCTGTCCAGCTCCACCTTCTCCTGCTCCAGATGGGCGATGCGGGCGTTGACGTTTTCCTCCTTGCGCTCCAGGTTCTCCAGCTTGCGGTCCAGGTTTTCCTCCTTGGAGTTGATCCGGTTCTCCTGGCGCTGAATCTCATTGCGGCGGTCCTTGACTTCCTTGTCGAACTCGCTGCGGGCCTTGAGGATTTCCTCCTTGGCCTCCACGGTGGCCTCACGCTTTTTGCTCTCGGCGCTCTTGATGGCATCGTTGATGATGCGGCGGGCCTCCTCCTCGGCGGAGCCGATCTCCCGTTCGGCGGCGGCTTTGCGCCGCTGGTAGCCCAGGACAAAGCCCGCGATGAGGCAGACCAGAGCGGCCACAACAGCGATGATTACGGTTACGTAGACTGGCACTTCCATGTTGAGTTCCACACCTCCTGTTTCTTCAGATTTTTCGGAAAAAAATAAACAAAATAAGACGCGATGCGTGAATAGACGCACCGCGATAACTGAAAATCCGCCCGCTGATTGGGCGCAACAGCACTATTTGAGAGTCAATAAAATCTATGAAGCACTCGATAGACTATATAAACACACCCAAAGGGTGCCGTAAACGCTCAAAACGGCGAAAAAGCACGGCGGCTTTTCAAAATTATCCTTACTTATTGTAAAGGCATTGCGCTTTCCTGTCAAGTGGAAATGTGAAACTTTCATGAACTTTCCAATGTTACTTTCTCTCTCGCGAGAGAAAGTAACCAAAGAGAGCGCTTAGGGGAGAAAATCCGGCGAGGCTGCGAGCGCCAAGGGCGCGCTCTTGCTCGCAGGATTTTCCCCCCTAAGAACCCCCTTTACGGGGGACGCTTGATACGATGTGTTAGGTGGGATTGTTCCGACGCGTGGGGCTTTCGACGCCGGTGCTTCTAGTTGTGCTGCCGCCGGTGTCTGGGCACTGGGGAGGGGCGGGCCCTGTGGGCTGCGCCTGAGTGGGTGGGGCTTACGGCGCGTGGGCTGGTCAGGGCTGGGCGATGGCCAGTGTGCGGTTTTTTTGGCTGAGCGTAAATTTATCTTCCAGTCCTGCCGTAATGGTCACGGAGCCGTCCTCCTCGACCAGAATCAGCTCAAAACCCCATTCGTCCCGGTGGGCGCGCCAGAAGCTGACGGCTTCCTCCCGGCCCATGACGAACAGGGCGGTGGACAGCGCGTCGCATACTGCGCCGGCGTCTCCCCATGCGGCGTTGGTGTCCCCCACCACGGTGACGGAGATCAGGCCGCTGTGGGCGGGACAGCCGGTTTTTGGGTCCAGAATGTGCCAGTAGCGCACGCCATCCTGTTCAAAATACCGCTCGTAGCCGCCGGAGGTAATGACGGCCTTGTCAACAGCCTCCACCACGCCCAGGTTGCCGCCCCCTTCCGGGGCCCGGATGCCGATGCGCCAGGGGGAGCCGTCCGGCTTGGCCCCCACCGTCTGGATGTTGCCCCCCAGGTCCAGCAGGGCGGCGGTAACGCCGCTTTTCTTCAGCAGATGGGCAAGCCGCCAGCCGGTGCTGCCCTTGGCTATGCTGCCCAGGTCGATTTCCATGCCGTCGGGGAGCGCGGCGGCGGTCCCGTCCTGGAGGACCTGGGTATAGTCCACATGGGCAAGCAGGGCGGCAACGGTTTCCCCGTCGGGGACGGCGTATTCCCCGGTGGTGAAGCCCCATGCGCGCAGCACGGGATAGATGGATATGTCCAGCGCGCCATCAGTGCGCTCGCACATGCCCAGCGCCGTGCGCAGCAGGTCCGCCGTCTCTGGGGACAGCCCGGCCGACCTGCCGTGGTTCAGGGCATAGATCTCGCTGTTTTCATCTGTGGCGGACCACAGGGCCTCCAGCTGCTTTACCAGGTCTTCGGCCTGCTCCAGCAGCGCATCTTCCCCGCCCTCGTACAGCCGCAGGGTCATGACAGTGTCCATGGCGAAAAAGGTGCGCTCCGCCATCGGTTCCGCCTGAGCGGGCGCGGGAGTACAGCCCGCCTGCAAAATCAGAGTAAGGGCCAGAGCGAAAGCGAACACGCGTTTTGCGCGAAGCATTTCCCGGCTCATCGCAGGTGCTCCGGAATGGAGTCGTCGTCCTCCACCCACTCCTTCTGTACGTCCACCACCCGGTACGCTTCCGGCGTGTCCCGGATAACCACTTTGGCGATGCCCGCGTTGATGATGAGCCTGCGGCACATGGAGCAGGAGGTGGAGCCGGGGATCAGCTCCCCGCTGTTCGGGTCCCGGCACACCATGTACAGCGCGGCCCCCAGCACCTCCCGCCGGGAGGCGGAGATGATGGCGTTGGCCTCGGCATGGACGGACCGGCACAGCTCGTACCGCTGGCCCGAGGGAATGTTCATGGCCTCCCGTGCGCAGTACCCCAGATCGCCGCAGTTGCGCCGTCCCCGGGGCGCGCCGTTGTAGCCGGAGGACACGATCTCGTCGCTCTGCACGATGATGGCGCCGTAATGCTTCCTCATGCAGGTGGAGCGCTCCAGCACGGTGCCGGCGATGTCCAGATAGTAATTCTCTTTGTCGATGCGGGCCATGAGGTCCCCTCCTTTGATGCCTGATATATGGAGTATACCAGCTTTTTTCCTCCACGGCAACGGACGAATTCACATTTTGTTTACGGATACCCCATTGACGGGTTCATTTGCCCGCGCTATCATAATAATAATTCAGAAACATCCCGTTGTGTAGGAGGTGAGCGCCTGTGATACGCAGTTGGATGCTCCGCTTTATGGCGGGGCGTTATGGGGGAGACCAGCTCAACGTGCTGCTGATGGCGCTTTACGTCATCTTTTATATCGTGTACCTGTTCACCAGGCTCATTGCCTTTGAGCTGCTGGCGCTGATTTTGATCATCGTCAGCCTGTACCGCTCCCTGTCCCGGAATCTGGGGCGGCGAAGGGCGGAGAATGCCCGTTTTCTCCAGATCGTCCGCCCCATCGCCCGGCGGTGGAACACCTTCCACACCCGCACCCACGACCGGGAGCACCGTTACTTCAAATGCCCCAACTGCGGCCAGCAGATGCGGGTGCCCCGCGGCAAGGGGCGCATCACCGTCCACTGCCGTTCCTGCGGGGCGGTGTTTGAGGAAAAAAGCTGAACTAGCCCGAAATAAAGGACCGCGCGGCACCGGCCGTGCGGTCCTTTTTGGGTCAATTCAGCCGGCTTTTCAGCTGATAAAGCAGATTCATGGCCTCGATGGGGGTCAGCGTCTCCACAGTGGTGCCGCGCAGCTGCTCCAGCACCGCCGCTCCGGCCATGTCGCCCAGGGACACCTGGGCGGACTTTTCCGCCGGGGTCTGGGAACGGGCCGGGACCCAGCCCTGCCGCTCCAGGTCGGCCAGGATCTCCCTGGCGCGGTCCACCACCCGGCCGGGGACTCCGGCCAGCTTGGCCACCTCCACGCCGTAGCTCTGGTCCGCCCCGCCGGGGACGATTTTCCGCAGGAACACAATGCCGTCTCCCCGCTTTTTGGCGGCGATGTGGTAGTTGCGCACCCCTTCGATGGTGTGCTCCACCTCGGTGAGCTCGTGGTAGTGGGTGGCAAACAGGGTTTTGGCTCCCAGCCGCTTTTTGTCCGCGCAGTGCTCCAGCACCGCGCGGGCGATGGACATGCCGTCGTAGGTGGAGGTGCCCCGGCCGATCTCGTCCAGGATGAGCAGGGACTTGGGGGTGGCGTTTTTCAGCATCTGAGCCACCTCGGTCATCTCCACCATGAAGGTGGACTGGCCCGCCGACAAATCGTCGGAGGCCCCGATGCGGGTGAACACCCGGTCCACCACGCCGATATGGGCCGAGCGGGCGGGGACAAAGGACCCCATCTGGGCCATGAGCACGATGAGGGCCACCTGCCGCATGTAAGTGGACTTGCCCGCCATGTTGGGGCCGGTGATGATGGACAGGCGGTCCGCGCCGCCGTCCATATGGGTGTCGTTGGGGACGAACAGCGAGTCTTTGAGCATCCGCTCCACCACCGGGTGGCGGCCCTCCCTGATGTCGATGACGCCGCTGTCGTCCACGTCGGGGCGGACGTAGCCGTTGTGCACCGCGGCGGCGGCGAAGGAGCACAGCACGTCCAGCCGGCCCACTCCGGCGGCGGCGGCCTGCACCCGGCGGACCTGCTCCGACGCCGTGCCCCGCAGCCTGCAGAAAAGCTGGTACTCCAGCGCCGTCACACGGGTCTGGGCGGAGAGGATCTCGTGCTCCAGGTCCTTCAGCTCCTGGGTGATGAAGCGCTCGCAGTTTACCAGGGTCTGCTTGCGGATGTAGCCGTCGGGCACCATGCTGTAATAGCTTTTGGATACCTCGATGTAATAGCCGAACACCTTGTTATAGCGCACCTTCAGGCTCTTGATGCCCGTGCGCTCCTTTTCCCGGCCCTCTAAAGCGGCCACCATGTCCGCCCCGTGGTCCAGCACGTCCCGAAGGTGGTCCACCTCCTCATCATACCCCGGACGGATGAAGCCCCCCTCCCGGATGGTGAAGGGCAGGCGGTGGTCCTCGTCCTCCTCCCGGATGGCGGCGTGAAGGGTCTGCTCCAGGCCCTCCAGCCCCTCCAGCCCCCGGAGGACGGGGGTCAGGGCGCGGCCCGACACCGCCCGAGCCTGCTCCATGAGCTGGGGCAGCACCGCCAGGCCGTCCGCCAGTGAGAGCATATCCCGGGCGTTGGCGGAGCCGTACACCACCTTGCCGATGAGCCGCTCCAGGTCGGGGATGCGGCGCAGGGTCAGGGTCAGCTCTTCCCGGGCCACACCGTCCCGGGCCAGCTCCGCCACGGCGTCCTGCCTTGTGCCGATGGCGGCGGGGGAGCGCAGGGGCTGCTCCAGCCAGGAGCGGATCAGCCGGTGGCCCATGGGGGTTTTCGTCTTGTCCAACACCCACAGCAGGGAGCCCTTTTTCTCCTTGCCCCGGAAGGTCTCGGTCAGCTCCAGGGTTTTGCGGGCGGTCAGGTCCAGCTCCATGTACGCCTGGGTCAGCCCCTCCTCAATGTCCAGAGGGCCCAGGTGGCTCAAATCGGTCTTTTGCGTCTCGGTGAGGTACGCCGCCAGCGCCCCCGCCGCTTGCAGGCACATGCGGGGGCCGTCTTCCTCGGGGAAGGGCTCGCCCTGTCCGCGCAGACGGCAGGCGCTCAGGGCCTCCTGGGCCTGGGCGGGGCGGAAGCGGACCTCCAGGCCGGGCTGGCACAGGCAGTTCAGCCGGTCCCTCAAAAATTCCGTCAGCCGGCCGTCGGACGCGGCGGCGTCGGACAAAATGGCCTCGCTGGGCGGGCAGGCCGCCAGGGCGTTGAGCAGATGGGGCAGGAAGTCCCCGCCCTGGAAGGGGGCGGCGGAAAACTGCCCCGTGGACAGATCGCACCGGGCGAAAGCGGCCCCCGCGCTGTCCTCATAGATGGCGCAGATGTAGTTGTTCCGGCTCTCGTCCAGCATTTCGTCCGCCATGGCGGTGCCGGGGGTGACGATGCGGATCACGTCCCGGTCCACCAGCCCCTTGGCCGTGGCCGGGTCCTCCATCTGCTCACAGATGGCCACCTTGTACCCCCGCTTGATGAGCCGCGCGATATAGCTCTGGGCCGAGTGATAGGGCACGCCGCACATGGGGGTGCGCTCCTCCTCCGGCTTGCCCCGGTCGCGGGTGGTCAGGGTCAGGCCCAGCTCCTCCGCGCCCAGCTTGGCGTCGTCGTGGAACATCTCGTAAAAGTCGCCCAGCCGGAAAAACAGCAGACAGTCCGGGTGGGACTCCTTCACCTTCCAGTATTGCTTCATCATGGGGGTCATTTCCGCCATTTTCGACACGCTCACTTTCTGAAACGCGGCGGGGAACACCCCGCCGCGTCCGGTTCTTTACTCTCCGTAATCCACGATCACATACACATACTGCGCCCCGCTGATGTCGGCTTCCGGCTCCACCTGGGCGTAACGGCTGACGCCGTCCTCCTCCACATAAAGGGTGCGCACCGAGCCCACCACCAGCCCCGGAGGATAGACGCCCCCCAGCCCGGAGGTGGTCACCTGGTCGCCGGTGACCAGCTTGGCGCCCTCGGACACGAAGGACAGGCGAAGCAGCCCCTCCTGCATGAGGGTGAAGTCCCCCTCCAGGATGGCGTCCTCGTCGGTGCGGGCGACGCGGCCGCCCAGCTTCAGGTCAGGGTCCAGGATGGTGGTCACGCGGGAGGAATTGGGGCTGGCCTCCGTCACCACGCCGATGAGGTGGCCGTACTGGTCGATCACGCAGTCGTTGACCTCCACCCCGTTCAGGGTGCCCCGGTCAATGGTCAGATCGGAGGTCCAGTTGGAGGAGGCGCGGCGCACCACCGCCGCGTCCCGGTATTGCAGCTCGGGCCGCGCCTCGTGCAGGCCCAGCAGGTCCTTCATGCGCTCGTTCTCGCGCTGCGCGTCCTGTCCGGCGATGGCGTCCCGCTCCAGCTCGGCCACGCGCTGGCGCAGGGCCTCGTTCTCCGCCATAAGCTCCTCATGGCGGAAGGCCCGGTCATACTGCTCCTCGGTCCAGTTGGTGACGGCGCTGGACGCTGCCCGGAAGGGGGTGGTCAGCACTTCCAGCACGGCGGTGAGGGGATCATAGCCCAGCATATAGGACCCCATGGCCAGCACCGCCGCCAGCAGGACGGCGGCCACCAGCAGCAGCCCGCCGTTGTTTCGGAAAAATCGACTCATGGTTTCGTTTGCTCCTTATTTTGCAGCAGATATATGCCAAACCCGGAAAGCATGCGGCCCAGCCGGAACAGCGGCAGGCCCACCACATTGCAGTAATCCCCCCGGATGCCGGATACCAAGAGGGCGCCCAGCCCCTGGATGCCGTAGGCCCCGGCCTTGTCCATGGGCTCCCCGGTGGCGATGTAGCCCCAGATCTCATCCGGCTCCAGGACGCGGAAGGACACGGCGGTCTCCTCGTGCTGAGTGACGGCCCGCTCTCCCTGGAGGACGGTGACGCCGGTGTAAACGTGGTGCTCCCGGCCCGACAGGGAGCTGAGCATGGCAAAGGCCTCGTCTGTGCTGTGGGGCTTGCCCAGCACCGTGCCGTCCAGGGCCACCACCGTGTCGGCGGCGATAATGAGGTCGTTGAGGCCAGCCTTTTTCGCTGCCGCCTGGGCCTTTCGCCGGGACAACTGCTCCACAATCTGGGCGGGAGACAGCCCGTTCTCCACGGACTCGTCCACGTTGGGGGCGGAGACTTTGAAGTCCTTCAGCCCCATCTGCCCCAGCAGCTCGCGGCGGCGTGGGGAGTTGGAGGCGAGGATGATTTTCGCTTTTTTCTCTGGGGTCGGTTCGTTGACACCCAGCAGGTAATCGGTGGATACATGATAAAATTTCGCCAACGCAACGAGGGTGGCCGTCTGTGGGTCGCGCTGACCATATTCATAATTGCAATAGGCGGTGGTGGACACTCCAATGGCTTCCGCGACTTCCACCTGCTTCATTTTCTTTTCAAGGCGCAGTTCTTTCATGCGCTCCGCTAAAATTCCCATAGATACCCCTCGACTGATTGCACCGTTCGTGGTGGTATATGATCATATTACAACGAACGGGGATGTTCGACATGACAGAAATTTTACAAAACTTATATTACTTGCTGGACGATTGGGTGGGCCAGCAGGTCATCAACGACCCAGAAATGAAGGAATTGCTGGAGCGTCAAAATGCCTTGCAGGAGGAGATCATCCGCCGTTTAGGAGAGGATGGACAGGACACAATGGAAGCCTTGTTCAACCTCAATTTGGAACTGAAAACCATCCACGACAAAGCCCTGTTCCGCACAGCGATGCAGCTGGGAACAGAACTGGCACAGCCCAGGCGCAGTCCGTGGACCGCAGAGCAGCCTCAGTGACAGACACGCAAGCGGCAGCACAAATAAGGGGGACACAAGTCGAAAGCCCCACGCGCCGGAAAGCCTCAGCCCCGCTTCGATTCAAGCTCTCCCGTAAAACCGGGGTTCTTAGGGGGGAAATCCTATGAGCGAGAGCGCGCCCTTGGCGCTCGAAGTCGAATCGGATTTCCCCCCTGAGCGTCCTTTTGGTTACTTTTCCCACGTGGGAAAAGTAACCCGCCGGAGGCTATTCCACATCCCGATAATACAGCCCACGGGTGTAATTATTGGGGATGTAGCTCCCCTTCCCCCGGTATGCCTCCAGCACCTGAGCGCACTCCACCCCATTCTCCGTGGTAAACAACAGCCGAATGGCCCGCAGGCCGATCCTCTTCCAATCGCTGGCCTTATCCGCCAAAAACACCTTGTTGGCGTTTAAAACCTCATTCCGGCACCCATAAGCCCGCTCCACCGGAAACCGCACCCCTTTCCGGTCAGTGAGCAGATTCACATTGGAACAAACACACTTCCCCGACTGATTCTTGACGGCGCAGTTCTCCGTAATCATCAGCGGAAGCCGCCCGTAGGCGATGATCTCCAAATCCACCGCCTTGGAAATGTCCCGAATCTGCGCCAGCTTCAGCTCAAAGGACGCCGTCAGCGCCAAAAATCCCAGCCGCCGGTACTCCTTTACCCCCTGGCTGTTGAACACCTGGAGCCCAAAGTCCCCCCGGAGGCGGAAGCCTGTCCGCTTGCACAGCGGAACCAGCCCCAGATTGCCCACATAAACGTCCGCCACCCCCGCCTCTTTGGCGGCTTCCATCTGCTTGCACAGATCGGGAAGCTCCCGGTCAAAGCAGACGCGGGGCAGCACCGCCGCCACGGGAACGCCCCGGCGGATGGTGCCGGCCACGTTTTCCGGGTGGGCGGCGATCTCCTCCACAGGCAGCGTAATCATGGCGGGACTCTGCTTTACCAGCTCAAAGGTCATCTGCTCCACCCGGCGCAGGGAGACGTAAATATCCGGCTCGTTGCGGTAATTCTCGTACCGCGCGCCCAGCTTATACGCGCCGTGCCGGCGCTCAGGCAGGGCCGTGCGCTGGGCGGACAGCCCGTCCAGCACCTGCCGCCGCAGGCCGTTCAGCGCCGACAGCGGCACCATCAGCCCGTCCTGCACCAGCGAGCGCACCTCGGTGACCCGGTAGGGCGTGCCGCCGGTCTTGGACAGCTGGCCCTCCACCTCCTCCTGGGTGGTGGCCCGGCGGCGGGCCACTTCCGGAGTGTGCCCCGCGGCGGTGACCACCCGGCCCTCCGCGTCCTCCACCCCCACCTGGACGGGCTCCCCTGCCCGGATCATGGCGTAGAGCTTGACCGGAACGCCGGGGCCCTCGCCCTTGTCATAGGCGGCCTTGGCCTGGGCGAAGAGCTCCTTGGGGTTCTTCGCCTCCTCCCGGACGCCGAACATGTCCGGACCCTTCTTCTCCATAAAATATCCGTCCGTGAAGCCCTGGCGGGAAAAGGCCTGCTCCAGATGGGACAGCTCTTCGGCGGTGGGCTCCCGGCCCTCCCGGAGGGCGTCGGCGTAGACCTTGGTGACAATATAGACATACTCGGGCCGCTTCATGCGCCCCTCGATCTTGGCGCAGGCCACGCCCATGCTCTGGAGTTCCTGCAAGTGGCCTGCCAGGGACATGTCCTTCAAAGACAGCGGATGCCCGCGGGCCAGCTCGTCCCCCCAGCCGTAGGGCAGGCGGCAGGGCTGGGCGCACATGCCCCGGTTGCCGCTGCGCCCCCCGATGACGGAGGACATGAAGCACTGGCCGGAGTAGCACATGCACAGCGCTCCGTGGACGAATACCTCAATCTCAATGGGGGAGCGCTCACAGATGTAGGCGATGTCCCGCCGGGACAGTTCCCGGGACAGCACCGCCCGGGTCATGCCCAGGTCGGCGGCCTGCTTCACCCCGTCCAGATTGTGAAGGGTCATCTGGGTGGAGGCGTGAAGGGGCAGGTCCGGCGCGGCCTGACGCAGGGCCCGCACCAGCCCCATGTCCTGAATCAGCGCCGCGTCCGCCCCCAGCTTGGACGCCTGAACGGCGCAGTCCACCGCGTCCGCCATCTCCCGGTCGGTAGCCAGGGTGTTCAGGGTGAGGTACACCTTCACCCCCCGCAGATGGCAGTAGGATACCGCCGAGGCGAACTCGTCCCTGGAAAAGTTCCGGGCGCCCCGGCGGGCATTGAATTGTCCAAATCCGAGGTAGACCGCGTCCGCCCCGGCGCACACCGCCGCGCGCAGCGCCTCCGGGCTGCCGGCGGGGGAAAGTATCTCCATAGGGTCCTCCGAGTGTTTGTTATCTCTTCTGCTGTAATTTGAAAATCTCCCGCTTGGATTCGCTCAGCTCCGACTTCAGCTTGGCGTTCTCCTCCAGCAGGTCCTTGATCTGACGGCGCAGGTCCACCGACGCCTCCTGCTCCTTGAAGCGCTCGTCGGCAATGTTGATGGCGGTGAGCACGGCGCAGTCCATCTGGGACACCCCGCCCGCCCGGCCGGTCTCCTTCAGCTTTTCGTTCACATAGGCGGCCACCCGGTGGACATAGTTCTCGTCCTCTACGGCCAGCAGCGTATACTTCAATCCACCCACGGTCACAGTGACGCGGTTTTGCATGGCGGTCCCCTCCCGCATAAAGATTCATGGTACATTATATCACACCCGAGAAAAAAAGGAAATGAAAAAAGTATAAAAGTCTGCCGATTTTTCGGCCGGACCCGCCTTGATTTTTCCACCCCGAGGTGGTATGCTGTTTCACAGCGCTCCATATTGGAGCGAAAGACGAGAAAAGGAGCTGTGCCAGATCATGGACGGCAAGCAGGCCCGCGCGGCGGCGCGGAAAAAAGCGCTCAAGGAGCTGCTGGAGGGCGTGGGTATGACCGCCCTCGGGGCGGTCATGTGGATGCTGGGCGGAGATTTCACCTTTGTGGAAGGCGTGACCACCCGGAACGAGGGGCGCAGCCAGATGTACCTGATGGCTGCGGCCGCGGCGCTGATCGTTATCGGCGTGGTGTTTGTGGTGTTGGGGCTGGTGCACCTGGTGAAGCCGGGCAAAAATGGCGGGGACGCCAAACGGGGAGAATAAGGCGCAATTTCCCCACGCTGCCCCTTGACAGCCCCGTTTTTCTGTAATAGAATGCAAGGAACAAAGCGACGACGGAGGAGAGTACCCCGCGCCGGGGTGTCAGAGAGGGGACGGATGGTGCGAGTCCCACGATGGCGCGGCGGGAAGGCCCTCCCGAGCGCGGGCAGGAAATGGCCCGCCGGCCCCCGCCGTTACCGGGTCAAGAGCGCGCGCCGGACAGGCGCGAATTCAGGTGGAACCGCGGACTCGCAGCAGTTCGCCCTGAGCCATCATGGCTCAGGGCGTTTGTTTTTGCGTTTTGAGCCGGAAATCATTGAAAAGGAGCGTTAAATTGTGAAAAGCAGCGAGAAATCCATGGAAAAGATTGTGGCATTGTGTAAGGGCCGGGGCTTCATCTTCGCCGGGTCCGAGATCTACGGCGGCCTGGCCAACACCTGGGACTACGGCCCCTTGGGCGTGGAACTGAAGAACAACATCAAAAAGGCATGGTGGAAGAAGTTCGTCCAGGAGAACCCCTACAACGTGGGCTTGGACGCCGCCATTTTGATGAACCCCCAGGTGTGGGTGGCCTCCGGACATGTGGGCGGCTTCTCCGACCCGCTGATGGACTGCAAGGAGTGCCACGAGCGCTTCCGGGCGGACAAGGTCATCGAGGACTGGTGCCAGGAGAACAGCTTCGAGCTGGGCCACAGCGTGGACGCCATGAGCCAGGCCGAGATGAAGGCCTTTATTGAGGAGCACAAGATCGCCTGCCCCACCTGCGGCAAGTTCAACTGGACCGACATCCGCCAGTTCAACCTGATGTTCAAGACCTTCCAGGGGGTCACCGAGGACGCCAAGAACACCGTGTACCTGCGGCCGGAGACCGCTCAGGGCATCTTCACCAACTTTGTCAACGTCCAGCGGTCCACCCGGCGCAAGCTGCCCTTCGGCGTGTGCCAGATCGGCAAGAGCTTCCGCAATGAGATCACTCCGGGCAACTTCATCTTCCGCACCCGGGAGTTCGAGCAGATGGAGCTGGAGTTCTTCTGCCAGCCGGGGACGGAGCTGGAGTGGTTCGCCTACTGGAAGAACTTCTGCCACCGGTGGCTGCTGGGCCTGGGGATTCAGGAGGAGAACCTGCGGCTCCGGGACCATGACCCCGAGGAGCTGAGCCACTATTCCAACGCCACCACCGACTTTGAGTTTGCCTTCCCCTTCACCGACTGGGGCGAGCTGTGGGGCGTGGCCAGCCGAACCAATTTTGACCTGACCGCCCATCAGAACACCTCCGGCAAGGACCTGACCTATTACGATCAGGAAAAGAACGAACATTATATCCCTTATGTTATCGAGCCGTCCCTGGGTGTGGAGCGGATGCTGCTGGCCTTCCTGTGCAACGCCTATGACGAGGAAGTGGTGGATGCGGAGAAGAATGACGTGCGCACTGTGCTGCGCCTCCACCCTGCCCTGGCGCCTTATAAGTGCGCGGTGCTGCCTCTTTCCAAGAAGCTGGGCGATAAGGCACGGGAGATTCAGACCGAGCTGTCCAAGTGGTTCATGGTGGACTTTGACGACGCCGGCTCCATCGGCAAGCGCTACCGCCGGCAGGACGAGATCGGCACGCCCTACTGTATTACGGTGGATTTTGCCACTGTGGGCGACGACAAGACCGAGGCTGATCACGCCGTCACCATCCGGGACCGGGATACGATGGATCAGGTTCGGGTGCCCATCAGCGGGCTGAAGAGCTGGCTGGAGGAAAAGCTGGCGTATTAAAAGCTGCGTTCAGGACCCGTTCGGGGGCCGCTTCAGGCGGTCCCCGGAATTTTTCTCTTTTTCCGCGAAAAAAAGGTTGACATTTCCGGGGAAATGCGTTACACTATCACTTGCCCCTGTCAGGGCGGCATTTCTTGAAATGGCGGCGTAGCTCAGTTGGCTAGAGCACTCGGTTCATACCCGAGTTGTCACCGGTTCGAATCCAGTCGCCGCTACCAATTCCTGAAGAAGCGGTGACGGCCGCTTCTTCAGGAGCCCGCTCTGATTACGCCCGCTTTGGGCACCTTTGGCCCGGTGGTCAAGCGGCTAAGACACCGCCCTTTCACGGCGGTAACACGGGTTCGATTCCCGTCCGGGTCACCAATATGGAGGCTTAGCTCAGCCGGTAGAGCGCTTGCTTCACACGCAAGAGGTCACAGATTCGAGTTCTGTAGTCTCCACCAAGCCAAACCCCTTGAACCGCAACGGTTTGAGGGGTTTTCGCTTTGCTTTTGAGGGCTGTTTTGAACCGCCTTATTTCCCATAATTTAGGATATTTTCGGGTCATTTGGGGGCATGTTGTTGCAAATCTGTTGCAAATTTTTTTGACCCCTTGTGTCACGCGTTTTCCCGCATAGCTTCTCTCACTTTCTCGGCGGTCTTCCCTTCCCGGGAGCGCCGGTCGTAATGGGTGTATACCCGGAGGGTCATGTCCACGGTGCTGTGGCCCGCCAGGTACTGGATCTCCTTGATGTCCAGCCCCGCCTCAAACAGCCGGGTGACATAAGTGTGGCGGAGGACGTGGGCCGTCACATGGGTCTCGGGCAGCTCCCGCTCCACCAGCTTCCACATACTCTTGTACGCGGACTGGGTAAGCGGCTTGCCGTTCTGCATGGCCAGCACAAACTTGGAGTGGCTGCGCTTTTTGTAATTCGCCAGCCACGCCTCCAGCTCGTCGGTGAGGGGGATATCCCGCCGCCCCGCATCGGTCTTCAGCGTATCGTGGATGGAGGTCTCCCCTTTGCCCAGGATGGCGTTGTGCTTGACGTGGACGACCCGCTGGGCAAAGTCGATGTCCTCCCACATGAGGCCCAAAATTTCACCCCTGCGCATCCCCGTATGGAGCGCGATCAGCAGGAAGGTGTGGGCCCTGGGGTTATTTACCCTTTCCACCAGCAGACGGGTCTCCTGGGGCACGAGAGCCACCTTCTCAGCGGTTTTACGGCCACCGGGCTTCAGCATACTGCTCACAGGGGATTTCGCCACCAATCCGTTTTCCTGCGCGGCCTTGAAGATGCTGCGCAGATGGATCAGCACCTTGGATTGGAGGGAATTACTCTTGTTGGACAGCGAGGCCATGATGGCCTGGATCTGCATGGGGGTAATATCCCGCATACGGTACCCACCGATGTATGGCAGGATATGCTGGTTCAGGACATACTTGATTGCGTTGAGGCTGTTTTCCCGCAGGTGGGGCTTCTTGTAGAGGTCATACCACATCTGAGCGAAGTGTCCGAAGGTCTCTTCGCTGCAAATGTCCACGCCTGAGTTGACCAGGATCTGGGCTTTCAGAACCTTTTCGTCCAGCTCCGCCTGGGTCTTGGCTCGGAT
Organism: uncultured Oscillospiraceae bacterium; assembly: GCA_910587395.1. Classification (GTDB taxonomy): domain Bacteria; phylum Bacillota; class Clostridia; order Oscillospirales; family Oscillospiraceae; genus Enterenecus. The sequence goes on along the minus strand of CAJULJ010000001.1, from coordinate 66,602 downwards.
GTATTTGCGGGTGCCGTCTGGAAGCTGGATGGCCTTGGTCAAATAGTTGTACTTCTTTTTCGATGCTGCTTTTGCCATTTGGCGTTCTCCTTTCAATAACGCCTTGCGATACAGTACCTTCATTATAAGGGGGATATTTGCAAATCACAAGGGGTTACAAAGGTTTAATTTTATTTCCTCACGCCGAAAAAACGGTTTATTTGATTTTCCACACCTTATCAGGTTTCGCCTGGGCCGTAGGCTGGCAGTTTCCCGAGAGATAGGCCTCCAACGCCTCCACCGTAACAAGGTATTTGCGTCCTACCCGGGCGCACGGCACGGCTCCAGAGGAGATCAGCCTTCGGATGGCGGTTTCAGTCAGGCAGGTTTGTGGGTCTGACTCCCGGAAGTACGCCGCCGCTTCGCGGATCGTTCTTGTCCGCATCACATCAACACCTCCTTTGACGTAAAAGGAAGATGCCCCCTGGACTGCTCCAGGAGGCATCTCCTATTTTTGACAGCTTAATCATACCACAGAGTAAATGGACATTGCAAGTACTATGTGGCGGACAATTCGCGGACAATTTTTTGAAATTTATAGGACAGCTTCAGGACGCGCCCTGTTTGCACCCCCCTGTAAAAGAATACATTTCCACCAATTCTGCAATCGCGTCATCCTTAATTCGCCGCACAGTACGAGTGGCAATTTCCAGCTTTTTTGCGCATTCTTCTTGGGAATAGCCTTCAAAATAGAGCAGCTTCAGCAGTTCCGCATGACGGGGGCCCAAAAGTGACACATAATAGTTCAGCCGCTCCTGTTCCCGCTCCAGTGTCACAAGCTGCCCGACAACTTCTTCCGCAGTATCACTATTCACGTGATTAGCTCGTGCCTGGTAGTTGAGCGCGATGTAAAGGGTTTTGTCGGAGGCATGGCCTCCTGGATGCCCCCCTTCACCATCTCCGTGCGCCAGGGCCAATGCTCCAATGATGTCATTTTCTGAAACGCGGGCCGGATGGGACAATTCATAGTGCAGAAGCTCAATTTGCTTGGATCGCTTTTGGTACGATTCCAACAGGTCAACCACATACATCCTGGTTTCTACGTTCATCTTCTCAGATCCTTTTCAGACAGTTTCCCTATAGGAGCAGTTGCCGTCAGACCAGCACGGATCCCGAGTCGGTCTAAAGCTGACTGTTATTACCGATTTGCGTCTGCCAATGAGCATATTACTTTGGGCGGGCCCCGCAATGTGCGGAAGCAGATATTTATGCTCTGATAAGCGGGCACGATAATCACCTCCTGCGCTGTGCCTTCCTTATCCTGTAACATTCTGTAATTTTATACCGAAAATGAGAACAAACCGTGAAAAAGTTTTCGGATTTTTTTGGAATCGCTCGACAAATATTGACACAAATCGACTTGATAGACGCATATGTACTATTCGCTCGTGGCAAAACGGTAGCCCACACCAAACACGGTCTGAATATAAGCTTGATCCTTTTTGTCCAGCCCCAGCTTCCGGCGAAGCGTAAAGATGTGATCTGATACCTGGGTGCCCATATAGTCTCGATCCGCATTCCATACAGCCTCGTAGATTTCCTCTTTGGTTAAAGCTGTTCCTGCTTTAGATGCTAAAAGAAAGAGAACATCAAATTCTTTGACAGTCAAATGTACTGGCTCATCCCGCATCTCCACCGTTCTGCGCATCGGATCAATGACCAATTCTTTGTGTTTCATGCGTGGCAGCGCCCTGCCCAGCTTCAACCGTGCAATTCTCTGTTCTCTGCGGAGAACGGCGTTGATAACAGCCAGCACCTCCTCGGCAATTAGTGGTGTTTCCACGCAGGCATCAGCACCTCGTTCGAGTACAGCGGCCCGTGCTGCGCCGTCGGGAAAGGCATCTGCGATGATGATATATGGCAATGGCCGCATGGTGCTAATAGATAGTTTTGAGAAAAGGTTTTCATTTCCTTTATTACCAAAATCAAGCAATAAGAAGGCGGGGCTGTGCGATGACAGCTCCGCCTTTAAATCCTCTGCATTTTCTATGATAACCGAGTCAATGTAGTGATCGCGCAAGAAGTCGCATACATGGATAGTGTGTTCGGTTTTGCGGCAAACAAGCACGATATCCTGTTTCATGAAATCTGTTCCTATACGCAACTGCAAGGGGTTAGATTGGCCTACGCGGTTGTTATTCATCTACACGCCGCCCAGCAGCTCCTCGCTCTCCACATAGAGGCGGGCAATGCTCCACCGCTGGGGGATGTTGAAGTCAAACAGTATGGTGAGCTCCGCCGCTGCTGGCTCAGGTGTAGTCGCCGAAGGAAATTGGCTTGAAACTGCTGCCGATGGTGACAGCCTTGATGCTGGCAGATCCAAATTCGATGCCGTGGCATATGTTTTTCATTGCCTCTGTCTCCTTACATCATTTCGGCTGGCAGAGCATAAGGAACCTCCAAATAAATCGACTGCGGCAGCTGGCGAATTTTTTCACCGCAATTTTGTTGGGTTTCCTTGAAGTGAACACAATGATTCCTGGGTTACCCCGTCTCATTGCGGCAAAGACTTTCTTGCCATCCGCTCATGCCGACTTAGAGCCTATCCCAAAATAAAGGGCAACGAGGTACAATAGAGTAGGGGCAACGAAATGAGCGAAAAGAAGAGTTACCAGTCGTGGACAATATCGGAAGAATTTTGGGAAGCAATTAAGGGGGATATTCCGAAAACGGAACGAGACCCGAAAAAGAAATATGTTCATGCACCAGGGCAGGGACGCAAGCCGATGCCAGCGAGGAAAGCACTGGAGGGGATATTCTATGTGCTGCGGACAGGCTGTCAATGGAAAGCCCTGCCCCGGGAATATGGCAGCGGAAGCACCGTACACAGGACGTTTCAAAAATGGCTGGCAGCGGGCTTTTTTGAGAAGATCTGGGCCAAGGGTCTGGAACAATACGATGAACTGGAGGGAATCGGCTGGGAGTGGCAAAGCCTGGACGGTTGTATGATAAAAGCGCCTCTGGCCCTGGAGTCTGTTGGAAAGAATCCAACAGACCGAGGAAAAAATGGGGACAAAACGCAGTGTCCTGACAGATGAGAAGGGTCTTCCGCTGGCGGTAGTTCTTTCCGGTGCCAACACACATGACGTCAAGCTGTTGGAGGAGACTCTGGAGCATATTGTGGTGCTGCACCCAGAACCAGACGAAGAACACCCGCAAAATCTGTGTTTGGATGCTGGCTATACTGGTAGTGGTGAAAAAGTACACAAGCGTGGTTATACGCCCCATATCCGACCCCGTGGCGAGGAAAAGAAGGAACTGGAGCGCAATCCAGAATTTCATGCCCGCCGTTGGGTTGTTGAAGTCACGCACTCTTTTTTCAATCGCTTTCGCAAGCTTTTGGTTCGTTTTGAAAAGAAAGCTGCCAATTATCTGGCCCTCGTTCAATTTGCCTGTGCTGTCATTGTTTGGCGTAAAATCTTACACGTCCATCGTTAATTTCGGGATAGGCTCTTAATCAGACGTCCCTTAAAAAGAATCAGCATACTGACCCTGCTGAAATCGCAGATGTAAATGCCGAAGGCGTCCAGCAGTCTCCCTTCTCATGCAGCAGCCACAGTTCTGGCCTTTCATTGGGCGAAACCTCTCGCCTGTCACCGCTGGATGCGGCCGGAGCCATCGCCGCCGGCCAGCTTCTCCACCTCGGCCACCGTCACCATGTTGTAGTCGCCCTCGATGGAGTGCTTCAGTGCGGAGGCCGCCACGGCAAACTCCACCGCCGCCTGGGTAGACTTGCCGGTGAGCAGGGAGTAGATCAGCCCGCCGCCGAAGCTGTCGCCGCCGCCCACCCGGTCGATGATGTGCAGCTCGTACTTCTTGGAGAAGCAGTACTCGCCGCTCTTGACGTCGTACAGCATGGCGCTCCAGCCGTTGTCAAAGGCGGAGTGGCTCTCCCGCAGGGTGATGGCGACCTTTTCAAACCCGAACTTATCCGCCAGCTGCTTAGCCACGGACTTGTAGCCCTCGTGGTTTAGCGTGCCGCCGTAGATATCGGTGGCCTCGGCCTCGATGCCGAACACGTCCTTGGCGTCCTCCTCGTTGGAGATGCACACGTCCACGTACTGGCACAGGTCGGTCATGGCGGCCCGGGCCTGCTCTCGCGTCCACAGCTTGCCCCGGTAGTTCAGATCGCAGGAGATCTTCACGCCATGGGCCTTGGCGGCCTTGCAGGCCTCCTTGCAGATCTCCACCACGTTGGGGCCCAGAGCCGGGGTGATGCCGGTGAAGTGGAACCAGTCCACGCCCTCGAAGATGGCGTCCCAGTCGAAGTCGGCGGTGGTGGCCTCCTGAATGGCGGAGTGGGCCCGGTCGTAGATGCAGACGCTGCCCCGCTGGGACGCGCCCTTCTCGTTGAAGTAGATGCCCACCCGGTCGCCGCCCCGGACGATCATGGACGTGTCCACCCCGTAGCGGCGCAGGGAGTTCACCGCCGCCTGCCCGATGGCGTGGGCGGGGAGCTTGGTGACGTAGGCCGCGTCCAGGCCGTAGTTGGCCAGCGACACCGCCACGTTGGCCTCGCCGCCGCCGAAGGTGAATTCCAGGTGGTCGGCCTGGACGAACCGCTCATAGTTGTAGGGCTGGAGCCGGATCATCAGCTCGCCAAATGTCACGACTTTAGCCATTGCCGCGGGCCTCCTTTACGATTTCCACAGATTTCTTGCACAGCTCGGTGATCTCGTCCCACCTGTTGTTGTCGATGAGGTCGGCGGTCACCATGTAGGAGCCGCCGCAGGCGCAGATGACGGGAGCCTTGATGTACTCCGCCAGGTTTTTCAGGGAGATGCCGCCGGTGGGCATCACCTTGAACATGGGGAAGGGGGCGGACATGGCCTTGATCTTGGCCAGCCCGCCGGACTGCTCGGCGGGGAAGAACTTGAGCACCTCCAGCCCCAGCTTGTAGGCGGTGTGGTAGTCCGTCGGGGTGGTGCAGCCGGGGAACACCGCCAGGCCCTTGTCCTGGCAGTACTTTACCAGCTCCGGATCCAGGCCGGGGGTGACGATGAACTTCGCCCCCGCCGCCAGGGCCTCGTCCACCTGCTGGGTGGTGAGCACGGTGCCCGCCCCCACCAGCATCTCCGGGCAGGCCTCGGCCATCAGCTTGATGGCGGCGGCGGCCCCGGCGGCCCGGAAGGTGACCTCCGCCACCGGCACGCCGCCGGCGCACAGGGCTTTCGCCAGGGGGGCGGCGTCCCGCTCCGGGTGGTTCAGCTTGATCACCGGCACCACGCCGATGCCGGAAATGATTTCGTTGATGTTCATGTTGTTCCTCCTTTGTACGTCTACAGCCGGAAATAACGCTTCGCGTTGTGATAGCAGATGTCCTCCACCAGAGCGCCCGCCTGCTCCAAATCGTTGGGATACTCCCCGTTTTCCATCCAGCCCCCCACCAGCTCGCACAGAATGCGGCGGAAATAGGCGTGCCGGGTGTAGCTGAGGAAGGAGCGGGAATCGGTGAGCATCCCGATGAAGTTGCCCAGCAGGCTCAGGTTGGCCAGACTGGTGAGCTGCTCCCTCATGCCGGTCTTGTTGTCGTTGAACCACCAGGCGCTGCCGTGCTGGAGCTTGCCGGGGACGCCGGGGCCCTGGAACGCGCCGATCATGGTGTCCAGCAGCTCGTTCTCCCCGGGGTTCAGGCTGTACAGGATGGTGCGGGGCAGGGCGTCCTGGGCGTACAGCGCGTCCAGCAGGGCGTACAGCGAGCCGGCGCAGTTGACGTTGTTCATGCAGTCAAAGCCGGAGTCCGGCCCCAGCCTGGCGAACATGGCGCTGTTGGGGTTTCTCATGCAGTTGTAGTGGATCTGCATCACCCAGCCCATGGCGTGGTAGCGCTGGGCGCAGAACAGCAGCAGCGCCGTCTTGAAGCGCTCGGCCTCTTCCACCGTGACGCCCTGGCCCCCCAGGGCCTTTTTCAGGATGGCGTCCACCTGCTCCCGGCTTGCGCTTCGGAAGGGCACGTAGTCCAGGCCGTGGTCGGCGGCCCGGCAGCCCGCCTGGTCAAAGGCCTCCATCCGCTGCTCCAGCGCCCGCTCCAGGCTGTCCAGATCCGTGATCTCCACCCCGGCGCTGCGGCCCAGCTGGGCCAGGAAGTCCGCCCAGCCCGGCTTTTCCAGGTTCAGCGCCTTGTCCGGCCGGAAGGAGGGGGCCACCACCGTGGAGATGGACGGATCCTCCGCGATGCGCTTGTGCCACGCCAGATCGGACGTGGGGTCGTCGGTGGTGCCCACCATGGCCACGTTGCTTTGGCGGAGGATGCCCCGGACGCTCATATCCGGCTGTGCCAGCTTTTTGACGCTCAGATCCCAGACCCCCTGGGCGGTGTCGCCGTTGAGCACGCCCTCATAGCCGAAGTAGGTGCGCAGCTCCAGGTGGCACCAGTGGTACATGGGGTTGCCGATGGCCCGGGGCAGCGCCTCGGCAAACTTCTGGAACTTCTCCCGCTCCGGGGCGTCCCCGGTGATGTACCGCTCGTCCACCCCGTTGGAGCGCATCACCCGCCACTTGTAGTGATCCCCCTCCAGCCAGATCTGGTAGATGTTCTCAAACCGGCGGTCCTCAAAGATCTCCCGGGGATCCACATGGCAGTGGTAGTCGATGATGGGCATTTTCTCTGCGTAGTCGTGGTAGAGCCTCTGGGCGGTGGGGGTGGTCAGCAGAAAGTCTTGATCCATAAACGCTCTCATGCCAGGCCCTCTCGTCACACGCCGGAGTAGGCGGAAAAGCCCGCGTCGATGGGCAGCACCACGCCGGTGATGGCGGAGGCGGCCTTGTCGTCGCACAGGAAGAACACGCCGCCCAGCAGCTCCTCGCTCTCCACGTAGCGGCCCATGGGGGTGCCGTTCAGAATCTTGGCGGAACGGGCGGTGGGGGTGCCGTCCTCGTTAAATAACAGCCCGCGGTTTTGGTTTCCAATAAGGAAGCCCGGCGCAATGGCGTTGCAGCGGATGCCGGCGCCCGCGAAGTGGGTGGCCAGCCACTGGGTGAAGTTGGACACCGCCGCCTTGGCCCCGGAGTAGGCGGGGATCTTGGTCAGCGGGATGTAGGCGTTCATGGAGCTGACGTTCAAAATGCAGCCGCTTTTGCGCTCCACCATGTCCTTGGCAAAGGCCTGGGTGGGCAGGAGCGTGCCCTGGAAGTTCAGCTTAAAGACAAAGTCCACGCCCCCCGCGTCCAGATCGAAGAAGGTCTTTTGCCCGTCCTGGGCTTCGTGCTGGTATTCGTTGTCGGTGGTGGCTCGGGCGTTGTTGCCGCCCGCGCCGTTCACCAGGATATCGCAGGGGCCCAGATCCTTCAGCACCCGCTGGTGGACGGCCTCCAGAGCCTCCGGCTCCAGCACGTTGGCTTTGTATCCCTCGCAGACAAAGCCCTCGGCCCTGCACTCGGCGGCCAGCTTCTTCACCGCTTCTTCGTTCAAGTCCAGGGCGGCCACCTTGGCCCCCGCCTGGGCAAAGGCCCGGGCCATGATGCCGCACAGCACCCCACCCGCGCCGGTGACGACCACCACTTTGCCGGAAAAGTCAACCTTCAACGGTAAATCCATCATCGTGATTCCTCCATTTTATTATTCTGCCTGTAAGGGCCGCCGTCCTCGGCGGCCCGTTTTTCAGGGTGCTACCGATCCCAGCGGGACGGCGAGGATGCCGTCCCCTACGGGCAATCATTTTTCGTCAAATTTATCCAAAGAATCCCACACGCCCAGCATATACATCACGCCCAGGGCCCGGTCATACAGGCCGTAGCCGGGGCGGCAGGTGCCCGGACCCTCGCCCCACAGGTGCCGGCCGTGGTCGGGCCGGATGTAGCCCTCCCAGCCCGCGTCGTGGTAGGCTTTCAGGATGTCCAGAATGCCGGTGTCGCCGCAGCAGTCCCGGTGGGCCGCCTCGGAGAAGTCCCCATTGGGGAAGTGTTTTACGTTGCGGATGTGGGCGAAGGCGATGCGGTCGCAGTGCTTGCGCACGATGTCCGCCACGTTGTTCTTCGGGTCTGCGTTCAGGCTGCCGGAGCACAGGGTCAGGCAGTTATAGGGGTCGTCCACCATGGACAGGAAGCGGTCGATGGATGGCCCGTCCACCAGCAGCCGGGGCAGGCCGAAGATGTCCCAGGGGGGATCGTCCATGTGCACCGCCATCTTGATGTCGCACTCATGGCAGGTGGGCATGATGGCCTCCAGGAAGTACTTGAAGTTGTCCCACAGCTTCTCCTTAGTGACGGGGCGGTACTTCTCAAACAGCTCGTCCAGCTTCGCCATCCGCGACCGCTCCCAGCCCGGGAACGTCATGTGGTACTTTTCCGTGAAGGACATGACGTAGTCTGCCATCTCCCGGGGATCCTGCTTGATTTTTGCCGCCTCGTAATAGAGGGCGGTGGAGCCGTCCCCCACGGGGTGGAACAGGTCGGTGCGGGTCCAGTCGAACACCGGCATGAAGTTGTAGCAGATCACCTTCACCCCGAAGGGCGCCAGGTTGCGGATAGTCTGCTTGTAGTTCTCGATATACTGGTCCCGGGTGGGAAGGCCGATCTTGATGTCGTCGTGGACGTTCACCGACTCCACCACGTCCATGTTGAAGCCGTACTCGTCCAGCTGCTTCTTGACGGCGGCGATCTCGTCGGGCTGCCACACCTCCCCCGGCATCTTGTCGTGGAGCGCCCAGACGATGCCCTCCACCCCCGGGATCTGCTTGATGTCGGACAGCTTGATCTGATCGTTGCCCTCGCCGTACCAGCGCCAGGTCATTTTCATGCGATTTTCTCCTCCAATAAGGTCTTATGTAGTTAGCCAAATCAGCCATGCGCCGCTTCCGCAATATGCCCCGCACACAACCCGAACTGCTCCAACAGTGCCCCGGCAGGGCCGGAGTGTCCGAACTCGTCGTTGACGCCGATGCGCTCCACAGGGCAGGGCAAGCCGTGCTTTGCGATGACGGCGCACACCGCCTCGCCCAGTCCGCCGATGATGGAGTGCTCCTCACAGGTGACGAGCCTGCCGCACTCCTTTGCCGCTTTCAGTACCAGACCCTCGTCCAGCGGCTTGATGGTGGCCATGTCGATGACACGGGCGCTGATACCCTGCTGGGCCAGCAGCTCGGCAGCTTCCAGCGCCTCCGCCACCAGCAGGCCGTTGGCAATGAGGGCCACATCGGAACCCTCCCGCAGGACTTCACCTTTCCCAATCTCAAAAGTGAAACGGTCTGCGTCGTGGATGACCGGCGCGCCGTACCGGCTGAACCGCATATAGACGGGGCCTTGGTGCTCATAGGCGGCCCACACCATGGCTTTGGTCTCCACGTCGTCTGCCGGTGACATCACCACCATGCCGGGGATGGAGCGCATCAGCGCAAAGTCCTCACAGCACTGGTGGCTGGCCCCGTCCTCGCCTACGGAGATGCCGCCATGGGTGGCGCCGATCTTCACGTTCAGGTGGGGGTAACCGATGGAGTTGCGCACCTGCTCAAAGGCCCGCCCCGCCGCGAACATGGCAAAGCTGCTGGCAAAGGGCACATACCCCGTGGTAGACAGCCCCGCCGCCACGCACATCATGTCGCTCTCCGCGATGCCGCAGTCAAAGTGGCGGTCTGGGAACGCCTTTTTGAAGATCTCCGTCTTGGTGGCGTTGGCCAGGTCGGCGTCCAGCACCACCACATCGGGATGGGCTGCCCCCAATTCCTTCAGCGTCTCGCCGTAGCTCTGCCGGGTGGCGACTTTTTTCACATCTGCCATTTCAAACCGCCTCCAGTTCCGCCAGCTGAGCGCTCAGCTCCGCCATGCCCCGGGCATACTCCTCGTCGTTGGGGGCCTTGCCGTGCCAGCCCACCTGACCCTCCATGTAGCTCACGCCCTTGCCCTTGGTCGTCTCCAGCACGATGGCGGAGGGCTTGCCCTTGATCTGCCGGGCAGCGTCAAAGGCCTTTTCCATAGCCTGGAAGTCGTGTCCGTCGATCTGGAACACATTCAGCCCAAAGGCCCGCAGTTTATCCGGGATGGAGCCCAGCCCCATCACTTTCTCGTTGGGGCCGTCGATTTGGAGGCCGTTGTGGTCGATAATGACTCCCAGGTTATCCAGCTTGTAGTGGGCCGCGAACATCAGCGCCTCCCAGACTTGGCCCTCCTGCATCTCGCCGTCGCCCAGCAGGGTGTACACCCGGGCGGGGCTGCCCTGCTTTTTCAGCCCCAAGGCCATGCCGCAGGCGCAGGACACGCCCTGCCCCAGCGACCCGGTAGACATATCCACGCCGGGGACGGTGTTCATGTTGGGGTGGCCCTGCAAGTAGCTGCCGATATGGCGCAGGGTGGGCAGGTCGTCCACCGGGAAAAACCCCCGGTTGGCCAGTGCTGAATACAGCCCCGGCGCGGTGTGGCCCTTGGACAGCACAAAACGGTCACGCTCGGGTATTTTTGGCTGCTTGGGATCGATGTTCAATTCCTTGAAGTACAGGTAGGTGAACACGTCGGAGGCGGACAGGCTGCCGCCGGGGTGCCCCGCCTTGGCCCCATGGGTAGCGGTGAGCACGCCCATGCGCACTTTGCAGGCGGCGATTTGCAGCCGTTTTTCCTCATTCTTTGTCATAGTTAGGATCTCCTTTTCAGCCTTGACCATAGTAAGCTCCTGGGCCATGCTTTCGGAAGTAGTGTTTATCCTGGATGCGTTGGGGGGCGGGGGCGGCGGAGGGCCGCACCTGCCGGGTGAGCAGGGCCATCTTCGCCACCTCCTCCAGCACCACCGCATGGTACACCGCTTGGGCCGGGTCTTTGCCCCAGGTGAAGGGCCCGTGGCTGGCACAGATCACGCCGGGGACGGCGGTGGGCTCGATGCACCGCTCCTGGAAAGTCTCGATGATAACTACGCCCGTGTTTTTCTCGTAATCCTCCTCCAGCTCCCCCTGGGTCAGGTGGCGGGCGCAGGGGATGGAGCCGTAGAAGTAGTCGGCGTGGGTGGTGCCAAAGCAGGGGATGTCCTCCCCCGCCTGGGCCCAGGCCACCGCGTGGGGGCTGTGGGTGTGGACAATGCCGCCGATGCCGGGGAACGCCTTGTAAAGTTCGATGTGGGTCTTGGTGTCGCTGGAGGGCTTCCATCTGCCCTCCACCCGTTCCCCGGTCTCCAGGCTTACCACCACCATGTCGTCGGCGGTCATGCCGCCGTACTCCACCCCTGAGGGCTTGATGACCATCAGGCCCTTTTCGCGATCCACTCCGGACACATTGCCCCAGGTGAAGGTGACGAGACCGTGTTTGGGAAGCAATAAATTGGCCTCACAGACCGCTTTTTTCAGTTCTTCCTGCATTTACAGCACCTCCACCGCTTTACACTCCACGTGGAGCAAAGCCTGATACCGCTCCATGTAGGCGTTGAAGCCGTCCACCGTCTCTCCGTCCGGCTCGACGGTGGAGCCGGACACACCCGCGAATACGTGCTTGTTCAAGTAGTCCTCCAACGTCTCGCCGTCCGATTTCCACACCCGATAGGCGGCCAGCAGCGCCATACCGTAGGGGCCGCCCTCCCCGGCGGTGTCCATGCAGGTCACCGGGGCGCTGCAGGCGGCGGCCAGATACTTCTGGCCCACCAGCGGGGTTTTGAACAGCCCACCGTGGCCGGTCAGCGAGTCGATAGCAACCCCCTCCGCCGCCAGGATGTCCATACCGATTTTCAGCGTGGCCAGGGTGGAGTAGAGCTGGGCGCGGAAGAAGTTGGCCAGGGTGAATCTGCTCTCCGGCATCCGCACTACCAGGGGCCGCCCCGCATCCATGTGGGTGACGCCCTCCCCCGCCAGATAGTTGCAGACGGTAACGCCGCCGCAGTCCGGATCGCCGTCCAGGCTCTTTTGGTACAGCCGGGTGAACAGCTCGCCGGCGGGGGGCGCGGCCCCGAACAGCTCCGCCGTCTCCCGCAGCACCCCAGCCCAGGCATTGGTATCGTTGGTACAGTTGTTGCAGTGCACCATGGCCACCGGAGCCCCGGTGGGGGTGGTGACCAGGTCGATCTCCTCATAGACCTTGGACAGCGGCCGTTCCAGCACCACCATGGAGAAGATGGAGGTGCCCGCCGACACGTTGCCCGTCCGGGGGGCCACGGCGTTGGTGGCGGCCATGCCGGTGCCCGCGTCGCCCTCGGCGGGGGCAAAGGGGATGCCAGGAGTAAGCAGGTTGTCCAGCAGGGCCGCGCCCCGTTCGGTGAGCGCGCCCGCGTCCGCGCCGGCAGAGAGAACCCGGGGCAGTACATTTGCCAGCGTCCAGGGCAAATCGCGGGACTTCACCAACCCGTTAAACTTCTCCATCATTTCCCCGTCGTAGTCCAGGGCCTTGCTGTTGATGGGGAACATACCGCTGGCTTCGCCCACACCCACGGCGTTGACGCCGGTGAGCATATAATGGACGTACCCCGCCAGGGTGGTGATGTGGGCAATCTGGGGAACGTGGGGTTCCTCGTTCAGAATGGCCTGGTAGAGGTGGGCGATGGACCACCTCTGGGGAATGTTGAAGCCGAACAGGGCCGTCAATTCCGCCGCCGCTTGCCCCGTGATGGTGTTCTGCCAGGTGCGGAAGGGCGTCAGCAGGTTCCAGTCCACGTCAAAAGCCAGATAGCCGTGCATCATGCCGGATATGCCCATGGCGCAGACGGTCTCCCGGTGCTCTACCCCGGACAGGGTGGCCTTCAGGCCCTTCCACACCTCGTCCAGGGAGTAGGTCCACACGCCATTTTCGTAGCTGGACGCCCAGATGTAGTCCCCGGAGGACACAGGGGTATGCTGTCCATCGACGGCCACTGCCTTGATGCGGGTGGAACCCAATTCGATGCCAAGACAAAGTTTTTCCATGGCGCTCAACCCCAGGGGTTCTCGGTGGGATAGGGCAGGGATTTGGGCTGATTATAGGCGATATCCTGCACCCCCAGGAACTTGAACACCTCGAACAGCGCCTTGCCGTAGTGGCCAAAGGCCACCGCCCCGTGGTGGGGGTAGCGCTTCTGGATCAGCACATGGCGGTAAAACCGGCCCATCTCGTGGATGGCAAACACGCCGATTCCGCCGAAGCTGCCGGTCTTGACGGGCAGCACCTCGCCCTGGGCGATGTAGGAGCGGAGATTTCCCTCGCTGTCGCACTGGAGGCGGTAGAAGGTGATGTCAGAGGGCGCAATGTCCGCCTCCAGGGTACCACGGGTGAAGTCGGGGTCGCTGTCCTGGGGCTCCAGCAGGCGGTGCTGGATGAGCTGGTACTTCACCGCCCGGTCTGCGCACAGCTTGCAGGCGGGGGTGTTGCCGCAGTGGAAGCCCATGAAGGTGTCGGTGAGCTGGTAGTCGTATCTGCCCTTGATCTGCTCCTCCCACATCTGGGCCGGGACGGAGTTGTTGATGTCCAGCAGGGTCACGGCGTCGCCGGACACACAAGCCCCGATGTACTCGCTGAGTGCGCCGTAGATGTCAACCTCGCAGGCCACGGGAATGCCACGGGCCGCCAGCCGGGAGTTGACGTAGCAGGGCTCAAACCCGAACTGGCTGGGGAATGCGGGCCAGCACTTGTCGGCGAAGGCCACGTACTTGCGGCTGCCCTTGTGGTTCTCCGCCCAATCGAGGAGGGTCAGCTCGAACTGGGCCATGCGCTCGCCCAAATCGGGATAGTAGCGGCCCTCGCCCATTTCCTCGGCCATTTCCGCACAGATGGCAGGGATCCGGGGGTCGCCTGCGTGCTCCTTGTAGCTCACCAGCAGATCCAACTCGGAGTTCTCCTCGATCTCCACGCCGATCTCGTACAGGCCCTTGATGGGGGCGTTGCAGGCGAAAAAATCCTGGGGACGGGGGCCGAAGGTGATGATCTTCAGGTTTTTCACACCGATGACCGCCCTTGCGATGGGCACGAAGTCCGCAATCATTTTGGTGATGTCCTCCGCCGTGCCCACGGGGTACTCCGGGATGTAGCCCTTCAGATGGCGCATCCCCAGGTTGTAGGAGCAGTTGAGCATACCGCAGTAGGCGTCGCCGCGCCCATTGATGAGGTCGCCGTCCCCCTCGGCGGCGGCCACGAACATACAGGGGCCGTCAAAGTTTTTGGCAATGAGGGTCTCGGGGGTCTCGGGGCCGAAATTGCCCAGGAACACCACCAGGGCGTTGCAGCCGTGCTCGTTCACATCGGCCAAGGCTTTCAGCATATCCAGCTCGTTCTCAACGGTGACAGGGCACTCGTAGAGGTCGCCCGCATAGGCGGCTTTGATGGCGGCGCGGCGCTTCTCGCTCAGGGCGATGGGGAAGCAGTCCCGGGAGACAGCGATGAGGCCAAGTTTTACGTCAGGGATGTTTTTCATGATGTTTTCCTCCTATATCAAATATCGTTGGCAATGTCGTTGTTGTCGCCGGACAGCCGGACGGCGGCGCCTTGTCCGGCCTCGGCGCTGTCCTCATGGGCCAGCAGCCACTTGTTCCGGGCCCAGAGCAGTTGATCCTCCTCTGTTATGGCCTTGATGGCGGGTTTTGCCTCGTTGGTGCCCCGGGGCAGCGCCACCGCCACCCGGAAGCCCTCGGTCTCGTCGGTGTGGCAGGGGGCATAGTGCAAAGTGGTGGCGTACACCTCCACCAACACCCCGGCGGGGACGCGAAACGTCCGGACTTTTGCGGTGTCCAGCATACCGTCCACGATTTCGTCCTGCTTGGCCAGCAGGAGGATGAAGTCATGGGTGCCCACGTTAAACTCGCTGTCCCGGTGGTACTCCAGGCAGTTCAATTTGGTGTTGCGGCCCCAGCACATCCCCAGCTGGACGGGCATCCCGCCGTAGGCGTTGGCGCCAAACAGTTCAAAGATGGGCAGGGCCTCCAGCTCAGGAATGGCGGGCTGGTAGGTGGTGCCACTTTCCGGCAAGGGGATGGCTTTCATGGCCGCCAGCAGGCCATCCAGCTTATAGCCCTTATGCACCTGCCCATAGGGGGAAAATTCTGCGTCAAATATGCTTTTGATCTCCATGCTTGACCTCCTCATTTCAACGCTGGAAACACATTTTTTAGGGCCGGGTAGATTTGTTGGAACTTTCGATATCGCTCCTCGTACCGGGCGGTGAGTTCTGCGTCCGGCTCCACGGTCTGGGCCACGTGGATCAGCGTGTCACAGGCGGCCTGGACGCTTTCAAACGCCCCGCAGCCCACCATGGCCAGCACCGCGCCGCCGTAGCCGGGGCCCTGCTCGGTCTGTGGCAGGGTCAGCGGAATGCCCAGCACGTTGGCGAAGATGGTCCGCCACAGGGGCGATTTGGCTCCGCCGCCGCAGATCATGCTCTTGGGGATGGACACGCCCAGGGACTTGGCCACCTCGAAGCTGTCCCGGATGGCAAAAGCCACACCCTCCAGCACCGCCTGGGTGAGGTCGGCGCGGGTGGTGTCCATGCTCATGCCGATGAACGTGCCCCGGGCATTGGTATCGTTGATGGGGGAGCGCTCGCCCATGAGGTAGGGCAGGAAGAACACCCGGTTTCGGCCCAACTTATCCTTGCCGATGGGCTTTTGCTCGGTTTGGTAATCGCTGATACCCAAAATGTCCCCGCACCACCACTTGTTGCAGGAGGCAGCGGACAGCATACAGCCCATCAGGTGCCAGCCGCCGTCCGCGTGGGCGAAGGCATGGAGGGCGTTGTTTGGGTCAACCCCAAACTTGTCCGAGCTGATGAAGATGGTGCCGGACGTGCCCAGCGAAATATTGCACCCGCCCGCGCCCACGACGCCCGTTCCAACAGCGGCGGCGGCGTTGTCCCCCGCCCCGGCGCAGACCTTGACTCTCTCGGGTAACCCCAGTTCTTTCGCCACATCGGCTTTCAGGGTTCCCACCGTCTCCCAGCTCTCGTACAGCTTGGGGAGCTGTTCCTCGGTGACGCCGCAAATTTGACATATTTCCCAACTCCACCGTTTGTCCTCCACGTCCAGCAGGAGCATACCCGAGGCGTCGGAATAATCGGTGCAGTGGATACCTGTCAGCTTGTAATTGATGTAGTCCTTTGGAAGCATGATCTTGCGAATCTTGGCGAAGTTTGACCGCTCGTTCTCCCGCATCCACAGCAGTTTTGGCGCGGTGAAGCCCGCGAAGGCGATGTTGGCGGTATAACGGCTCAGCTTGCCCTTGCCAATCTCGTTGTTGAGATAGTCCACCTCTTTGGCCGTCCGCCCGTCATTCCACAGGATGGCGGGGCGGATGACCTCATTGTTCTCATCCAACGCCACCAGACCGTGCATCTGGCCGCCAGCGCCAATGCCAGCGACTTGGGTGGCATCGAAGCCGCGCAGCAGCTCGGGTATGCCCTCGGTCACCGCCCGCCACCAGTCGTCCGGGTTCTGCTCCGACCAGCCGGGGTGGGGGAAGGACAGGGGGTATTCCTTTGTGACCTCGCTGAGCACCGCGCCGCTCCCGTCCACCAGCAGCAGCTTGCAGGCGGAGGTGCCAAGATCAATGCCAATATAGAGCATATTGTCATCCTCCTTCAGCGGATCACAGGGATGGTAACACTCCCTGCGTATCTGCCGTCTGTAACAGCCAGGGTGAGTTCCGCACCTTCTCCCGCTTGTACGACAGCCAGAGCCTCACCGTAATAGGTGTCGGTACGGTCTGTGATGTAGCCGGTCTCATTGTAAGGGCACGCGCTGCCCAGGCCCAGCAGCCTGCCGCCTGTCACCTTCACGCTGAGGATACCCCGCTCCAGCGGCTTGACGACACCGCTTTCGTCGGTGTATTGCAGTCTGATATGGCACAGGCGGCCCGGCTCCACGTCGCCCTCCTCGGGTACGGCCCGCAGCTGTGTTTCCGGAGATGCGGTGCGCAGGGAGCAGCGCCCCAACTCGTGCCCATGGCTGTCATAGCTTACCGCTTCCACCGTGCCGTCCTCATAGATGCAGCGGAATTTGGCCATACAGTCATTTTTCAGCTCCTTTTTGCCCACGCGTTTGCCGTTCACCAGCAGCTCCACGCTGTGGGCACGGGCGTAGACCTCCACGTTGGCGCGCTTGCCCGCGCAGCCCCGCCAGCTCCAGGAGGGGATGGCGTTGGACATTTTCCAGGCGGAGGGGGAGTGCTTGTCATCGGTGTGGTTCACCGGGCACACGGCGATGTATGGGCCCTTGTCCCGCTCCAGGGCCACCCGGGTGTACAGCGCCTCACCCAAGGGCAGGCCCGTCAGGTCGATCCGACCCGAGCCTGCGGACACCCAGCCCACGCCGTGGCCAAAGTCCGGCGCGTAGTCCTGGTACTCCCAGGAGCCGATGCCCACCTCGCCCAGGTAGTCCATACCTGCCCACACAAAGTCGCCCACGATGCGGGGCTCTTTTTTTGCCAGTTCCCGGAACCGGTAGGCATCGGAACAGAAGGTCTCGCTGCCCAGGATCAGCCGGTTCGGGTACTTTTTCAGGTCGCCCTCATAGCGGAAGATGCCATAGTTGTATCCCGCCACGTCCATATTGGCGAAGGCGTCCCGGGTTCGCCAGTCACAGGGGGGGAGGGTGGCCCCCAGCTTCATGAAGTTGTCCCCAAACAGCCCCGCCATGTTGTTGAAAAACTCGCTGCCCACCGCCTTCTTTTTCTTGGGCGCCGCCCCGGCGGCTTTCAGCTTTTCCGCCTTTTCGGCCTCTTTTTTTGCCTTCTCGTCGCTGTAGACGCCAAAGCCGACAGAGGACAGGAAATTGAAAAAGATGTTCACGCCGCAGGTGACGGGCCTGGTATCGTCCAGCTGGTGAAGATAATTGGTCAAGTCGGCGGTGAGCTTGATGCCCTTTTTCTGGGCGGTCTCGGATACCTCGTTGCCGGTGGAATAGAGGATCACCGACGGGTGGTTGTAGTCCTTGTCCACCATGTCCTTCAAATCCTGCTTCCACCACTCCATGAAGTAATCCACATAATCATGTTCCGTCTTATGGATGTACCAATGGTCGATGTACTCGTCCATCACCAGCACACCCAGGTGGTCACAGGCATCCAGCAGAAACTTGGAACAGGGGTTGTGGGCAGAGCGGATGGCGTTGTAGCCGTTTTCCTTCAAAATGCGGATCTTGCGCCACTCCGCGTCCTCGTAGCAGCAGGCTCCCAGCACACCGTTGTCGTGGTGGATGCAGGACCCCTGGACAATGACCCGCTCCCCGTTGAGCAGCAGACCGCGGCGGCCCCACTCCAGGGTGCGCAGACCGAAGGTTTCCACCACCTCATCCGTCCCAAACCTTACCCGGCACGCATAGAGCTGAGGATTGTCCAAGCTCCAGGGCTTAGCCCCTTCCAGGGTCATGGTAAATGTAACCTGCCCCTTGGTCTCCCCGGAGGCGGCGGCCAGCTCCCGTCCGTTGTCCAGGACGGCCACGGACACCGGCCCCGCACCCTCCGTCTCCACCCGCACCTCGATCTGGGCCGGATCCAGGGATAGCGTGCGGATCTTCACCCCGTTGAGCTTGATGTGCTCCCGATCCGCCGTCCACAAGACAACAGGCCGGTAAATGCCCGCGCCGGAGTACCAGCGGGAATTGGGCTGGTCGGCGTTGCGGGCGATGACCTCCAAGGTATTTTCCGCCTCCACCCGCAGCTTCCCCGTCAGCTCCACATAAAAGTTGGTGTAGCCGTAGGGCCGGAAGGCCAGCTTCTCCCCGTTGAGCCACACCTCGGCGTTGTGGTACACGCCCTCAAACTCCAACACAGCGCATTGATCCGTCAGCGCTCTGTCCGGCGTAAAAGCCTTGGTGTAGAGATAGTCCCGTCCCTCATACCAGCCGGTGTTGACGCCGCCGGCGGACAACTCCGTCCGGGGCTCAGACAGCATGGCGTCGTGAGGGAGACTGATGGGAACGCCAGGCGCCCGCTCCCCCAAGTGCTTTACCTGCCAGTGGTCATTAAATTGATTTGCTTTCATCTTTTGCTCCCTTCAAGGAAAAGAAGTGGAAGTCAACACATCCCACTCCACAGAATTTGAAATACAGCGCCCGCTCCCCGTCAGCCATGGCGCAGGGAGCGCGGAACTCCGCCCGTCCGCCGGTCAGCTTTAGCTGGATACGCGCTGATACCGTTTGAAAGTCCGGCCTGCCGGAAAGCAGGAATTCCCCTTCCGCCGCGCCGCTCAATTCCACCGATACAGTTTTGATCTCCCGGATGTCAAAATACTTGAAGCCTGCCACAGCGCCGTCCCGCATATTGGCGATGTACTGGCCGCCATCCCCCTCCCGGTCTTTTTCGGTCTGGGTGAAAAAGGGGTGGGTGGCAAATGCCCTCCGGGGGGTGGGGCAGTCGTACCGCCCCACCCCGTCCCTGCTCCACAGGTTGCAGGCAATATAGGCCGGGTAGCGCCCAATGCCTCGCAGCGGCCCGCCGTTCAGCCCGCAGGAGGTCACCTCCGCCTGCCGGAAGGAGCCGTCGGGGCTGCGAACCAGCTTTTCCGCGCAGGCCTGACGGGAATAGGAGTGGCGGTTGGTCTGCCGGTGGTAGAAGATATACCAGTCCTCCCCGATGTTCAGCAGCCCGCCGTGGGTATTGCCCAGGTAGTTCAGGCCCTTTCGCTCGTCCTCGTTGCCGTCCAGGAACAGGTCACCCTGGCTCACCAGTGTGCCGCCGAAAGAGAAACCGCCGTCGGGCCGATCGCTGACAGCATAGCACAGCTCGTGGTTGTGCCGGGAGGAGTAGACGAAGATGTACTTGTCCCCGTCCTTGCGGATGGAGCTGGCCTCGAAAAACTCGTGGTTGGGGAAGGAGCCGGGGCCCTCCTTGGGAAAAATCACCTGGGGCTCCCCCTTGATGGTGAGCATATCCCGCTCCAGCTCCACCACCGTGCCACCGTCGTTTTTCAGCTTTTTGAAGCCGGTGACGGCGGCGGGGGTGGGGGTGTAAAACCCGGAGTACAGCCAGATCCGCCCGTCGTCGTCCGCCAGCACGCCGGGGTCGAAGGGGAACTGGTCGCCTTTTTTCCGGCCCCATACCGTGCCGTCTGGGTAGCGGACATGGCCCAGGAATTGATAATGCCCCGCCGGAGTGTCGCAGACGGCCACCCCCATGATCCCCATAAAATCGAAGGCGTAGTAGAGATAATACCGCCCGTCCGCCCCCCGGCACACGTCAGGGGCGAACAGCAGCCGCAGGCCCAGCTTATTTTTCGGATCCTGGTTCTTGCGGTAGATCACGCCCTCATACCGCCAGTCGGACAGGTCGTCCACCGGGGCGGACCAGCACACGTAGTCGTTGACGCAGAAGATGGGCGCGTTGAACCTGTCGTGGGAACCGTAGACGTAGACCCGGTTTTCAAACACATGGGGCTCGCCGTCCGGGATATACTCCCAGCTGGGGAGATAGGGGTTGAGCGCCTGCTTTGTTTTCACGCCGCGCCCCCTCACTTTTTGCGCTCCGCGATGGCCTTTTGCTCCTCGGGGAGGTTTTTCTCCACCGTCCACAGCAGCATCAGCACCGCGCACAGGGCGTAGGCGATGGTCTCGATCCAGATATAGCTCACCGTGATGGCCCCCTGGGCCGCGGCGGTCTGCCCCGCGGTGCCCAGGGCCACGTCGGCCCCCTGGGCATAGCCGCTACCGTTCAGGATGGCGCTGAAAATCGCGTTGCAGATGGGGGTGGCGGCCACCATGATGGAGCTGTAGATGGACATGGTAAGCCCGTCTGTGCGGATGCCGCTCTTAAATTCGATGTGGTCGATCACGTCCGCCAGCATGGCCAAAATCAGGTAGCACGCCGGGGCGGAGCCCAGGCACTTGATCGCCACGCCTGCGGCCACCGGGACGATCTGGCCCTGCCCCAGCCCGGCAATAACGCCGCCGATGACGCCGACCACCATGCCGATGATGGTGACGGTGCGCTTGCCGAATTTGTTGGCCAACGGCACCACCAGCGCCGCCGCCACCGCCATGGGGATGGCCCCCAGCACCGCCAGCAGGGATTGGGACGCGCCCCAGGCGTCGGCGGAGCCAAAGAAGGTGTTGTCCAGCACCCATTTGCAGAAGAAAGCCATGGAGCCGTTCTTCATGGCCCCGCTCCACTGGAAGCCCATGTAAAAGATCATGGTGATCCACCACCACTTCTCGCTGGCCACAGCCTTGAGCTGTTCCCCCAGGGTGGCCGTTTTGTCCTGGGCGTCGCTGCCGGCTGTGCCCATGCTCTCCTCCGTGACCCGCTCTCGGGTGAACTTGAACTGGAGGAAGATGGTCAGGGCGGTGAATATTGCCACAGCCAGCATGGTCATGAACCAAAGCCCCTGGTTCTCCTTCAGGGCAAAGGACACCAGCATGGGGAACACCATGGAGCCCACACCCATGACCCCCAGGCCCGCCACGTTGGTGAAGGAAGCCAGGGTGGCCCGCTGTTTGCTGTCCCGGGTGGACACAGGGATCAGGGTGGAGTTGGCGGTGTTGTAGATGGGATAGGCCACCGCGTAGTAGAGATTATAGGCGATGGCGATCCACACCATTTTTGCCGTGGGGCTCTGGAAGGGGACGATGAACATGAGCACGCTGGCCGCGCTCAGCGTCAGCGCAGACAGCAGCACCCAGGGCCGGGCCTTGCCCGCCAGGGCCTTTGTGCGCTCAATAAGCTGGCCCACCACAAGGTTGGCCGCCACGATCAGGATGGTGGAAAACAGCTGTAACCCGGTGAGGAAGCTCAAATCCAGCTTGAGCACATCGGTGAAGTAGTTTTGCAGGATGCTGGTGAAGATGCCGGAGGACAGCAGCGCCCCGAAGGGGCCGATGAAGTAGCCCAGCAGCATTTCCGGCAGCTTTACGCTCTGGGATCCCACCAGCGAGCTGGTGAGGGGGGTGTTCCAGAAGCCAGTTTCTTTTTTGTCCATAACGTCCCTTCTTTGCTCCGCTTAGATCGCGTTCAGTTCGACCGTCCTGGCCTGCATCCCATCTGCCCGCACAGTCACCGTGATCCCGCCGGGGGCGTCTCCGGCGCGGACAACGGCCAGCGCTTTCCCATAATAGGTGGTATGGGTATTGGAGAAGAAGTTCTCCCCCATATTGGGCTTTGCAGAGCCAAGGGCCAGCAGCTCGCCGGCGCCGCTGACCTCCACCGTAACTGCGGTGTCCTCGGAAGACTTTGTGATCCCGTCCGCGCCGGTCAGGTCGATGCTCAAATAAGCCAGATCCTGCGTCCCCGCCTTCAAGGCGCTCCGATCAGCAGCCACGCGCAGTTCGCTGGCGCCCTCGGCAGTCTTCATGGAGGTGCGGGACAGCTCTTTCCCGGCACTGTCATAGCTGATCGCGGTGATCGTTCCGGGCTCATAGGCAATGTGTTTGAAGACGGCCTTATACTCCTTTGTCTTTTTCTTCCCATAGGAACGCCCATTTATGATGAGTTCCGCCGTGTCACCGTCGGAATACACGGTGATCTTGTTCCGCTTCCCCTCGCAGCCGGCCCAAGACCAGCTTGCCACCGCGTCTGTGTCACGCCACATGGATACAGAGCCCGTCTCCCCGGCGTGGGTATACGGTTCCACACCGATACCGGGGGTGTGATCCAGTCCCCAAGTCAGCCGGTTCCACTGCACCTCGGGGCGGAGCTTTCCGCAGATGTCGATCACGCCGCAGCCGCCGGAAATGATAGGCGCGTCCTGGCCGGGATTCTTGAAGCTTTTGTAGCGGACGGTGCCAATGCCGGACTCCCCCAGGTAGTCCCAGCCGGTCCACATGAAATCGCCGATGACATAGGGGAGCTTTTTCACCAGCTGCCAGTTGTGATAGAGGTTTTTGGGCAAGGTCTCGGAGCCGACGATAACCCGGTCCGGATGAAGTGTGCCGTCCTTCTCATACCGGGAGGCGGCGTAGTTATATCCGCCGATATCCAGGTAGGAGAAGCACACCTTTGTGGCATTATCCGCGGCGGGCTTGGCGGCCATTTTTTCAATCATCCCCCCAGCCATGTTCATCAGCATATTGAAAAACGCGCTGGTAGGGACATTATCCATGGTCTGGCTGCCGTTTTTGTTCTCCTTCCCGTCCTTTTTGTCGCCGTATATGCCGCCGCCCTTGGCCGACATACTGCACAGCATCAGGTTGACGCCCAGGGTCACGGCCTTCCCCGGATCCAGCTTCCGGGCCAGGACGGCCAGCTTTTTGCAGTACTCCTGTCCCTCGGGGATGGCCAGCTCGGAGATCTCGTTCCCGATGGAATTCATGACTACGCTGGGGTGGTTGTAGTTTTTGATCACCATGGCAGTGAGATCCTGTTCCCACCACGCACGGAAATCCTTGTCCGCATAGTCGTAGGGGTTTTTATGCACCAGCCAGTTGTCGCAGAATTCATCCATGACATACATACCCAGCTGGTCACAGGCATCCAGCAAGGCTTTGGACGCCGGGTTATGGGAGGAACGTATCGCGTTGAAGCCGGCCTCCTTGAGCAGCCGGACGCGGCGGAGTTCAGCAGCTTCAAAGGAGCACGCGCCCAAAATACCGTTGTCGTGGTGGATGCAGGCGCCGCGAAGCAGCGTCTCCTGCCCATTCACGAAGAAGCCCTTGACGTTCCAGCTGAGGGTGCGGAAACCAAACCGCTCCTTCGCCGTGTCCACCACCTCGCCGTCCTTCAGCAGCTCCGTCCGGCACAGATACAGCTCGGGGTGGTCTGCGTCCCAAAGCCGGGGCTGGGAAACGGGGATGTCCACGGAAGCTGCCCCGTCCTTTACCGGCGCCTCGGCCTGCGCCGCGACGCTTCCGCCGTCCAGGATGGAAACCCGAACCGTGTCGCCGCCGGTGACCGACGCCTTCACATGGGCCGTGTCGTTCCCAGAGGTGGAGATCAACAGGCCGTCGGGGATGATATGGCTCCGATCCCCAAGGAAAAGGTTTACGTTCCGATAGATCCCGCTCCCGGAATACCAGCGGGAATTGGGCACCGCTGAGTTGTCGGCGATCACCTTGATCTCATTTTCCTCGCCGTATTTCAGATACCGATCCAGCGCCACAAAGAAGTTGGTATAGCCGTACCGCTGCTCGGCGGCGAGGGTGCCGTTCACGAACACCTGGGCGTTTTGATAGACCGCCTCAAATTCCAGGACAGCGGACTGCTCCCGCCACTCCTCGGGCACGGGAAACCGTTTGATATAGACATAGGCGCCGCCGGGAAAATATCCGCAGGCCCCCGCTGTAGCGGCATTCTTCGAGCGTTTCTCGTACAGCATTGCGTCATGGGGAAGCGTAACGGGCTTCATAGCCTGCTCCCCGCCCACGGCACTGAACAGCCAGCCCGTGTTAAAGTTTTGTTTTTTCATCTATCTGCGCCCCCTCAAATATGTGAGAATGCCTCGCTGTTGGTGCAGTATACGATATCGCTGCGCCCCGCGATGGCCTCAAAAAGCCGTTCCAGGGCATCCCAGCTGGCATTGCCCTTTCCGTAGTCCATTTCATAGCTGTGCGCCCAGAGGTATAGCAGCAAGTCCCGATCCTGGGCCTCCTCGCGCTTGAAGCGCTCCACCAGCTTCATGGCGTCCTTCAAAATGATGGAGGTGGAGGGGCGAAAGTTCAGCGGGTTTTCGGGGAACTCATAGCCGCCGGAGGGGAACACTGCCCTGGCATACCGGTAGCCCCGTTCCTTCAAATACGCCTGCACCGCCGGTGAGGTGGAGCCCTGCGCATAAGCATGGCCCACGATGGGGACGCCAAAGAGCCCCTCCAGGGCGGCCTTGTCCGCGTCCACCGACGCGCGCATTTCGTCCTCGCTGACAGCGCCCAGGGATTCATGCCGGAAGCCATGGGTGGCAATTTCCATCCCCTCATAGACCTGGAGCACCTCGTCCTGCGGGATTCGGTTGTGCCGCACATAGGAGAAGGGCCACTTGTGCTTTACCCCCTCGGGGCAGTCCTGGAAGGAGAAGGTTCCGATCCCCTTCACCTCGCCGCGGACGCCGAACAGGCCGGCATTGAGGTTGAAGGTTCCTTTAAGCCCGTATTGCTTCATCAGCCGGATGACCCGCTTGTCCTGCTCCAGCCCATCATCGAAGCTGAGTGTAAAATACTTCTTGCCCATGCCTACGCCTCCCCGGTCAGCTGTTTCAAATCGTATGCCTGTGCCAGCAGCATACCGCCGGCCTGGTTCGGGTGCAGGTGATCGCCCTGATGGTAGCGCTCGTCGGTGACCGAGGGATTGTTCTGGTCCCGCAGCAGGGCATCCGCGTCAAATATGTAGTCGAACATCGTGCTTTCCCTGATCCATCCGTTGATACTGACCCGCAGGGCCTCCATCTCCGGGGTATAGCCCTTTTTCACAAACCCGATGCGGGGCGGGAGGGTCTGGGCAATCACCCGGACGCCCATCTTGTGGAGCCGCTCCACGATGTCTGTTACGGCAGACGCGTATTTTTCCAGGGAGATAAGCGCCTCTGTCTTTTTGGAGTAATAAGCCGCGTCATTGACGCCCAGCGCGAGGATCACCCCGTGGAGGCCGTCAAAGCGGAGCACATCGCGTTCAAAACGGGATACCCCCTTTTCCCCGTAGGAAGCCCCCATCAGCCCCGGAATATCATAGAGCAGGCAGTTCCCGCTGATACCTGCGTTCATCAGCGCGTACCTGCCGCCGTAGGCGTCGGACAGGCGCTTTTGCAGCGGCTTCACCCAGCGGTTCATGGCCGTTATGCTGTCCCCGAAGGCTGCGATGATCTTCGACGGCTGGCCGGTGAGCACATCAATCTGATCCATCCCAGGAATGGCTTCATAGAGGTTGTACTGCTCCTTATAGCCCTCCCTGCGAACCGGGGGAAGCTCCTTGTCCCCGGTGTGATCGCCCGGGTAGACCACGGCGGCCTCCTCGGTCATATTGCTGTCCATAACCTTTGACGCGTAATAGAGCCTGATCTCCAGCTCCTCACCCTGGGCCGCCGGGAACGAAATCTCGTCAGAATAGCAGCTTTCTCCCACGGGAACAGAGAAAGAGCCATTGCCGCTGCTCGTAACGGGGTGCATCTTCCCCTGCGCCCATATCGTCAGTCCGCCGATGGCATAGGGTTTCTTCCCATAGTGATTTGAGAAACGAACCCGAAGCTTCTCACCGGAAACCTGGGGCGTTACATGAAACACCACCGTTTTCCTTTTCCCTGCCAACAGGCCCATAGCGAATGCGGGGGCGGCGGCTTGATGCCAAATTGGTGTCCAGTCCATGGTTATCCTCCTTCGTTATGCGAGCGTAAAGTTCAAAATATCAAGGGCGCCTTTGCCCTTATACCGAAAATACAGGGGGCAGGAGCCGATGGGCCGGCGGCTCTCCAGCGCCAGCCGCTTGGCGTTGAATTTCGTGCCGGCAGCCGTCCATTTGTCCGCGGCGGCAATGGAAATGGAAGCTATGACGACACCCTTTTCCCCGGGCAAAAGCTCCAGTACGCCGCCTCCGCCGCGAACCGTCACGTCGATGCGCGTGGTTTCTTCCAGGTCAAAATATCGGAACCCGGCGACGCTGCCATTCTTCATTTTGGAAATATAGGCCGTTGGCGCGGTAAGCTCCGTGTCCATCGTCACTTCGCCGTCCTCTGGCTCCGGCGGTTCATAGTCCGGGCCGTCCTGGGTGATCTCAGGTCCGCCCATAGGGTTGCGGATGCCAAACACCCCGGCGTGATGAAGGACGCAGGCAATGTAGGCCGGATAGGTCCCGATCCCCTTCAGGGGGCCGCCGTTCAATCCACAGCTTGTGGCCTCCACCATTTGAATCGTGCCGTCCTCCTGGATCTCAATGGGCTCGGCCACGGCCTGCCGGTTCTTTTTCACTCCGTTGGTGGTGCGGTGGTCAAATATGTACCATTGGCCGTTGACGCACACCATGCCGCCGTGGCTGTTGCCCATGGGATAGGCGGCGTTCATGAGCTTTCTGCCGTTCAAACCGATATCGCTGGAGGAGTGGATTGGCCCCTTGTGGATAAAGCCCTTGTCGGGGAACAGGCTCATGGCGTAATTGAGACCGGTGATGTCGGTGGCCGGATAGACCAGATAGTACCACTCACCGATGTGGCGGATAGAGGGGCCCTCCCAATAGTTCGGCTTCTTGGGGTCAAAATCCGCCGGCATGATGATCGTCGGCTCGCTGATAATGGTCAGCATGTCAGGCGCGAGTTCCATCACAAACAGGCCCTTGATCTCGTGGCCAAAGTTCCCGTTTGACGGCTGACCGCTCCCCACATAGAGGAAAACACGTCCGTCATCGTCCACCAGTACGGCGGGGTCAAACACGAACCAGTCTTCCGGCTTTGAGCCATAGACCCGCCCGTCCGGGAAATGGACGTCGCCCAAATACTGATATTTCCCCGCGGGGGTGTCGCACACGGCGACGGAGGTGATGGACGTATTGGCCACGGAGTAGTAGAGATAATACCGCCCATCCGTACCGCGCACCACATCCGGGGCATAGTAGGACAGCTTTTCCTTATTCCACGGGGTATCCTCTTTTTTGAAGATCACGCCCTCGTACCGCCAGTCGGAAAGGTCGCCCACCGGGGCCGACCAGGAGACGTAATTGCCCTCGCAGTATTCCTTGGCTCCAAACAGATCGTGGCTCCCATAGATGTACAGCCGGTCGCCAAACACCCTCGGTTCAGCGTCGGGGATGTATTCCCAGCTGGGGAGATAGGGATTGTAGCATTGCCGTTTCAATGGTGGTTCCTCCTTTAAAAACGCGCATTTTTGTGGTATACTGCCCTCAAGGGGGCGTTAGCATGGAAAACATGACACATCTGTATTTTGACAGCATTGATGAGATGCGGGATCAAACCGACAGCCATGGCCCGAACTATCTTCGCGACCATACGGCCGAGCGGGACTATTTTTCTCCGTTGTCGGTGGTGACCAGCATCCATACGCCCCAGGAGTACCTGTTTTCCAACTATATGGATACGTGGTCCTTTTGCGTCCACACTCCGGCAAGAAGCGAGTTCTTTCATGAAACCTATATGCACAAGCATAACTTCTTCGAGCTGATGTATGTGCAGCGGGGGGACGTCCGGGTCATGATTGAGGAGGCAGAGACCGCCTATACTCAGGGGAACCTCTGCCTCCTCAACCGAAATACCATGCACCGGGAAACAGATATGTCAAACGCGGATATCGTTTACATCGGCATCGACCCCGCGCTGCTGACGCAGTGGCCCAAATCATTTCCGCCGCCGTTCCAGTACAAAAGCATCCTCAATCAGTTTTTCAGTGACAACCTTTCGGAGCGCGCCGCCTATAAAAAGGACTACCTGGACTTTACCCTTCTGGGGACGGACGCGATCCCGCAGCTGACCCAGGAACTGATCCGCGCATTTTCCGTGAAGCGGATCGGCTATCAGTTTGACATCTATTCCTCTTTACTTCGGCTGTTTGCCGCGCTGGAAAGCCCCGATGTCTATAAGGCCACCCATGTTTCGCTGGGGCACAGCCGGGAGCTGATGGCCGTGGAGCAGGCCAAGAAGCTGATCGAGGCACAACACGGGGTCATCCGCCGGACTGAGCTTGCGGAGGCGCTCAACTACTCTTGTGAGCATATCTCCCGCATCATCAAGAGGCACACCGGGTACACCCTCAAAGCGTATTGCCAGAAGGTGCAGCTGGCTGAGGCTGCACGTCTGCTGAGGAACACGGAATTCCCGGTCAGCCAGATCGCAGCATCGCTGGGATACGAGAACAGGACGCAGTTCTACAAAGTATTTCAGCGGGAGTATCATCTCACACCGTTGGAGTACCGCCGGCACGCTTCGGAGGACTGAGCTTTATCCTGCGTTGCGCTGATCGAGGCATTCGCGGATCTTCCTGCGCTCGTCTTCCTTAATGGGGTATTTACGCAGGATCAGGGCGGATATCACGCCGAGAATTGCGGGGACCAGGCCCATAATGACGATGAACCAGTTGAGCATGGTGGGGATCTGCGACAGCTCGCCCAGGTAATCAGAGGTGACGGGGTCTACGTTGTAGCCGATCGCCATGAGCACAGAGCCGATGATTGCCGCAGAAAGCGCCGCCTGAGCCTTGACGATGAAGCCGCCGGCCACCATGGTCAGGGCGGAGCGATCCTTGCCGGTTTTGTAAATGTTGTAGTCCATGATTTCCATCTCCACCATGGACTGGGGGACAAAGTCGGTTCCCACACCCACCGCCATGATGAACATGGTGATGAAGAACAGCGCGGGAGTTTTCGCCAGAAGCCCCGTCATTTGGGCAATGAACAGGATCAGGCCGCCCACCGACTGCATGACCAGCAGGGAGCAGGTCATTTTGATCGGGTTATTCTTAAAGAGCTTCAGGATCGGGCGGCCAATGACCGCGCCAAACAGCAGCGGGATGAGCATCATCATGGAGGAAATGCCGTTGAGGACACCATACTGCTCCATGTTGGTGACGCCGGTGGCAAGGTCAGTACAGAAGCCCCATTTGATGTAGTACGCAGGGGTGGCGAAAATGAGGGACCAGATAAAGCCGGCAAAGATGCCCTTTAAATAATAGATCACCATGGGCTTGTTCTCTTTGAACAGAAGGAAGAAGTCCTTAAATTTTACCGGTTCTGCCTCATTTCCCTGCGCGCTGTGCTTTTCCTTGACCAAGAACCAGCCGATCAGGGCAATCACCATCGCCGCGCCAACAATAACGGTGATCAGGATGGCAAACGAGTCGTGATAGTTCCCAACCGTTTCGTTCACCGTAACCAGCACGGCCGTAAAGGCGGAGGTAACAACACCCAGCATCATGGTCCACACCCGGGGGCCGATGACCAGCTTGGAGCGTTCATTGGGGTCATTGGTCATCGTCCGAAACAGGAGGTTATCCTTGTAGAAAGACGTGCCAACGTCGAACATGAGGTAGAAGAAGATGACCCACACGACAATCAGCACCGGCTTTGTCGCAAAGGCAGACGGGAGCGAGTAGAGGAGGATGCAGCCAATGCCGGTCAGCAGGATGCTGAGGAGGAAGAAGGGCTTGTATTTTCCGATCTTGGTCCGCTTCCCGCGATCCATCACAAATCCCTGAATCGGATCGTCCACCGCATCAAAGATGCGGGCGAACAGGAGCAGCGATGTGGCCAGCGTGGCTCCCATGGCGCCCAGCCCCGCATAGTCGGTCATATACTGCATGAATAGACTGGACATGAACACGGTGCAAAGCCCATTTACAGTGGACAGCGCGGTGGTGCCGAAACAGTCTCGCAGCGTAACGGCATCCGGGTTTTTAACTCTGGTGCGTTTTACCATAACAATCTCTCCCTCTGTCATTTTACTTGACGGTCACAATCAATCAGAGCCTGGATTTGTACAAATCCTACAATAAATAATAGGGGATTCGGGTGTGTTCCACAATGACAAAAAGCCACCCTTTTTCAACATACTGTATCATTTTATTTCGTGTTTTCAGAGGCGAATGATTGAGAAATATTTTGTTACAGCATTGCGCGTAAGCACCTCAAAAAATGTGGAGCTGTTGATTTATCCAAGTGATCTCATCATTTTTTGCCCACTGTTTCGTCTGTGATAGATTCCATGGCCTGCCCCAGGCTCATGCCGCCTGCAACAGCCTCCTTCCGGGCGGCATTCACCGCCTGGATGGTCTTCATCTTCTCGCCAGTCAGGGAGTAGCCCTTCATGGCCAGCAGGGTGGCCGCCCAGGCCAGCATGGGGATGATACAGAACATCACGATCACCGCCACCTTGATGCCGCCGGAGTAAGGCGTACCGTCGTCCGGCAGTTCGTGCAGGCCCGCGCAGATGAGGAAAATAAACGCCACCAGCGTCTGGGCCAGGGAGGACACCAGCTTGTCCACCAGGGAGAACAGGGTACCCATGATGCCCGGTATGTACTTGCCGGAGCGGTAGGTCTCGTAGTCGGAGCAGTCCGCCACCATGGGAATGGGCATATCCGCTGTGGCGTAGTACGCGCCGTAGCCGATACCGAAGAAAATGATAAACAGGATGGTGTACAGGTTGATGGCACCGCCGCCCTGGAAGGGGAAGGACAGCATACGGGCCGGAGTGCCGTGGTCGCTGAACAGCAGCAGCGCCAGCACGCCCACGTAGCAGCCCAGGGCTACGGAGACGTAGCGCACCAGGGACGCCCGCTGTCCCAGCTTCTGAGAGGTGCGCATACTGAGCAGGAAGAAGGGCACCGCGCACACGTAGCCCAGCACCATCATGGGCAGGTAGAGGGAGTTGTAGTTGCCCATCAGGATGCCGTACAGCGCCAGCAGGACAGTGGTGTTGGTAGCGATGGCCAGGGCCAGCTTGCACCCCGCGCCCGCCACCATCAGCCGCTGCATGGGCTTGTTGTTCTTGATGATTTCCACGTACTCGGAGAGCTTCACCTTCTCCTGCTTTTCGCCGCCGATACCATAGTACTTGGGGTTATCCTTCTCGGCAATGCCGATGATGGCCAGGATAGTCAGGAACACGGAAATGGCGATGCCGATGGGGGTGATGATGCGGTACACCATGGGATCAGCGTAGCCGGAGGTGATGACGTTGCCCGCCGCGTCCTTCACGTCGTACATCCCCTTCACCAGCGGGATCATGAATTGCATGACCCCCATGCCCAGCAGGGAGCCCACCGTATTGAAGATGGTGAACATGGGCCGCTGGTTGGGGTCGTTGGTGAGCACGGTCTGGCCCGCCCGGGTACAGGAGGTCTGGAAGGTGTAGCCGATGACCCAGACGAAATACACTACCACGAAAGCCACGTAGCGCAGCCACATCATGCTCTCAGGAATGAACGGCAGCAGCACATAAAGCGCGATAACGCTCACCGCCATGACGGCGCTGCCCAGGATCATGAAGGGGCGGAATTTGCCGATCCTGGTGCTGGTGCGGTCCATCATGGCGCCGATGATGGGGTCGGTGACGGCGTCGCACACCCGCATCACGGTGACCATGATGGAGGCAAACATACCCAGCTTCAAAATGCTAGAGCCGAACTGGGCCACATAGGACAGGATCAGGACAAAATAGACGTTGGTTGCGCCGTTGTTCAGTGGGAACAGCATTAACTGATACGGCTTTGCACGGTTCAGCGTAGTATTGGGCTCTTGGCTCATAAAGATTCCTCCTTAATGAATGGCGTTTGCCGCCTTGCGCTTCTTGCCGGCGCGGAAGAACCCGCCGATGACGGCCCCCAGGCCCTTGAAGAAGTGGCCGTTGACGATGGTGAGGATGCCCTGGGCCATCTCCATGGTGCAGATGCCGCCGGTCATCTTGGCGATGGCCCGGAAGGGCATATTGTAGTTGAACAGCAGGTTCAGGTTGGGCTGGCCCTTCTCGATGCTCTTGTTGATGAAGTGGGTGAGGATCTTGTAGGCCAGCCGCCCCGCGGCGCCTTTGGCGTAGTACATCTGGCACAACGCGTCGTTCATGTCCAGCATCCCGCTCCAGTGGCCGTCGGGGATGGGGCGGCCCAATAGCGCCTCGAACTCCCCATCGGAGATATTCTTGATATCCCCGGAGAAATACTTGGCGAATTTCTGCCTGTCATAGGGGCTGGCGGCGTTGGTGCCCTGCACCTCCACCGTGCCGGACAGCTTGATGTCCGCGCAGGACGCGCCGATCAAGATAGTCCACTGGCCGCCCTCCACCTCGAACCGGTTGGAGTCCACGTTGAAGTAACGGAACGCCTTGTCGTCCAGGGGGATGGTCACTTTTTTGCTCTCCCCCGCTTTCAGAAACACCTTGGCGAAGCCCTTCAGCTCCTTGGCCGGGCGGAACACCTCGCCGTCCGTCTTGGAGACGTATAGCTGGACTACCTCCGCACCGTCCATGCCGCCCGTGTTTTTGAGGGTGAAGGTGGCCTCCTTGCCGGTGACGGACAGGTCGGAGTACTCAAAGGTGGTGTAGCTCAGCCCGAAGCCGAAGGGGAACAGCACGGGCACCTTGGCGGTCTCGAAATAGCGGTAGCTCACGTACAGGCCCTCCCGGTACTCGGCAGTGCGCTCCTTGGCGGGGAAGTAGGGGGCGGAGGACACGTCCTCGTATTTGATAGGGTAGCTCTCCGCCAGCTTGCCGGAGGGGTTCACCTGGCCCATAATCACCTTGAGGACGGAGGACGCCCCCGCCTGGCCGCACAAGTAGCCGTGGACCAGCGCCTTGCACTTGTCCAGCCAGGGCATCTCCACGGCGGAGCCCGCCGACATGACGGCCACCACGTTGGGGTTGGCCGCCGCCACCGCTTCCAACAGGTCGATCTGGCTCTGGGGCAGCTTCATGTGGGAGCGGTCTAACCCTTCGCTTTCGCTGATCTCGTCCAAGCCGACATACAGCAGAACGATGTCTGCCTTCTTCGCCAGCTCCACGGCCCTGGCCTGCATGGCCGGGTCGCCCTTGCCGGAGCGGGGGTAGCCCGCCTCAAAGCCTGCCACGTCCAAATCGAAGTTCTTGATCACGTCCATGGTGTGATCCAACTTAGTGGGGTTGACTACCGAAGAACCCGCACCCTGATACCGGGCTTTCTGGGCAAACTCGCCGATAACGGCCACCTTCGTGCCCTTTTTCAGCGGCAGGATGCCTTCCTCGTTTTTCAGCAGGACAATGGACTGCTCCGACGCTCTCGCTGCTATAGCGTGGTGAGCATCCTTGAAAAACTCTTTGCCCTTCCACTGATCTACAGCTTTTCGTGTAGATAAAACAACGTCCAGCAACTCATCAACTCGCTGATCCAGCAGTTCCTCACTGAGCTTGCCGGACTTTACGGCTTCCACCAGCTCCAAATCGGAGTCGCCGCCGGTGGTGGGCATCTCCAGGTGGGAGCCCGCCGCCACCCCCGCCGTGTGGTCATTGGAGCCGCCCCAGTCGGACACCACGAAGCCCTCGAAGCCCCACTGATCCCGGAGGATCTCCTGGAGCAGATGCGGATTCTCGTTAGCATACACGCCGTTGACCCGGTTGTAGGAGGACATGATGGACTTGGCGCCACCCTCCTTCACCGCGATCTCAAACCCGGTGAGATAGATCTCCCGCAGCGTCCGCTCGTCCATGACGGAATCGGAGGCCATGCGGCGCAGCTCCTGGGAGTTGGCGGCGAAGTGCTTGGGGCAGGCGGCCACGCCATTTTTCTGGATGCCCCGGATATAGCTGGCCGCCATCTTGCCCGCCAGATACGGATCTTCGGAGAAATACTCGAAGTTCCGCCCGCAGAGGGGGGAGCGCTTGATGTTCAGCCCCGGCCCCAGCAGGACGCATACGCCTTGGGATGCGGCTTCAATTCCTAAATACTCACCAATCTCCTCGCCCAGCGCCGGGTCCCAGCTGTTGGCAATCGTCGCGGCGGTAGGGTAACAGGTGGCCGGGAGCGAACCGTTCAGGCCCAGCTGGTCGCCCTCGCCCTCCTGCTTGCGGATGCCGTGAGGGCCGTCGGACAGGGTCATGCTGGGCACCCCCAGCCGCTCCACGCTCCGCGTCTGCCAGAAGTCCTTGCCGGAAAGCAGGTAACACTTCTCTTCTAAGGTCATTTGCCGGATCAAATCCTCATGCTTCAATAAAATCCCAACCTCCTTTTTCTCACACCCAGTTGGCGCTGTTGGAACTTTTCCCGTGGAGCTGATAGTCCGGGTTGGGTGCGCTGACCCGGCGGATGGCGCACTGGTCGGTGCAGTTGCCGGCCACGGCCTTTAGCTCCGCATTGCCCTCCAGGGGGACTTTGAATTCAAACACCCTTTTCCCGGTCTTTTCCTCCACCAGCTTGCCGTTGACGTACAGCGCCACTTTGCTCTGATTGGAATACACTTTGACCTTGGCGACTGCCTCGGGCCGGTCGACATACCGGCTGCCGCAGATGTGGACGAAGGGTTCATCGCTCCACCAGGCTTTGTAGAGGTAGAAGCTGTCTTTTTTCGTCTTGCGGTCAAAGGTCACCAGGCCCTTGTGGTTCATCCCCGGCTCGCCTCCCTGGTCCCGGGCGTCGGCGGCAAAGTCGAACATATTCCAGACGTGGGTTGCCCAGAGGAAGGGACGGTGCTCAAAGCAGCGCAGCATATACTCGTGGTAGACGCACTGGTATTCCTCAGTATGGTCGCCCCGGCGGGGCTTGGAGGAATGCAGGTTGGGCATTGCCTCACAGCCGTACTCGGAGTAGCCCAGCGGCCTGTCCGGGTAGCATTTGTGGAAGAAGTCGATCCACAGGTCGTTGAGGAACAGCCCCGGTACATACCACCCCAGGTACAGGTTCCAGCTCACCACATCGGTGATGTGGGCGGTCTTGTTGAACGGCCCGCACATGGCGTAGCAGGCCAGGGTGGTGAGCCGGGTGGGATCCAGCTGGTGGTACAGGTCGTTGAGCACCCGGTGGTTATCCAGCATATCCACCTTATCCTTGGTGGAAATGGTGATCTCGTTGGACACCCCCCAGACGACGATAGACGGGTGGTTGTAGTTCTGGATGACCAATTCTTTGGCTTGGCTGATGGTATTGTCCCGGCCGCTGGCCATATGCTCCGAGATATAGGGGATCTCCGCCCACACCACCATGCCATACCGGTCGCACAGGTCGTAAAAATACTGGTCATGCTGGTAGTGGGCCAGGCGGATGGTGTTGGCCCCCATCTCCCGGATCAGCGCCATGTCGGCATCATGGTGCTGCTTTGTGATGGCGTTGCCGATTCCCCTCCAGTCCTGGTGGCGGCTGACGCCCCGCAGGGGATAGCTGCGCCCGTTGAGGAAGAACCCCTCTCTGGGATCTACCCGAAAGTCCCGCACACCAAAACGGGCGCTGACCTGATCTACCGTTTTATCCCCTATGGTGAGGGTTGCCACTGCAGTGTAAAGATAAGGATCCCTTATCCCATCCCATAGATGTACATCAGGCAAATCCAGCTTGCCGCTGTCCGCATCAATAGCAGCGGCCTCTTTTCCCGCCCCATCCAGAATGGAGATATGCACCTGGCCGTCTTCGCAGTTCCTCCAGGTTTTTACCTGCACCTCGCCCTTGCTGTAGTTTTCGACGGGCTTGGCCGTGACCATGATGCCCAGCCCACCCAGGTAATCCAAGTCGAAGTGACATTTGTTGGCCACAATTAACGAGACATCCCGGTAAATGCCGCCGTAGAAGGTGAAATCCGCTTTCTGGGGGTACACCCGATCGTTGATGCCGTTATCCACGTGGACCATCAGGACATTGCTGTCTGAGATCAATTCTGTGACATCCCATCGAAAGGTAGAATAACCGCCGTTGTGTATCCCAACAAACGTCCCGTTCAGTTCTACCTTGGCCGACGCGTTTACCCCCTGGAATTCCAGGTATACCCGCTGCTCCGCGGTGAACTCCGGCTTGGAAAAGGTTCTGCAATAGATGCACGTTCCTCGCCAATAGTCGTTCCCGCCATCCTGGCCGTCGATGCTGTTCCAGGTATGGGGCAGATTCACACGCTGTGTCCCGCCGCTTGGCCCGGTGAAGCTCCAGCCTTCATTGATATTGATCCGTGTTCGCAGTTTCATTTGCCTCACCTACTCAAATGTATTTCTCCAAAAAGCCAGCGCTGCGCTGAAAGCTTTTGACCGGCGATTTGTCCACCCAGTTGCGGTGGCTCTCCAGAATCACAGCCTCCACAGGCACAGACTTGGCCTGCTCTACCAGGGGCAGCAAATCCATATTTCCATAGCCCAGCTCCATGCTGTCGCTTTTCAGGATAGGGGTCATGGCTGGCCCGGACAGCCGCGTCCCTCGGTCGTTAATGTGCCATAGCTTCATGCGTCCCCCCAGTTGCTTCATCCAGAACAGGGCGTTGGCACCCCCTTCCGTGAACCAGTAGCTGTCGAATTCAAAACCTACCGTCGCCGGATCTGTCTCGGACAGCAGGATGTCATAGGCCCGTTGTCCCCGGTTCACCCACTGCAATTCGCAGTTGTGGTTATGATACAGCAGGCTGACGCCCTCCCGGGCCAGCGCTTCCCCGGCCCGGTTCAGGCGGGCGGCCAGCTCCCTGACCGCCCTTTCGTCGCCGTAGGGGAAGCGGTACATCCCTGTGATCACCGCGTACTTCGCCCCCAGTGCCTTGACCTCGGCGGCGGTGGCGGGGATGTCCTTTTCCACGCTGTCCAAGTCGGTGTGCAGGCTGACCACCCGGAGCCCGGATCCCTTTACCAGTCGGGGCCAGTCCAGCCTGCCGCCCCCGCCCACGGGCATACCGGCAGCTTTAGTGATGAGGCGGACTAAAAGGCCACTGGGGTGGATCATAAAGCTGCACAGCTCGATCCCATCGTACCCGGCATCCTTCATTTTTTGCAGCGTATCCCGGGCCTGGGCCTCATTATTCAGCACCGTGCCCAGCATGAACTGCTGGACTGCTTTGATCGGCATGGATGTTTCCCTCCCTTTTTACATTTTTAAATCCCCGACAGCGCTTCTTCAAATTTTGGCAGCCACCACTCCCGATAGCCGGCCTTTGTCGGATGGATGTTGTCTGCCATATAGAGCGCCCGTTCTTCCTCGCTGATGTCGTTGAACGCCTGGTCACGATATAGGTCAATGATGGTCACGCCCCATTTTTCCGCGAGCTCCTCCAGCGCCTGCACCATCGTTTCATAGTTTTCGTCATCCATGGGCGGGTTGGTGTAGAAATACACGGGGCAGTCCCATGTGCCTTTGGCCGTGGCGATGATGTACTCCATTGCCCCAAAGGTGGTGGCGGTGTCAAAGGCGGCGGCATCGCGCACATCCGCCGGCGTCACAGCGCCAAAACCATCAGGGAAACCCTTATCGTTTGTGGACAGCTGGCAGATGAACGCGTCCACATGGCCTGCCCTTTCATCAGAGGCCAGATACTGATCCAGACGGCTTACGTAGCTGCTGTTGGCCCGGTCCGCCAGCGTGGTGCCGGACACAGCCTCCTTGATACACTGGGCTCCATGCTTTTTTGCCAGGAAGTCGGCCATAGATTCCTGACCGGAACTGGCCCCTTCTGTGACAGAGGAGCCCAGCCAGAAGATGACCTTTCCCGCCAGGGGGCTACCGGCGGTTTCCCGTGTGCCTGCGACAGAGTATTCCTCCCGGTTTCCCTTCAGCGTGACCTTGATGTTCTGCTCCACGGTTTCCCCTCCATAGACAAATTTAGCAAACAGGGACGTCCGCGTCAGCGGTTGGTCTACGATGATCCCCTCATAGGCCACGTTTTCCAGCATTGAGCCGTCTTTCAACTTGGCGTTGATGACAACCCCGGCCGGATCAAAGGTCTCGCCCTCCTCATACTCCAGCTTCTCCGGCGGTTGCACGATGGTGAGCTTCCAGACCTGAGCGACACTCGCCTCGCTCCCGCCAGCAGGCGCGTCTGAGCTTTTACCGGCCCCTGCTCCACAGGCACTCAAAAAGAGTGCCGCCATCAGTAGCAGTGTTCCAAGCCGCATCGTTTTCTTGTTCATCTGAGATCTACCCTCCTGTTTTGAGCTACCGGACAAACCGATCAAAAGTCGGCTCACCGACAGCTTTTTGCGTTTTGTGCACAGGTGGTCACTTTTCCTGCTTCTGCTTTTTCTTCGTCCGCACCACTATGAACGCACTTCCCACAGCCAGCAGGGCGCACACGCCGGTGGCGGCGTACAGCGCAATCCGCCACAAGGGAGTCACACTGACAACGGTAGCGTTGCCCATGTTCATAGCGTTAGTCCGGGTGATGCTGAACACCACGTTCTTGGCCGCGTTGTGGACCGCCGCAGCGATGGCCGGATCGTTGTCGGTCCCGTCCAGGGTACCCATGCCGCCCTTCTGTCCACACCAATAGTCCTGGCCAGCCAGCACGCCCAGACGATAGTCCATCCACTTGGCGTTGATGGCCATGTCGGTGATGGCGGAGCCCTCCATGCCCCACTCGTTTCGGAGGATGCCGGTCATCAGGCCGTGGTGGGCACCGGACCACACCACGCCAATGCGGTTGAAAGAGCTCATGACGTTGGAAGCGCCACCCCGGATCGCACCCTCAAAGCTCTCCAGATACAGTTCCCGGATGGACTGCTCGTTGGCCCAAACGGAGATCCCATACCGGCCCTGCTCCTGGTCGTTGAGGGCGAAATGCTTCACAAAGGCCAGCATCCCCCGGTCGTGGAGGCCCTGGACCTGGGCGGCGGCAATCTCGCCGGACAGCCAGCCGTCCTCGGAGTAATACTCATTGTGCCGGCCCAGATAGGGGCTCCGGTGGATATTCACGCCGGGGGCATAAATACCGGCTACGGCGGCGGCGTTGTCCCCGGACTGGGCGTGGAGCATATCCTCGCCCATGCACTTGCCCACCTCCTGGATCAGCTCTCGGTTATAGGTGGCCGCCATCACATCCTCGGAGGTAAAGGCCATGCCGTTGGCCCCGCCCACGATGCTCTTGGTGAAGCCGGTGGGGCCGTCAAATTCCTGGGTGGCGGGCAGATTGATGGCCGGGAGCACCTGGGTCTGGTAGGAGCCGTTATAGATCAGGTTCAGCATATCTTCGTAGGAGAGCTGGCCGATCAGCTCATCCCAGGCGGGATCGTCATAGCCCTTGTCCACAAAGTCGATGGCGTTGAGGGAGCCGCCCGTCCCGGCGGCGAGAGCCTGGCTCACGTCGGACCAATAGAGCTGCTTGTACTGCTCCACCAGGGCGTCCCTGCCGGCGTCCTCATGGGTCAGGCCGTCGTCCCACATGGCGTCTGTAGCCCGCAGGCTCACAGCGGCCTGGGGGAAGGTTCCGGTCCAGTTGCTGCGGGTGAGGTAGACCACCTGCTGATCCTCCGCGCCCTCGTACTTGTTCAGATCGGCGTTGTCGAACAGGTTGGTGATGGGCTTCCCTGTGGCGGAGGAGACCGCATAGGTGGTGGTATCCAGGGCGGGGTTGTTCCATTTGGCCGTGAGGGCCGCGTCGCCGGTACCGATCATGCGGGAGGCGTCCGCCCCCTTGGCCATCAGGATGTTGTTGACGGCGTTGTGGGCGTCAGTGCCCACGGTGAAGTAGTAGTCCCCGGCGTCCAGGATGTAGGTCTTGGCGGCGTTGGCGTCATAGCTGGTCAGATCCTCTTTCAGGACGCGGATATCAAAGTGCTCGGTCTCGCCGGCCTTGATCTCCTTTTTGTCAAAGCCGCACAGCTCCACGGCGGCCTTCTCGATCCCGTTCTCCCGGTCATAGTCGGTATAGGGGGACTGGAAGTAAATCTGCACGGTGTGCTTGCCGTCCATACTGCCGGTGTTGGCCACATCCACCCCCACCTGGAAAGCTTCGCCCTGGTCCTCCACGGTGAAGTTGGAGTACTCGAAGGTGGTGTAGCTCAGGCCGGAGCCGAAGGGGAAGGCCACATCGGCGTTGTAGTCGTACTCCCCGGCGCTGCCCTGTCCCAGCACGTAGTCCTCATACCGGGTCTCGTAGTAGCGGTAGCCCACGTAGATGCCCTCCTGGTACACCACGTAGTTCATATTGCACTTTTCAATGCCGGGGGCGGTGTTGTTCTGGGCAAAGGCCAGGTCCAGCTGGGCGGCGTTGGTATAGGGGAACGCGTCGTAGTTCACCATGGCGGGGGAGGAGTGGTTGTCCTTCAGGAAGGTGTCCACGATCCGCCCGGAGGGGTTCACCTTGCCCACCAGGATGTCCGTCACGGCGGGCAGGCCATTGATGCCCAGGTTGCCCGTCCACACCACGGCGTCGATGTCATACTCGTCGATGAAGTCCAGCTGAAGGGTGCTGGAGGAGTTGAGCAGGACGATGATCTTTTTGAACACACCCTGATCCTTCAAATCTTTCAGGTTTTGGAGCAGCTCCATCTCCTCCTTGCACAGCCGGAGATAGTCGCCGCCGGTCATGTAGGGCTCCAGCGCCTCCAGCCCGCTGGGCAGGTCGGCGCCCTCGCCGGAGGAACGGGACAGGGTGACCAGGGCGGCGTCGCCATAGTCGGCAAAGGTGGATTTCAGCGCGTCGGTGTACTTCTCCCAGGGCACCTCGTTGATGCGGTATTGGGAGGGGTCGCCGCCGGACAGGGCCGCGTTTTCCCGCTTATAGCCGCTGGTGACATAGAACTTCCACAGATCGGTGTTTACACACCCCGGCTGGAAGCTGTCCTCCAGCGCGGAGTACAGGCTGGCGCCCTCGCCGGTGGAGACAAAGGCAGAGCCGGTTCCCACCTTCACCGGGTCCACAGAGGACTGGGAGAAGCAGGAGAACCTGGTGTCGGCGGCCAGGGGGAGGGTATTGTCCCGGTTGAGCAGCACCGAGGCCCCCTCCGCCATCACCTGGCGGCACACGTTCCAGTCGTTGGCCACCAGCTCCTCCTCGGAGTCGTAACGGGTCCAGTAGAAGATCTGGGCGTCCGGGTCGGGGATGATGCGCTGGGTCTCGGCGTTCAGCGCCACGTTGATCATGGGCGCGAAATAGTTGGTGATGGGGATCGCGGCCACGCAGATCGCCGTGAACACGGCGAAAACCGCCATGGGGATCTTCCAAAAGTTCCTCTTTTTCATAGCTGCCCTCCTGAATAAAAGAAATAGGCGGGCCGCGGGCACAGGTCTCAGCCCTCGGCCCGCCGGATTGCGGTAGATCAGCCGTTCTTTGCTTTCTTTTTGCTGCGGATCAGCATGAACACACTGCCCGCGGTGAGCACTGCCATCACGCCGGTGGCGGCATAGATGGCCACCTGCCACCAGGGGGTGATGGCCCGCACGGTGGCGTTGCCCACGTTCATGGCGTGGCTGTGGGTGATGGAGTAGGCGATGTGCTTGACGGCGGTCTGCACGGCGGAGACGATGGCGGGGTCCTTATCCAGCCCGTCCAGGGTCTCCATGCCCATGCTGTAGCCGTCCCACAGATCCTGGCCCGCCAGCACGCCCAGGCGGTAGTCCATGTAGGCCGCCATGACGGAGCAGTCGGTGATGGCAGCGCCCTTCATGCCCCACTCGTCCCGGAGGACGCCGGTCATCAGGCCGTGGTGGGCCCCGCTCCAGGTAACGCCCAGGCGGTTGAAGGAGCTCATCACGCCCATGCCGCCGCCCCGGGCCACGCTGCCCTCAAAGCCCTCCAGGTACAGCTCGCGGATGGCCTGCTCGTTGGACCAGGTGGAGATGCCGTAGCGCCCCTCCTCCTGGTCGTTGAGGGCAAAGTGCTTGGTGAACACGTACACACCCCGATCCTGGATGGCGGCCACCTCCACGGCGGCTACCCGGCCAGACAGCCAGCCGTCCTCGGAGTAGTACTCGAAATTGCGCCCGCAGTATGGGGTGCGGTGGATATTGGCCCCGGGGCCGTAGATGCCGGAGAACACGGTGCCGGATTCGTCGGTGGCGTGGAGGAAGTCCTCGCCGATGCACTTGCCCATGTTCTCAATGAGCTCCAGGTTGAAGGTGGCGGCCATCACATCCTCAGAGGTGTAGGCCATGGCGGAGGAGCCGCCCATCAGGCTCTTGGTAAAGCCCTGGGGGCCGTTCTCATCGTTGGTGCCGGGCAGGCTGATGGAGGGCACCGGCTGGGTGAGGTGGAAGCCGTTGTAGATCAGGTTGGTCATCTCGCTGTAGGGGATCTGGCTGACCAGGTCGTTCCAGGAGGGGTCGTCCGCCTCGGTCTCGGCAAACATACTGGCGCTGAGTGTACCGGACACACCTATCTTGGGCATCGTGGCATCAGACCAATAGCGATTCTTGGCGGTTTCCACCATGGCCGCGCGGTCCGCCTCGTTGTGGGACAGGCCGTCCTTCCACATCTGGTCGGTGATCTTCAGCGAGACGGTGGAGGGCCAGGTGCCCGTCCAGTCGCTTCGGCTCAGGTAGGTGATATCCTGGCCGTCGTCGCCCTCGTACTTGTTCAGGTCGGCATCCTCAAACAGGTTGGTGATGGGCTTGCCGGTGACGGAGGACACGGCGTAGGTGGTCTTGTCAAAGGTGGGGTTGTTCCACTTGGACGCCAGCCCGGCGTCCCCGGCGGCGGTCATGCGGCCCTGATCCGCGCCCTTGGCGGCCAGGATGTTGTTGACGGCGTCATGGGCGTCCTTGCCCACGGTGAAGTAGTAGTCGCCGTCCTCCAGGATGTAGGTCTTGGCGTTCATGTGGTCGTAGGAGGTCAGATCCTCCTTCTCCACGGTAATGGTGAAGTGCTCGGTGTCCCCGGCGGCGATGAACTTCTTGTCGAAGCCGCACAGCTCCACCGCGGCCTTCTCCACCTGGTTGTCGATATCATACTGGGTATAGGGGGACTGGAAGTAGATCTGCACGGTGTGCTTGCCGTCCACCGCGCCGGTGTTCTTCACGTCCACCTCCACCTGGAAGGTATTGCCCTGCTCCTGAACGGAGAAGTTGGAGTACTCGAAGGTTGTGTAGCTCAGGCCGTAGCCGAAGGGGAAGGCCACGTCGGCGCTGTAGTCATACTCCCCGGCGTTGCCCTGGCCCAGCACATAGTCCTCATACCGGGTCTCATAGTAGCGGTAACCCACGTAGATGCCCTCCTGGTACACCACGTAGTCCCGGTTGCACTTGCCGATGCCAGGGTCGGTGTTGTTCTGGGCGGTAGCCACGTCGTAATCCGCGCCGTTAGTATAGGGGTACGCGCCAAAGTTCTGCATGGCGGGGGAGGAGTGGTTGTCCTTGAGGAAGGTGTCCACGATGCGGCCGGAGGGGTTCACCGTACCAGCCAGGATATCGGCCACGGCGGTGATGCCGGTCATGCCCACATCGCCGATCCACAGCACCGCGTCAATGCCGTAGTCGTCCACAAAGTCCAGCTGGAGGGTGTTGGAGGAGTTGAGCAGCACCACGATCTTCTTGAAGGTACCCTGCTCCTTGAGCTGCTCCAGGTTCTCCAGCATCTCAATCTCCTCTTTGCACAGGCGCAGGTAATCGCCGTCGGTCATATAGGCTTCCAGCTCGGGCAGGCCACTGGGCAGGTCGGCGCCCTCGCCGCCGGAGCGGGCCAGCACCACCAGGGCCACGTCACCGTACTGGGACCAGGTGCCCTTCAGGGCATCGGAATACTCGCTCCAGGGCACCTCGTTGATGCGGTACTGGCCCTGGTTGCCGCCGGTGGTGTCGGCGTTCACCCGCTTGTACCCCGCCCCGGCGTAGAATTTCCACTGTTCCGGGTTGACGGAGTTTTCACCGAATGCCCCATCCAGCGCCGCCTTGAGGGAGATGGCATCGTCCGCGGACACCTGGCCGGAGCCGGTACCGCCGTACAGCAGGTTGAAGCTGGACTGGGAGAAGGGGGTAAACTTGGTGCCCGCGGCCAGGGGCAGGGTGTTGTCCCGGTTGACCAGCAGGGCCGCGCCCTCCGCCTCGATGTCATGGCACAGCTGCTTTTCAAAGGCCACAAGGTCGTCTTCGTTCTCGTAATCGCTCCAGAAATAGATCTTGGCATCGGGGTCAGGGATGACTTCCTGGGTCTTAGCCCCCAGGGCCACGTTGATGGCAGTGGCAAATGCGTTGGTGACAGGGATGGCCACGATGCACACCACCAGTAGCAGGGCGGTGATTACTGTGAGGATGGTCCACAGCAGGCTGCCTTTTTTCTTCATCAATAACGCTCCTTTTCTAAAAAAGGCCCCAGGCGAGCGAGCTGGCCTGGAGCCTTTTTTGCGTTGGGTTTCGGCTTTCTTCTATGCGCCGCTTACCCGGCCTTGGTGGCGGTGCTGCCGTCGATGGTCCAGGTTTCGCCGCCCATGGCGGTCCAGATCTGGCCAAACGCGCCCAGCACGTCCTCTCCGGGGGCGGTAACGGTCAGAGTGTCGCCGTCCAGCACGTAGGTGAAGCCGTCCCGCTCCATGCCGTACTCGGGGTACTTGACCTTCATGTTGGTGTCGTCCAGCAGCACCAGCACCAG
Source organism: uncultured Oscillospiraceae bacterium (assembly GCA_910587395.1). GTDB lineage: Bacteria > Bacillota > Clostridia > Oscillospirales > Oscillospiraceae > Enterenecus. Next base: position 21,917 of record CAJULJ010000001.1, on the reverse strand, counting down.
GCCGCCGGCCTCGTAGGAGGCGATACCCTCCTCAGCGGGTTCCTCGCCGCCGTTGGCGGGAGCCTCGGGGGCGGACAGGGCGGAGATGTCCTCGCAGACGAAGGTGTAGGTAACCGCGTTGCCGTCGCCCAGATTGCGCTCGGCGGTGAAAGTGGCCTTATTGCCGTCCATGGTCACATCCACGGCCTCGCCGCCCAGGGTGATGGCGATGGCCCCGTCGGCCAGGGTCCAGGTGCCGTCGGCAAACTTGTCGTAGCCGGCGTAAACCAGCAGGGTGCCGTCGGCCTGGAGGTAGGCGGTGCCGTTGTTGTCCGCGTCGGTGAAGGCGCCCACGTGCTCGGGGGCGGTGAAGTCCTGCTTATAGGCCTGGATAAAGGCGTTGGCGTCGGCGTAGGTCTGGCCCTCCTTGCCCTCCATGGGGGCCACGCGGGTGTAGGACATACCGGGCACCACGGGGAAGGTCAGATCGAAGGAGTACACACCGGCCACGTCATAGGCGTAAGCGGTCTGGGCGTTGGACTCAGTGCCCGCCTCGTCCACATAGGCCAGCTTGATCTGCAGGCAGGCCACGCCGTCCTTTTCAACTTCCTTCCAGGTGCCGGACATATAGCTGGCGGTGAAGGTGGGGTTGGTGGCGGCGTCGGAGGCGTCGAAGTTGGCGAACATATACTTGTCCGCAACGGCGGTGCCGTCCTCGTTCAGGTTCAGCAGGAAGGCGGCGTTCAGCATGGAAGCGTTCTCGCCGGACTCCTCATAGGTGCCCCAGAACTGGTAGGTTTTGCTGCCGCCCTCGGTGGGCTGGGAGGGCTCCTCGGAGGGGGCCTGGGAATTGCTGCTGGGGCTGCCGCCGCAGGCGGCCAGCAGGGAGACCAGCATCAGCGCCGACAGGACGGCGGCCAAGAGTTTCTTCATTTTCATAACGTTTTCCTCCAATAGTCTTTGTGTATTTCCCGTATCCCCAGGCAACCTGCCCAGGGATACGCAGAAACCTGAGTTAGTTGCGGTGGGCCATAAAGGCGGCGATTACATTGAGAACCGCGGCCGCGCCGAACACCACGGAAAAGGCAATGGCCAAGGTGGGGTTGCCCCCGAAGAAGGGCACGCCGGTGAGTACATCGGCCAGGGGGTAAGCGGTTTCCACCAGATGGTTGGCCAGGGCCACAGAGAAGCAGGCCCCGCCCAGGATGGGGGTGAAGGGGAGCCGCAACGTCTCACCCGCCAGGGTAATGACCGCACCGCCCAGCGCCAGTCCAAAGGTAAGCCAGGAGAACACCCGGTCCACCGTTTCGGCGGCGGTGGCCATGTAGATGATCACATAAGCTGCAGCCCCTACCAGGGCAATAACTGCGGCAGCCGCGCTCAACCAAAAGCCCGGTTTCGCGTCTTGGAACAAGCGCTTCATCTTATTTGCCCCCCTTCCTGGACTTGATCTCGGACAGGACATACAGCGCCGCGGTGCCTGCGGTCAGCACGCCGATGGCGACGTTCAGCCCGGTGAGGGCGGGCTTCCACCAGGGGGTGTAGTTCTGGACGGTCTCCGTCTTGCTCAAACCGTTTACCAGGTTGGAGCGGCTCATGGTATACAGGTAGTACTTGGCCACCTCCCGGAGCTTGCCCCAGATGAAGCCGTCCTTGTCCTTCACCAGCAGGTTGGATGCCTCAGGCACGCGGCCGGGGTCGTTGTTGAACTGGCAGGTGCCCGCCCGGATGGCGTCGGCGGTGCCCATGTAGCTGGCGGAGTCCTTGGAGCTGTCGGTCATGTTGATGCCGGTGAAGCCCCACTCATCCCGCAGCACGGTGGTCATGGTCTCGTAGTCGCTGGCGGTGGGCACGCAGCCGATGCGGTTGTAGGCGGTCATGGTGGCCATGCTGTGCCCGGCCTGGAGCCCGCCCTCGAAGCCCCGCAGGGGGCCCTCGCGGTAGGTCTGCTCGGTCATGAAGGTGGCTACGCCGTGTCGGTTGGTCTCCTGGTCGTTGCCGCAGAAGTGCTTAAAGGTGCCCACACAGCCGCCCTCCGCCATAGCCTTGGTCTGAACCTCGCTGCAGATGTAGCTCAGGTTGGCATCCTCGGAGTAGTACTCAAAGTTACGGCCGGAATAGGGGGTGCGGTGGATGTTGCCGCCGGGGGAGTAGATCTGGCGGAAGCCGATCCAGTAGCTCTCCTCCGCGAAGAACTGGCCGCGCTGCTCCAGCATCTCCTTGCTGAAGGTAGAGGCGGCCGCCATCTCCGCGTTGAACAGCACGCCGCCCTGGTGCCCGTCCGGGCCGTCGCCGCCGGCATAGGCGGGGAGGTCAATGCTTTCGATCATATCCAGGCCCATCTTGTCGCCGGTGATCTGGGCCAGCTCGGTGGGGGTGAGCTGGTCGATGAACTCCTCCCACTTGGGGTCGTCGAAGGCCGTGTCCTTCATCTCAATGAAGGAGATGCCGTTGTCCTGCTTGTACTGGTAGGTGGAGATGTCCGGGGCGTCGGAGGGCTTTTCGTACTGGAAGTTCTCCATCAGGTCCTGGATCTCCGGGGTGGCGGTGAGGCTTGCCACCGTGTCGGGGAAGGTGTTCCAGTCGGAACGGGTCAGGTAGGTCACGGATCCGGGGATGAAGTAGTTGATATCCCGGTCCTCGAAGTGGTTGGACACCACCTCGCCGGTATAGGGGGAGACGGCGTAGGTCGTGTTGTCCAGGCTGGCCAGCTCGTCCTTGTGGGCCTTGGCGGCATCGCCCTCCACAGGATTGCCCTCGGCGTCGAACATCCCAGTGACGCCCCGGGCGGCCAGCACGTTGTTCAGCGCGTCGTGGGCGTCGCTGCCGATGGCAAAGAAGTACTCGCCGGGGTCGAACACGTAGCAGCCTGTCTTGGAGCTGTCCGCCCCGTTGGCGGCATTGCTGTCATAGGTGGCGAAGATGTAGTCAGAGAACTCCAGGGTCACGGTCTCGCTCTCCCCCGCCGCCAGGGCGGAGGTCTTGGCGAAGTCGGCCAGCTGGATGGCGCTCTTTTCCGCCTGCCCCGCCTCGTAGGGGAGCTGGACGTAGAGCTGCACCACGTCCTTGCTCTTGCCGGAGTAATTGTCCGCGCCGTTGTTGGTCACCTTCACCTGGGCGGTGACGGTGTGGGTGGACTTGTCCCAGTCCACGCTCAGCAGCTCCTGGGTGAAACCGGCGTAGGACTGCCCCGCGCCGAAGGTGAACACCATCTCGTCGGCATAGTTCCACGCGCCGCCCTTGCTGGCGTATACGCCTTTGGGGCCGTTGGCGTTGTTGACGCCCAGCACCTGGTCCTGGTAGCGGGTCTCATAGTACTTGTAGCCCACATAGATACCCTCGGCGTACACCAGGTACTTGTTCTTATACTGGCCGGTGAGGTTGTCGAAGGTGAAGTCGCCGGCGTTCTGCATGGCGGCGGAGCTGAGGGAGTCGGCGGCGTAGGTGATGACGTTGCGGCCGGAGGGGTCGGCCTGGCCGCCCAGCACCCGGGCCACGCCGGTCATGCCGTAGTTGCCGGGGTAGCCGATCCACAAACAGGCGTCCACGCCGTAGTCCGCCAGCCAGCCCAGATCCATGGCGTAGCCGGAGTTGAGCACCACGATGATCTTGCCGAACTTGCCGGAGTTTTTTATCATGTTGAGGGTGTCGATCTCCTCCTGGTGGAGGGACAGCTCGGGCACGCCCGCGGGGCCCTCCTGCCAGTCGCCCTGGAGGCCGTGGTTCAGGTCGCCCTCCTCGCCGCCGAAGCGGCTCATGACGTAGATGGCGGCGTCGTTGTAGCCGGACGCGTAGGAGCCCTCCGTCCCGGCGTAGGCGCTGGCGGAGATCTCGCCGATGAGTCCGGTCTTGGTGCGGGCGCCGTTGGCGGCCACGATGGCGTTGTACACCGTCTCGTTGACCTGGAAGCCCTCCTCCTTCATGGCGTCGTAGAGGTTGATGCCGTTGTTGGGCGGGCCGCCGGAGCCGCCGTGGTAGACAGGGGTGGCGGCGGCGAAGCCGAACAGCGTCACGCTGGCGTTGGAGGCCAGGGGGAGCGCCCCGTTTTCATTGCGCAGCAGTACGCTGCCCTCCTCCTGGCTCTCGATGAGGTAGTCCTTCAGGGCGGCGCGCATCTCGTCCATGGAGGCATAGCTGGAGGGGTAGTAGTTGGTGTCGCCGGTGACCTGGACGGCAGGGGGAAGGGT
>CAJULJ010000001.1:0-17651 GCA_910587395.1 uncultured Oscillospiraceae bacterium | reverse complement strand
CCCGCTCGTTGCCCTTGGCGTCGTTGGTGCTCTCGGCCAGCTCCAGGGCGGAGAAGGTGGAGGAGGAGAGCACCAGGCAGTAGGTATTGTTATCCATCAGCGTGAGCTCCTCGTGGGTGAAGGTGGTGAGGTAGTAGTTATACTGGGGCCGCATATTCTGATAGCTCAGGTTGGCGGGGCTGAGGTAGACGCCGGTGACCTTGCCCCCGGCGCTGCTTCCGCCACCGCCACCGCTGCAAGAAGCCAAGGACAGAGCCATCGCCATGGTCAGAAACAGGGTTGCCAATTTCATGTGCTTTTTCATTGAGATATCCTCCTCATATATTTGTCGGGGTCCTCCCCCTTTTCGCACCCTCAATTTATTTGATGTGCCCAAAGTTTTCAATGGGAACCGCGTAACCTTTGTCTCTGGCCGCATAACCTTACAAATGCCGGCGGCCCAACCTTGACTTTCCTTGTTAAAATTGCTATATTAAATAGGCGAAAGGAGGCGGGCAGACATGATTAACATCGCTATCGTAGAGGACAACCGGGAGCAGGCCGCGGCGCTGGAAAACCATATCAAAACCTACGCCTCCGAGCACAAATTGTCTGTCTCCGTCTCGATCTTCTATGAACCTATCACGTTTTTGGAGAAATACTCCCCGTTCCACATCGTGTATATGGACATCATGATGCCCATGCTCAACGGCATGGACGCGGCCAAGCTTCTGCGGGAGAAGGACGAAAAGGTGATCCTCATTTTCGTCACCACCATGCGCCAGTACGCCATCCAGGGCTATGAGGTGGCCGCCTCCGATTTCATTGTCAAGCCGGTGGCCTATCCGGAGTTCGCGCTGAAATTCACCAAGGTGCTGGCCAGGCTGGAGCACGTGATGCCCCCCGACGTGCTCATCCGCACCGACACCAGCTTTGTGCGTCTCTCGCCCCGTGATATCCGCTATGTGGAGGTCAAGGGACACCACTGCGTCTATCACACCACCAGCGGGGAATACCGCCAGTACCAGACCATGAAAAGCGCCGAGTCCGCCCTGATAGAGCAGGGCTTTGTCCGCTGCAACAGCTTCCTGCTGGTCAACCTGGCCCATGTGGACCGCATCGACGGCATGAATGTGATCGTGGGCGGGCAACCGCTCCAGATCAGCCATCCAAAACGGAAAGCATTTACCGACGCTTTTGTCCGTTTTATGGAGACACAACGCTATGAATGAATTGATTGCGGCCTTTACCACGCCCTACACCATGCAGAGCGTCAACCTGATGCTGACCTACTGGGAGTGTTATATCTGCATTGCCCTGTTTGCCCGCAGGTTTGAACGGCGGGATTTTTTCTTCGTCCGAATCGCCCTCACCCTGCTGGAGGGGATGGTAGTCTGCTACCTCTTGGCCATCTGGTATACGGAGACGGGTTCCCTCCTGGTACGGGTGCTGTGCTACTCTGCCATCACCGTGCTGAACTTTACCGCCCTCGTGTTCTGTTGGAAGTACGATATTCAAGAAATGCTGCTGGCCTTCTGCTCCGGCATAGCGGCCTATCAATTTACCAATAAGCTCTATCCCCTGCTGCAAAACCTGCGGGGGATCAACGACCGGGAGACGCTGGCATTGCTCCACTCCGATCCAGAGATATCGAATCTGGACTGGGCCATCTTTTTTGGCTTCCATCTGCTGTCCATTGTGTTGCTGGCCGCGCTGTTTACGCCAAAAAATCGGTTGGTTCACAACCGGCGCACCACACGCAATGTCATTGTCCTGTCCATTGCCACAGTGACGCTGGTGAATATCCTGATCTGCGTTTCCCGGGTATATGAAGGGGAAAGCCCCATGCTCAACATCGTGACCAAAGTGCTCTATGTGGGGTTCAGCTTCACCATCCTCACCATCTGCGCGGGTATCTTCTCCCAAAGTGAGCAGGAGGAGCAGATCGGCATCCTCCACCAGCTCTGGCGGCAGGACCGGGCGCAGTTCGAGTCCGTCAAGGCCAACATGGACGTCATCAACATGAAGTGCCACGATCTCAAACACATCCTGGACAAAATCGAGGGCAAGCTCACCGGGGCGGAGGCGGCTTCCCTGCGGGAGGCCATCCAGTTCTACGACGCCAACATCAAAACGGGCAACGAGGTGCTGGACGTGGTGCTGTGCGAAAAGGCCATGACCTGCCAGAAAAGCGGCATCTCCTTTTCCTGCATGGCCGATGGCGGCAGGCTGGACTTCCTCACCCCGGTGCAGACCTATTCCCTGTTTGGCAACATCATCGACAACGCGGTGGAGGCCGTGAAGCCCCTCCCGCTGGAGGAGCGGGTGATCTCCCTCTCCTGCCGGGAGGAAGGGGACGTGCTGGTCATTGAGGAGTCCAACTATTTCAGCGGCGGTCTGAAGCTGGATCACGGCCTGCCCGCCACCAGCAAGGGGGACAGCTCCCGCCACGGCTTTGGCACAAAGAGCATCCAGTATATCGCGGCGCAGCACGGCGGCACGATGGACATCAGGGTGGCCGACAATATGTTCTTCCTCACCATTCGTTTTCCCCTTGGAAAAAACAGTGATATAACTGCATAGCATGAAAGGCGGGGCCGCATAAGCGGTCCCGCCTTTTTGTGCGTCCTATTGAATGGTGATGACGTACTCCCCGGCCTGGGTGATGGTCACCCGCCCGCCGTCCACGGGGCAGTCCCCGCCGGTGACGGTGATATCCGTGCCCATGCCCTCCGGCACGATAACCGTGCCCACGGCGTCGATGGCGTTGACGGTGAGGGTCTTCCCCTCCGCCGTGGTCTCCAGCTTCACGCCGATCTCCCCCTTAGGCGTCCAGACGGTGCAGTCAAAGCTGTCCAGGGCGGCGCAGGGGGCGATCTCGTATTCTTCAAACCCTGCCACAGTTGGGCGGACGCCGGCGGCGTACTTGGACAGGATGTACAGCGGTGCGGCGGTCCAGCCGTGGTTGACGGTGCCGGTCTCCCCGTCGAAGGTCTCCCACAGGGTGTCGTACCCGTCCTGGAGCATGGGGGCGTAGCGGTCCCGCATCCGCTGGAGGGCCAGGTCGGTCCGGCCCATGACGCACAGGGCCTCCAGCACGTACTTCTCAATGAAGGGGCTGGCCTCGCAGGTGCTCATGACCACATCGGTGATGAGGGCGTAGTCCTCCTCCCCGGCCAAACCGGACAGGGCCAGCATGGCGTTGGCGCGGTCGTCCACATACTTGCTGTCCGGGCTCTTGAAGCCCTCCTCGGTGTAGTAGGCGGCCCGCCAGTTTTCCTTCATGGAGTCCATCCGCTCGGTGAGGAACTCCGTCCCCTCGGTGATGCCCAGGTCGTCGGCTATGGACTTAGTGACGGTGAGGGCGTAGTAGTAGATGCCCGCCTGAAGCAGCCTGGTGTCGATGCAGTCCCCCCAGTCGTTCCACGTCCAGGAGCCGTCCCGGTACACCGGCAGGCCGTTTTCCATCTCCACCATCTTCAGGTAGTTGAGGAAAGCTGTGCAATAGGCCGCCGCCGTTTCCCTATCCCCGGAGTGGAGCCAGTAGTGGTACACGCTGGTCATAAAGATAAGGCTCTGGTTGGGGATCTCCTGGGGCTTCGCACTGGGGGCGCGGCTGGGGATGGCCCCGTCCGTCCGCGTCCAGGCCACGCAGGCCAGGATGGCCTTTTTCGTCATGTCCAGCCCCGCCTGGTCATAGCTGTACAGCGCCGCGTCGATTTGGTTGGAGGCATCCCCCATGTAGGGACCCCGTTCCCGCTCGGGGCAGTCCATGTATGTATCCCGCATACAGATTGCCAGGGTGTTGAGTGACTCCTGCCACAGCTGGTCCAGCCCGGCATCCGAGGAGACGAAGGCCCCCGCCCACTCCCCGTTGAAGCCGCTGGCGCGGTAGCCCAGCCGGGTAAAGGTCACCCCGGCCTCCGCCTCGATGATGAGCTTGGAACCGCTACGCCAGGGATAATTCTCATAGTGCTGGATCCCCTCGGCGGTGACATAGGTGTCCTTGAAGTTGGGCATATCCTGCTTGTCGGTGTAGGTGTCGGTGTAGAAGGTCAACTTTTTGCCCGCCGGAGCCTCCAACTCAAAATAGGGAGTGAATTGGATGTTGCCCGGCAGTTCCAGCACCAGGGTTGTATCTTGGGCCAACGCCTTGCCTACATAGTCCGTGGAGTTGGCAAAGTCAGTAATTTCTTCAAATTTGACGGGTGCGATCATGGCGGAGTAGAGGTCGCCGAAGGGCAAGTCTCCGGCCTTGGAGATCGGCGTGGCGTTCTCCCACTGGCTGTCATCATAGCCCTCGCTCATAAACTCACCCAGGTCGTCCCGTGCATCAAAGTAGACGTTACGTTCCGCCAGCATGGAGGACTGGGTATAGCCTGGGTAATCCGCCCCGGCGGTGACCCGGTTCTTGTAGCCGTTATGCCGGGCGGCTTTCCAGGAGCTATCCGAGCAGACGGCCACGCCCCCGGCATCCAGTTCAAAGATCAGCCCCGCCTGGGTGTACTCGTCCCCCTCCTCGTCCAGAAGGACGGGGACAATGGAACCGTCCCCGGAGCGGCCGTTGAAAGCCACCAGCAGTGCGATGGTGTTCTCCCCCTGCTTCAGATTGGTGAGCTCCACTGTATCATAGTAGCTGTCGTAAGGAGTGGGGCCCCGCTTCAGCGAACCGTCCAGCACGGCCAGCTCCCCGTTGACCCACAGCACGTACTTGTCTACAGCAGAAATAAACGCGGTAGCAGAGGGGACGGCCTGATCCAGGTTGAAGGTCTTGCGGAAAGCCACATAGCTGTCCTCTGCGCAGCCCTCAGTCCAGATCCAATTGGCGGTCCAGTCTGTCTTTTTATACCTTTCAATGCTATCCAAATACATAAGATCCGAACGGTCTGCCATGCCCCGATCCGGGACAACGTTTTCTACCTCCACTGAGGCAGAAGGAGCGGGTATAATGTTATCCTCACTGTTACATCCGGCCAGCAACGAGAACATAGAGGCAGCGCAGATCAGCAACGCAGTACCTCGTGTAAGCCATTCCCTTTTTATCATATACTCTCCTCCTCAAACCGGCCTGCGCTATTTTGCAGAAATATTCGCAGCCTATTCTGCAACAATTATACATATTGTCATATGATAAGAAAGGGCAACCGCACAGCCTTGCCATTTTACGGCATAACCTTTTGTGTTGGAGAATCAAAATATTCTATAGGGACAAATTAAACTTCACAACACTACAACAGCAAAAGAGGCAAATGGTATGAAGCCATTTGTCTCGTTTAATCGCTTAAATTCGGTGCTTTGGGGGGAGCTCATCATATTACTTCATAGGGAGATTTTTTCTTCATGCAACTACCGGCACCCCAACAGGTGCCGGTAGTTGAAAATTCTTTAATTATTCACTGTCCACCTGACTGTGCAGTTCTCAATACAATTCCCAGTTATTCTCCACCGATCGATCCTTCCTCCTGTTTTTTCTCTGCCATCCGTTTCGCTCGCCGTTTACGAAGCACTTTCCGAATTACCACCACTATGACAACGATCAGAAGGATCAACACGCAGGCGGTAATCACCAGCGCCTTTTTCAGTAGCGCCGTCAAATCCATAACCTCGCCGATAATCGGAAGGCTGGTATCATACTCCCGGTCGTTGTGCTCGCCATCTTGGAAGCTCAGCCGCCAGATCGTTTTTTCGCCGCACACTGCCAAAACTTCCGCATCCGTGATTTTACTGCTGTCCAGATTGCAGGCCGGACGGGCATAGGAATTCATTTCAAATGCAAAATTTCCGTTCACGGGGAAATCCATCACCGCTCCAAAGCTGAATACAAATCCTACATCCAACGGAAATGTAGGGATATGGGGGGAACGGAGCCAGTAGCCTTCCTCCGTTCCCTTATACTGGGCAACACGGGAACGGGCATCCACAAAACCATACTGCGGATTCGTGATTTCCTCAGCGGAAAGCAGGAATAACCTGTCGCCGTTCAGGATTTCATCAACCGGGTCAAAATCCACCGTGCCGGTAGAAACCCCGGGAATTGGGATTCCAAAGCCCGGAATCGCAACGCCTGCATCTGATTTCAGCGTAGGGAGGAGCGCACCGTATTCCGCTTGGGTCAGGTGGGATTGTGCAAAGTCTTCACACCAGATCTGAATATCGCTGTTCCGATAGTCAGTCGATCCGGGGTGTTCCGCCGCAAAGGTGTCTCCTCTGTCCGCAAAAGAGACAGATACATCCCCACCAATGTCGCGAAACAGAAGGCTGTCTCCCTTTTCATCCGAAATGAGATTCAGCGCCATAAGGAATATGCCCGGCTCGCCGGTATTGGTATGCTCCGTATCCAAAACCAGCCATTTCCCGTCAAAGCCGCAGGCATCATCGCATATGCCAAAGCACACCACATCTCCCGCATGAATTTCCGCTTTTCCCGTTTCAGTGGCAAGAGGATCTGCGCAGCCTACGGCATAGGCCGGAGCAAGGAACAATATCAGCACCGCACACAGCAGTGCGCCGGCAATCCCCCGAACAGCGATCCTCTTTGCCGTATATACAGCATTTTTCCAAAATGAGCAGTTCAACATGACAATCCCTCCTATTCTGTACGCAGCGCAATGACAGCGTCCTGTTTTGCCGCCCTTTTCGCAGGCAGCAGCCCGCCTATCATGGTGATGACCACGCTCAACGCGACCAAAACTACTGCATATACGGCGGGCAGGGCTACCGTAAGCGCTCCAATGCCCAGCAGACTTTCCAGTACGGCATTAATGGGAATTGTCAGCAACGCGGACACCCCTACACCCAGCAAGCCTGCACAGATGCCAACGATAAATGTCTCGGCATTAAATACCTGGGAAACATTGTGCTTGGATGCTCCCAACGCCCGGAGGATGCCGATCTCTTTCGTCCGCTCCATCACGGAGATGTGCGTGATGATGCCGATCATAATACAGGAGACAACCAGGGACACCGCCACAAAGGCAATCAAGACATACGAGATCACGTCGACCATTGATGTAATGGAACTGGTCAATAGGGCCACATAGTCGGTATAGGTAATCTTGCCAGCCTCGTCAGCGCTGTCATTATAGCGCTCAATGCAGGCGGAAACCGCGTTCTTATCCTCAAAGCTGTCGGTATAAATGCTGATGGATGCGGGCGCATCATAGCTGACTTTGCCGAACTTTTTCATGTTGTCTGCATATGAGGCCCCGTCGATATACTCGTTGTAAACGGACAGCAAGATCTCATTGTCCGGCGTTTCCGCCAGCCAGACGTCCAACGCCTGCGCCATAGCGGCTTCATCCATATTTGCACTGCCCATATTTGCAGTACCTGTCTGGCCTGCCCCCTGCATGGGCTGAAGCTCGCTTTGCTGCTCTACGGGAGCGGTTCCCTGTGCATCTGCGGAGCTGTAATACAAAATCATAGAATAAAGGGATGCCTTATCCGATATGCCCATCGCCGAGATATAGGTGGAGGCTTCCACAATTTTTTCAGCATCATCCAGCGTCTCAAATTTTATCCCTGTGAGGACATTGGTTTCCTGATTTGCTTCTTGGGCAAGGACCACAGCGCTTCCATCTGTCTGTTGGATCACATAGTCTGTCAGCTGGGAGGTATAGGCCACAGCAGTGGAAATAACGGCGTTTGCAGCATCCTCCCGCGGCTTGACGATACCGCAGATTTTCAGTTCCAGAGCATCCTCCAAAAGCTGCTCTGCATTCAAAGCCTTATCGCCAATATAGGAAAACGTGCCGTTCTCATGTTCGGCATAATAACTGCTGGGCAAAACAAGATAAAAACGATGGCCGCTGATTTCCTCATAGCTCCAGTCCTTTGCGGTCACTTCTTCTCCCATTTTGATTTGCTCGGAGGCTTCCTCATAGTCCTCCGCTGTCAGCAGACCCAGTTGATAGAGAGTGCCGGCAGAAAGGGATCGGTTCTCATCCAGAACCAACACCACCTCGTCAAAATGCTCTGGCCAGGCCCCGTAAAGCATTTCATAGCTGTCGGTGACGATATGACTGACCATATTGCCGTCAGGACTTGCCATCAGCTCGGAGAAATTCTCGGCCCCAGCAGATCCGCCCATCATCATTGACATATCTCCGATTCCGCCTGGCATGGAACTGAATCCCCCGCCGGAACTGATTAAGGTCCCAACATCTGCGCCGCTATTAATCAACACTCCGTTCGCGTCATAAGAATAAACATCAAAGCACACATCATAGGTGTAGACAAATCCATTTTCCCCCAGATACTGATGGATTTCGCTGTTTGGGTCGTCCAAATAGCTCTTGAACGTTGTCAGGTTATTTTCTATGATACTGGCGAATACAGTTTCGCTCAGTTCAATATCCCGGTAATCCGCGTGTACGCCATCCCGCAGTTCGGATCGCGTGTTTGGCCCGCCGATCCGCTGCCCGCCAGCCATCATGCCAGACATATCAAAGGTTTCCGCACTGATTGTGATGGGATAAGAGGTCATTGTGTCCTTCTGCATATCTGCGATATAGCGGTTTACACTGGAGGAAAGGGCCAGGATCAATGCAATGCCGATGATGCCAATGGAGCCAGCAATAGATGTTAGCAGCGTCCGCCCTTTTTTTGTGCGCAAATTATTAAAGCTGAGCGACAATGCTGTGAGGAGCGACATTTTAGCCCGGTGTAAGCAGACACGCAAAAGGGGCCAAAATCCGCCACAGAGTATACCAGCCCTCTAGTAAGGGAATACACAGCGCTGCGGCGCTGTGACACCTCGCAAAAGCGGTCAAATATAGGGATATTCAACCGCTTTTGCGAGGTTTTATTGACTATCTTGCAAAATTGCGGTTTCTTTAACTGGTACCCTTAACTGGCGAAAATTGGCTCAGTTTGGCGGAAAATGGTCCAGTAGGCATGGCGGAATTTGGTATACTTTTATTGTCTGTTTACACCCGGCCCATGCTTTGATACTTTGGTGTCGGGAGCTCCCCCACTTCCGGGGTATAAGGCGCGGAATCGTCCGTAATCCTACCGTCCTGCAGTTTGACAATACGAGTGGAATACCGCTCCGCCAACTCAGAATTGTGAGTCACCATGACAACCAGACGTTCTTTAGAAACCTCCCGCAGCAGCTCCATGATCTGGAGGCTGGTGGCGGTGTCCAGTGCTCCGGTGGGCTCGTCGGCCAGAAGGATGCTTGGATTGTTGACCAACGCCCTTGCAATGGCCACTCGCTGCATCTGTCCCCCAGACATTTGATTGGGACGCTTATGGAGCTGATCCCCCAGCCCCACCTGAGTCAGCACCTGCTCTGCCCTTTGGCGGCGCTCCCTGCGAGAGATGCCGGAGATAGTCAGCGCCAACTCCACATTCGCGAGGATGGACTGGTGAGGAATCAAATTGTAGCTTTGGAAAACGAAGCCAACGGTGTGGTTTCGGTAGGAATCCCAGTCCTTATCCCTATATTTTTTGGTGGAGATGCCGTTGATCATTAATTCGCCACTATCATATTGATCCAGTCCGCCGATGATATTCAGCAACGTGGTTTTACCAGAACCGCTGGGGCCAAGGATTGAAACAAATTCGCTGTCCCGAAAGCTCAAGCTGACATTGTCTAGGGCCTGCTGGATCAGATAGCCTGTTTTATATTGCTTCTTTATGTTTTGAATTTGCAGCATAGGTTTCCCTCCTGTTGCCGTTTAGTAACGAGATCATACGCTGTTTTTCTCAACTAAAACTCAACCAAATCTCAACTGAACCTCAATTTGATGTCGTTGAGGTTCAGTTGAGATTTTTGGTTTAAAATGCTTCCACAATATTGATATCTTTGCTATACTGTGAAAAAGAGGTGGTAGAAATGTTTCAAATCCTGGTGGTAGAGGACGATAATGAGCTGAGGGATCTTTTCTGTGCGGTTCTGACGGAAAATGGATACACTGCGGTTCCGGCTGTAGACGGAATTGAGGCCTTTGATATTTTGGACGAGACGTATGTCGATTTGATTATTTCGGATATTATGATGCCGCGTATGGACGGGTTTGAGCTGATTAAAGCGTTGCGGGAAGCACATTACAACACGCCTGTTCTGATGATTACAGCAAGATCCGGTGCGGCGGATAAACGAGAAGGTTTCCGCATCGGCACAGATGATTATATGGTCAAGCCAATTGATGTCAATGAGATGGTATGGCGAGTGGAGGCCCTGCTGCGCCGATCCCAAATCGCCAGTCAGCGCAGGACAAAGCTGGGCGATACAATTCTTGACTGCGACACGTTGACCGTCCATACTGGCGGCGAGGAAACAGAGCTCCCTCAGAAGGAGTTCCTCCTCCTGTTCAAGCTGGCGGCCTCTCCCAACCACATATTTACGAGGCGTCAGCTCATGGACGATATATGGGGAGTGGACAGCGAAACGGACCCCCATACTCTAGACGTACATATTAGCAGACTTAGAGAGCGTTTCCGTGGAAATCCAGACTTTGATATTATCACTATCCGAGGACTGGGTTATAAGGTGGTGAAGAAATGAAACTGCATCAGCGGACTATAAAAACAGCCGCAATGTTTTCCATTCTACTCTTCTTGGTTTTGAGCATAACCATGACCCTTTCCACCGCCTTTGCTGTGTTGCTGTTTCGTATCGGTTTTTTGGATTCTCAGCATCTTCTGCGGGGGCTGTTCGTTACCCCAACGGTCAGCATCGTCATTGGAACAATTTTGTTTAGGCTGATTGGAAAACGCCCGCTAGAGCTGATCCTTGAAATCAGCAAAGCCACTCAAGAGGTGGCAAAAGGAAATTTCAATATCGAATTGAATGAGGATATACCAGCTTCTGAGATCCGGGAGATGGCCCACAATTTCAACGTAATGACCCGAGAGTTAGCTGGGACTGAAATTCTCCGAAATGATTTTATTGAAAACGTGTCCCATGAATTCAAGACACCTTTATCGGCGATTGAGGGATACGCCACACTGCTGCAGCGCAAAGAGCTTTCCGAAGAAAAACGGACTGAATATACTCGGCGCATCCTGTTTAACACACGGCGGCTTTCCACACTGATCGGTAATATTCTACTTTTGTCGCGGCTGGAACACCAAGAGATTGAAATTCAGAGGGAGTGGTTCTCCCTGGATGAGCAACTGCGGGAGGCTATCCTAATGTTGGAACCGCAGTGGAACGGAAAACATCTTGAGTTGGATATTGACCTAGATCCAGTGGACTGTTATGCCAACCGTGATCTACTCCTACAGATTTGGCAAAACCTGCTTGGAAACGCAATTAAATTTGTCAAGCAAGCCGGAAAAATCCGTGTACTGCTCAGGAAGATAGGAACTGACATTCAAGTTGTAATCCAAGACGACGGGATTGGCATGGATCAAGCGGTACTCCAACGAATATACGAAAAATTTTATCAAGGTGATACATCCCATAAAACAGCTGGGAATGGGCTGGGCCTTTCACTCACAAAAAGAATTGTTGACCTTCATGGCGGAAAAATTGAAGCGTCCAGCCAGGTGGGCGTGGGAACTACGTTTGTGGTCACGCTGTCAGCACTTCCAGCTTCTGAGGAAGCACATTGAGCTGTCAGCCGTTCTTGTGCCAGAGCACAGCCTGCCAGTTGCATACAAACCATTATTTTTATTATAGTCTGGCAGTCCACTGCTGCTTGCCAGAGAAGCTGGAGCAGAACGATACCCAATATTAGGAGACGGAACGGCCAGCTAACAGACCACATCTCGTTAAGAGACAGGCTCCAGGCTCATGCTATGGGAAAGGCTTTCTATTTAATTGCATAAGAGGCATCGCAACAAATAAAGAAAACAATGCGGGGGAAGGCTGAACCTTCCCCCGCACGCTTATTCCCGTTTATGCCGCCTTTTGAAAGCGAATACTCTGTGCCCTCATTTGGAGCTCCTGCCCCAGGAACTTCAGCGTGGAAAATTCATCGTCCAGCCCGTCCAGCTCCCGGCGGAGCACATCCTCATAGTGCTTCTTTTTCTCCTCCAACGCCTGGATTTTCAACACCCAGCGATCCATCACCGCCGGGCTCTGACTGCCGGACTTAATGAGATAGTCCGCCCGCTCCTGGTAGGTGGCGATCTCCTTTTTCACCGCCGCATAGAATTCCTCGGTCATTTTAGACCGCTGTTTTTCATCGTCGATGATGTAAAAGCTGTTCACCATCAGCGGTGTCTCCCTGCGGTTGAGCCCGCCCAACAGCCCGATGAACTCCTCGAACACGTCCACCTTGTCCATGTGGGTGCGGGGCACGAAGTACATATGCCCCGTGATGCTCAGCTTGGTGGCCTCCAGCCCCCGCAAATAGTTGACACAGATGGTTTCGATCTGTTTCCGGTTGGCGCACTTCTGATAGAGCTCGAACAGCTCCTCCGCCTTGCGGCAGCAGGCCGGCACGTCGATGGCGTCATCCGGCGCCAGGTTTTCCGCCCGGAACACGCCGTCTTTCTTATCATAGCTGATGTTCGCCAGCTTTTCGTAGTTGTTGGTACGCTGGTTCAGCGTCTCCTTCACCAGCTCCCGGGATAAAATATCGGCGCTGGTGCGCTTGTTGTCCCGGCAGTAGGCCAGGTAGATGTTGGTTTCCCCCATCGCCGTCACCGGGACGCGCTCCCGGATGTCTCCGGTGGCGGAGCGGAACGCGTCGCCCACGGACAGCCGGGTGCCGCCGGCGTAGGGGATTCCCATGTCCTCACACAGCTTGGACAGCTCCACCTTGTCCACCAGCAGGTTTGCCAGGGAGAAATAGAGGAATTTACCCAACATATGGGCTTTATCGCCTTGGGACGTTCCGATGAAATCGTGCATATCAAATACGTTATCCATTACTTTGCCCTCCTTATCTTTTTACATGACCGCCGCCCGGCTGAGAAGGTAGTCATCCACTCCCTTGTACGCCGGATCCCATGTGTATTTCGTGTATTTTAGGCCCTTGATGGCCTGTACTTCCCTCCGCATCGCCAGCACGGCGTTGCGGACATCGGGGTTCGTCATCTGATCCATGTCCATGGCCTCCACCACCTGGGTGACGCCCAAATCCTTCAGCGTGCCCTTGAGCCCGCGGATGGCGTTCACGCCGCCCACGCACACAAACAGCGTGTCATGGGCCAGGTAGCTGGCCACGTCCCCCTTCAGCGGGCCCTCCGTCAGGAAGGCTCGCTTTTGGGTGGTGTCGCCGGTGACGTGAACCCAGGAATAGCTCCGGGTGCCGTTGGGCCTATCCCGGCTGGACAGCCAGCGGTATTTCCTGCTGGGCTTATCCGCATCGTCCAGTCGGATCTTCATGCCCTGGATCAGCCCGTCCTTGCTGCGGACAGGGATCAGGAAGCCCTTCGGCCCACAAATCGTCCAGTCGCCGTAGTAGGTGCGGAACCCCGGCAGCCCCAGCAGCTCATGGCCGCTGGAACGGAGCAGGGCGGCCAAAAGCCGCCGCCCCGCGTCCGTCTCCGGCATACTGCGGTACTGATTCCGCGCGATACGCTCCTCGGACAGCCCCCGCTCCAGCAGGTTTTCCCGGTGCCGGGGCAGCAGCGTGAGATGCTCCAGCATAGAGGTATAGGCTTCGTGCCGCCGCTCCAGGGGCATGGGCTGGCGCTCTGTCTCTGTCCGGGCCTTTGCCTGCCGGGGCATGGGATAGACCTTACCCTCCCGGGTCAGCGCCTGGTATGCCTCCCGGTTGGTCACGCCCATCAGCCGGGCATACAGCGTCACGCTGTTGCCGTGGGCGCCGCACAGGTTGCAGCGGTACAGATCCGTGCTGGTGTTCAGGCTGAGGTGATACTTTCCCGGCCCGTGGTCGTGGCAGAAGGGGCAGGTGGCCTCCACCTCCCGGTGCTTCAGCGTCCGGGAGGCGAGGGCCACACCACACCGTCTGGCCGCGTCCACGATGGGAATTTTGTCATACTGCTTCACGGCCAGACGGGATCACCTCCTATGCAGCCTGCCGCTCCGCCAGGGTGATGGGCCGCACCGGCCGCACCGCCAGCGGCGTACCGCCGACGCACTTTGCCATGATGACCTGCCCGGTGGGCCGCACGTTGTTGAGGTCGTCCACGGACTCCATGTTGTCCACGAATACCGGGTAATTGCGCCCGGTGAGCCGCTTCATCAGCTCGGACACCTCCATCCCCGCCCGGATCTTCTCGGACAGGGAGAGCCGGTCATAGCGCCGCCCGCCGTAGGTGAATTTGAACACGTCCTTCCGCTCCCCAGTAGTTTTCACCACATCGTAGAGGGAAATCTCCACCCGGTTCATCTTCAGCGCGGAGAAGGTTAGCTTCGCCCGTTCGCTCACATAGATGGCAACGTCGGCGATCAGCTTTTTCAGCGCCGTGATCTTGTCCTGGGCGGCTTTGATCTTTCCGTCAAAGTCCTCCGGCTTCTGATCCGCCGCGGCCTGGGCCGCTTTCAAATCGGCAGCGCACTCCCGCAGTTCCTCCCGGCACTCCTTCAGCCGGGCGTACTCCACCTCAGAGAGGTTGCCGTACTCCAAGTCGGCGGTGAGCTGCTGGATCTGGGCCCGCAGATCATTCGCCGGGCTGTCCTCGGACTTTTTTGCCTTGAGGCCGGCCAACTGCCCTTCCAGCTCGGCCACATCATCGGCCTGGAACTGGTCAAAGACCGCCCTGGCCTTCGCGTCATTTTCGTTCAGTTCATTGAGCTGGGCCCGCTGCTCCTGGCCGGCGGCAATGGTCGCCTTGCTGGACGTTTCCAGTGCCGAGCGCACCTCCACCAGCGTCTCCGCGGTGATGAGGCGGCGGCAGGTGGGGCAGGGTTCGCCAGGGATACAGGCATGGAACGCCTGCTTGTCCTGGTTGAACCGCGCGGCAAGCTCCGCCAGCCGGGCGTTGGCCTCGGCAATGGCCTGGGTGTAGGGGGACTGGTACTGCTCCGCCTTTCGGGCGGCCAGCTTCCGCTCCAGCGCCAAAATCTCAGCGTCCAGGGGAGAGTCATCCTGAGCCGCCTCATGGTAGCGGGCGCTGAGCTCCACCAGCTGCTGCTCCATGGCCTTTGTGTCCAGGCCGTCGAACCGCTTGGCCTCCAGCTCCTCCACCTCCTTGGCAAGGGCCGTGTGGCGGGCGGTCAGGGCGGCAATGCTTTGTTCCCGGTTTTCCCCCTGGGTTTCGCTCAGATCCTTCTGCCCCTGGAAGTAGATGATGGTTTCCTCCAGCTCCCGGATATCCGCCCGCTTTTTCTTCAGGTAGGTGTCCGGGGAGAGAAGCGGTTCGTTTTCCAGGGCTGCCCGGGTGGCGTCGGAGAGCTGTGCCAGCACCGCCTCATGGGAAATCAGGGGCAGGTGCCGCTCCAGCAGGTTTTTGCCGTCCTCCCCCAGCTCCTCAATGAAATAGAGAGGATTGAAGATGGACAGGAACACGTCTTTCTCGCCAAACAGCTCGGTGAGATCCATCTGGCGGATCGTGTAGCCGTCATAGAGGATGGACATGGTGCTTTTGTGCCGGGTACGGGTGAGCACATGGGCCGTGCCCGCCTCATCCACAAAGTTCATGGTGATGGACACGTCGGGCTGGGCCTCGTTGTGCAGCCGGTCAATGCCCCGCTCCCCGAAAAAGGGGAGGCCGGTGACAGCAAAGGCGATGGCGTCGGCGATACTGGTCTTGCCCCGGCCGTTGCCGCCGGTGATGACGGTGGGATTTCCGAACACCAGGTTTGTGGGTTCCCCATAGGACTTGAACCCGGCGATGGTCATGCCGGTGATCTGAAAACTTTTGATTTTTTCCATGATTTGCTCCTCACTATGCCGCCTGGGGCTGGATGTCCGCCACTTTGAACTTTTCCAGCATATAGTAGACGACGGTATCCTGCTGCCTCTTTTCCAGCTTCACATCCACCAAAACGATGCCCGCGGCCAGCTCCGGGTGCTCTCCCCGGACAAAGGCGTCCAGCCTGTCCCCCTTGGAGGATTCCAGCCGCAGCTGGGTGCTGCTGGAGTTGATGCCTTTGTTGATCCTGGCTTTGCGGACAATATACGAGATGCTGTCCTTTCCCGGCTTGCCGGCGGATTTGTCCGCCGCCTTCCCGGAGGAGGTATCCCCGGGTTTTTCCTGCCCAGCGTCCGGCCTTTGGCCGTCCGGCGCGGACTCCGGCTGGGGCCGCAGGCCGCCTGCGGGGGCTGGGGTCAGGCCCAGCTTGCCCAGCATTTTTCGGTAGGCGCAGTCCATCTGTTCCTGCTGGTCTTTTTTGATGATCCAGGTCTTGCCCCGCTTTTCCACTTCTACAAACACCACGTCCATGTTATACAGCACCCGGCCGATGCCCCACTGGACGGCGGCCCGCTTCATGCTGTCGGACAGGCCGCCCTTCACGGGCTCGATGTCCGAATCCTCGGCGCCGTCCCACTTGGTGATGAAGCCTTCCCCGTAGCGGATGGAAATACCGCACAGTTGGGCTTCCTTGCCGTTGGCCCCGTGCCAGGGCTTGAAGTCGTTGTACCAGTTCTCCGGGCCCACCACATCATCCAGCCGGCCCATGATGGCCCGGTTGGTGACATAGGGGACGGCGATGCCCTTGGTTTCACCCTGGTACTCAAACGTCCTTTGCAGCCGCCATTCCAGATCCTCCGGCGCGAAGGGCATGGCCAGCTCGGCCTGAATCTGTCTCGGGTCTTTCCGTTCCATGCCATTACCTCCCATTCATAAAGGCGTTCAGCGTTTTGCCGTCCTCCACCAAAATATCAGAGTAGTAGAAGCCGGGGGATTTGTCCTTCATCAGCTCCAGCAGATCCCGGTACCCGGCGTGGGGCCGGTTATGCGCGGCCATGAAGTAGTCGTTGTTGTTGGGCAGCCGAAGGATGTACCCCATCAGCGTGTGGAGCCTGAACGGGTCTGGGTAGGCAGGCAGGGCGTTGTTCCCGGTGCAGATCTGCCCGTTCTCACAGTTGACGTTGGAAAATGGGTAGTGATATGTGGGTGTGTCCGGGGTCAGCAGCTCATCCTTCACCACGCACAGCCGGCACTTGCCCACCTTGCCCGTTTTGGCCAGATGCTGGAAGGCAAACACCAGCCGGGGAAGGGGAAAATGGAGATATTCCGTGCCGTAATAGCTGATGTCGGCGTACAATTCCGGGTATCGGATGAAGTAGGTGGTATTTACCTCCTCCAGAATGGCCGCGACGCAGCCCTCCGGCAGCAGGCCGGTGGCCCGGGCCTTTTCGTCATACCGGCTGCCCAGGATACAGGCGGCCAGGGCTTCCGGCGAAATGTTCTTGCGGGCGACTACGCCGCCCTCCTTTTGCTGTTCCAGCGCGATCTCCAGCCGCTCGGGCGAAATGCGCAGGACGATATCGCCATTGCATCCCATTCAAGCCGCCTCCTTTGTCTCAGTTTCCTGTTCCATGCCCAGCGCGCGGCGGAGCCGCCGAACCTGGTATTCCAGCGTGCAGCGGACATCCGCCATGGCTCCGGGCAGTCCCTGGATCCCGCAGAACTCTATCCCGGACAGGAACACCAGCCGCTTGCGGCCATGCCCGGTGTCACAAATGCGAAAATCATAGTCGTAAATGTAGTAGCCATCCAAACAGCCCTCCAGGTCGAACGCGCGCAAGACGTCTGTGACGGCCTCATGCCGCAAATCGCTCTCACCTGGCGCAGCGCCGCACGCCGTCTCGTACTGTGCCAGCAGGCGGCAGAATTCATCCATTAGGGGGTCAAAGATA